>NZ_JBEZLP010000018.1:0-193555 GCF_040652195.1 Streptomyces sp. NPDC048278
TGGGAGAGTGGGAGGGTGAACCGACTGGCCCATGAGACGTCCCCGTACCTCCTCCAGCACGCCGACAACCCCGTCGACTGGTGGCCCTGGTCGGCTGCCCCCGGGCCCCCGCAACCGGTCACAACCGGTCGCAATCGGTCACACCTGGTCTCAGATGGCCTCGACCGCCGGCATCGGTGCCGCCTCGTCCGCCTTCTGCGGCCCGCCCCGCAGCGGGACCTCCTTCACGAAGACCGCGGCCACCAGCACCAGCACCGCGATCACGGCGCCGAGCAGGAAGGCCGAGTGGGTACCGGCCGACACCGCGTGCTGGTACGCCTCGCGCGCCGCCGCCGGCAGCTTCGCCAGGCTCTTCGCGTCCAGCTGCGCCGACTGCTCGGTGATCTTGGAGCCCAGCGAGCCGGCCCGCTCGGCCATGACGTCCTGGACCCGGTTGTTGAAGATCGCGCCCATGATGGCGACACCGAAGGAGGAGCCGAGCGTCCGGAACAGGGTGGTGGACGAGGACGCGACGCCCATGTCCTTCATCTCCACGCTGTTCTGCGCGACCAGCATGGTGATCTGCATCAGACAGCCCATGCCGAGGCCGACGACGGCCATGTACACGCCGGACATGAACCGGGTGGTGTCGGTGTCCATGGTGGACAGCAGGTACAGGCCGATGGTGAGCAGCACACCGCCGGCGAGCGGGAAGATCTTGTAGCGGCCGGTGCTGGTGGTGACCCGGCCGGCGACCATCGAGGTCACCAGCATCGCGCCGAGCATCGGGAGCAGCAGCAGACCGGAGTTGGTGGCGGACGCGCCCTGCACGGACTGCTGGTACAGCGGCAGGAACAGCGTGGCGCCGAACATCACGAAGCCCACGATGAAGCCGATGATCGACATCAGGGTGAAGTTGCGGCTGCGGAAGATGTGCAGCGGCAGGACCGGCTCGGCGGCCTTGGTCTGCCAGAAGACGAAGCCGATCAGGGCGACGACGCCGATGGCGATCAGTTCCATGATCCGCGCGGACGTCCAGGCGTACTGCGAGCCGCCCCAGGTGGTGACCAGCACGATCGAGGTGATGCCGAGGGTCAGCAGACCGGCGCCGAGGTAGTCGATGCGCGTCTTGCTCCGCTTCTTCGGCAGGTGCAGTACGGCGCTGATGGCGGCCAGCGCGACCACGCCGAGCGGCAGGTTGATGTAGAAGGCCCAGCGCCAGCCCCAGTTGTCGGTGATGGTGCCGCCGACCAGCGGGCCGCCGATCATGGCGAGCGCCATGACGCCGGCCATCATGCCCTGGTACTTGCCGCGCTCGCGGGGCGGCACGAGGTCGCCGATGATCGCCATGACGCCGACCATCAGGCCGCCGGCGCCGAGGCCCTGGATCGCGCGGAACCCGATCAGCTGGCCCATGTCCTGGGCCATGCCGCTGAGCGCGGAGCCGATCAGGAAGATGACTATGGAGGTCATGAAGGCGCCCTTGCGCCCGTACATGTCACCGAGCTTGCCCCAGAGCGGGGTGGACGCCGCGGTGGCGAGGGTGTAGGCGGTCACGACCCACGACAGGTGCTCCAGGCCGCCCAGCTCGCCGACGATGGTCGGCATCGCCGTGCCCACGATCATGTTGTCGAGCATCGCGAGCATCATCGCGACCATGAGCGCGAGCATCACGACCCGTACGCTCCTGGGCTCCTTCTGCGGCGCCTCGGCCGCTGCCGGTGCCCCGGTCGCCCCCGGTGTTTCCTGCTTTTCCTGGGTTTCCTGGCCGGTCTCGGCCGCCTGGGTGTCCGCCATCTCTCCCACTCCCCCTGGCGACAGCTACTTACTTGCCGCCCGGCTAGTTCAGTACACTCGGAAGTTAGACCCGTTGCTAGCCGGGCGTCAAGTAAGTTTACTAGCCGGGCGGCAAGCAAGTTTTCGCGGGAGTGCGAGGAGTAAGAGGATGAGCGTCACCATGGACGGCACCAAGCAGCAGCGCCGCGGGAACACCCGCCAGCGCATCCAGGACGTGGCGCTCGAACTCTTCGCCGAGCAGGGCTACGAGAAGACCTCCCTGCGGGAGATCGCCGAGCACCTCGACGTGACCAAGGCGGCCCTGTACTACCACTTCAAGACCAAGGAAGAGATCCTGGTCAGCGTCTTCCAGGACCTGACGCAGCCGATCGAGGACCTGATCGAGTGGGGCAAGGGCCAGCCGCACACCCTGGAGACCAAGCAGGAGATCGTACGGCGCTACCACCAGGCGCTGAGCGACGCCGGGCCGCTGTTCCGGTTCATGCAGGAGAACCAGGCGACGGTCCGGGAGCTGCAGATCGGCGACACCTTCAAGGACCGGATGCGCGGCCTGCGGAACATCATCATCGACCCGGACGCGGCCCTGGCCGACCAGATCCGCTGCATCAGCGCGCTCTTCACGCTGCACGCCGGCATGTTCGTCATCCAGGACATCGAGGGCGACCCCCGGGAGAAGCGCGAGGCGGTCCTGGAGGTCGCCGTGGACCTGGTCACCCAGGCCCACCGGGGCTCACACCCCGCGTGACCGCCCCTTAGAGGGTCACGCCCTTGGCGCGCAGGAAGGCGACGGGGTCGATCGCGGAGCCGTAGTTCGGGGTCGTACGGATCTCGAAGTGCAGGTGCGGGCCGGAGGAGTTGCCGGTGTTGCCGGAGCGGGCGATGTGCTGACCGGTCTTGACGACCTGGCCGACCCTGACGTCGATGCGGGACAGGTGGGCGTACTGCGAGTACTGCCCGTTGCCGTGCTTGACGACGATGGCGTTGCCGTACGCGGGGCCGTCACCGGCGCCGTTGCCGCCGGCCTTGACGACGGTGCCGCCGTGCGCCGCGACGACCTCGGTGCCGCTCGGCACCGCGAAGTCCTGACCGCTGTGCCGGGCGGCCCACATGCCGCCGGCCTGGTTGAAGGACGCGGAGAGCGAGTACTTCTTCACCGGGTCGACCCAGGCCGCGGCGCTGGAGGTGGCGGCCGACGCGAGCCCGGATCCCACCACGGCCGTGACCCCGATGCCGGCGGCCAGAACGGCGGCCCGCTTGCGGAGCGAGGACGTACGGGGGGAACGGAGAGCGGCGCGCAGGGACATCGGAACCTCGTGGAGTAGGCGACAGGACCCCCCTCCGGCACCGGCCCACAGGGGGCGGCCACCGAACGGGGCATCCCTTGGTAACCCGGAGGCGGGCCTTCGCCCAACCCCCCGCGTCTACGAGGCTTGTTAGTAACGAGACCAGGGATTGACTGTTTCTTGACAGACTCCTCCCGGACGGCCAACCCCGCCCCGACCTCGGCACCCCGCCCGCGAACTCGCGACAAAAGTCCCTTCCTGTCCGAAATAGCCCCCTACTATCCCTCTTGGTAAGGGCCGTTTCCCCCGTGCGGTATGTCACCGGTCCCCGCGATCCACATCCGCCGAAATGTGACGGGCACTACGCTGACCGGCATTCGCACGACTACGGGGGTGGGCGCGGATGGATCCGGCGGTACTCGGCACGAAACTCGCGTCGAGCCTTGTCGCTCCGCTGGTCAAGCGTCTCTTCGTCCGTGACGCGGCCGGCGCCGGCCTGGTGGAACGGCCCGTGCGGGTGTCCGCCCTGGTGTCCTTCCGGGGTGAGAAACGCACGCTGACCGAACCGGACGTGCACAAGATCGCCGGCGTCCTCGTCCGCGAGGCCCTCCGGTCCCCGGGGGAGCGCCCCTTCCCGGCCGACGAGGAGACAGCCGTCGCCGACGCCCTCGCCCGTACCCTGCTCGCGCTCGGCAGCCTCGACATGGACGACGTCCAGGCGGTCCGCCTCGGCCACAGCGAGCTCGCCCGGGAACTCCTGCGCCGGGCCCCGGCGGAAGAGCTCTCCGCCGACGCCGGGTACTTCCTGCGTTCGGCCACCGAGTGGGCCTGCGTGCATGTGATCGACTTCTTCACCCGGCGCTCCTCCTTTGTCGCCCGCACCCTGGTGGAACAGGTCCGCGGCCAGGCCGAACTGATCTCCCGGGTCGACGAGCTGATCGCCCGCACCCCCCGCCAGGACGGGCGCGACAGCGCGTTCGAGCGCCGCTACCTCGCGTACATCGCCAAGAAGCACAGCAAGCTGTTCATCTACGGCATCGACCTGATCAACTCACCCGGCCGCTGGCCACTGGATGCCGCGTACCTGAGCCTCCAGGCGACCGCGCCCAGTAGCCTGGCCGAGGAGATCGTCTATTTCGACACGGCCCGGCGGAACGCGGAACGGACCCTCATCGCGGCGGAGAGCGCGTTACGGCAGGCGGCGACCACGGGCCTGAGCCAGGCCGCTCGGGAGCGCGTCCACCAGGCCAGGGCCACCATCGAACACGCCGTCCACCGCACCGCCTCCCTGGCCGCCCTGCACCAGACCTCCCGCATCCCGCTCCCGGCGGACGAGGCGCTGGCCGACCACGAGCGCATCATGCTGCGGGGGGAGGCCGGATCGGGCAAGACCACCCTCATCCAGTGGCTGGCGGTCTCCGCCGCCCGCCCCGCCGGCGACAGCGGGCGCATGACGTATCTGCGCGACCGGATCCCCTTCGTCCTGCCGCTGCGGTCCCTGACCCGGCACGGGGGACGGCTGCCCGCGCCCCGGCACTTCCTCGACACCGTGGGCGCGGCGATCGCCGGGGAGCAGCCGGCCGGCTGGGAGGCACGCGTCCTGACCGCCGGCCGGGGGCTGGTCCTCGTCGACGGGATCGACGAGGTACCCGAGGCCGAGCGGGCGCTTGCCCGGGCCTGGCTGGTGGACCTGGTCGACGCCTATCCGGGCAACCGCTGGCTGGTCACCTCACGGCCCTCGGCCGTCAGGGAGGACTGGCTGGCCGACGCGGCCTTCACCGAACTGGTGCTGTCCCCGATGCGGCCGGAGGACGTGGTCTCCTTCGTCCGCCGCTGGCACACCGCCGCCCGGCCGGCCGCACCGGGGGAGGACGACGACCTCGACCGGTACCAGGCCCAGCTGATCCATGCCGTGCGCGCGAAACCCGATCTCGGCCGGCTCGCCACCAACCCCCTCATGTGCGGGCTGATCTGCGCCCTCCACCGCGACCGCCGCGGCTTCCTCCCGCTCGGCCGCAAGGAGCTGTACGAGGCCGCCCTCACCATGCTGCTCGCCCGCCGCGACCGGGAGCGCGGGATGCCCAGCCCGGAACTGCGGGAGGAACCGCAGTTGCAGATCCTGCAGCGGCTGGCGTACTGGCTCATCAAGGACGGCCGGACCGAGATGGCCCGCGAGCGGGCCGTCGCCGAGATCGAGAAGGCGCTGCCCGCCCTGCCCGAAGCGTCCGCGCTCGGCGACGCCGACACGGTGCTGGCCCACCTGCTGAACCGCAGCGGCCTGCTGCGCGCCCCGTCCACCGACACCATCGACTTCTGCCACCGCACCTTCCAGGACTTCCTGGGCGCGCGGGCCCTGCTCGACGAGGGCACCTTCGGGATGGTCCACAAACATGCCGCCGACGACCAGTGGGAGGACGTCATCCGCATGGCGGTGGCGCAGGGCCGGCCGCGCGACCGCGGTCAGATCCTGGGCGAGTTGCTCCGCGCGGACTCCCCGCGCGCCCTGCTGCTCGCCGCGTCCTGCCTGGAGCAGGCCACCGAGCTGGACCCGTCGGTGCGCACCGCCATCGAGAACGGTGTCGCCGGGCTGGTGCCCCCGGCCGACCTGGAGTCCGCCTACGAACTGGCCGCCGTCGGCCCGCTCATCCTCGACTTCCTGCCCGCCCCCGAGCAGCTCGTCTCCTCCGGGGAAGAGACCCGCGCGGGCGACGGCGCCGCCGAGGCGGCCCACCTGTGCGTCATCACCGCCTCGCTGATCGGCACCGACACGGCGATCCCCTACCTCGCGGAGTTCGCCGGCCACGCCTCCTGGCGGGTCCGCAAGCAGCTCTCGGGCTCCTGGCACCGGTTCGACACGGAGGTGTACGGGCGGGAGGTGATCGCCCGGCTCCGCCACGACGACCTGTACCTGGTCGCGCACTCCGCCGCCGAACTCGCGGCCGTCCGCGCGATGGGCGGTCGCCGCTGGATGCAGCTGGAGGGCGACTTCGCCCCGGAGGACCTGGCGGCCCATCTGGACCCGGACCGGCTGACCCGGCTCGACCTGCGCGGCACCGTCCGGGACCTGTCGGTCCTGGCCCGCTTCCCGCGGCTGGAGACGCTGTACGTCACCGAATGCCAGCCCGAGGTCTTCCTCGCCGGCCTGGCCGAACTGCCGCTGCTCACCAAGGCCGGGCTGTCGGCCCAGCATGTGGCCGTCTCCGCGCAGGCCGGTCTCGTCCTCCCCCGGATCACCACTCTGCACATCTACGACCTCGGCACGGAACGGCAGTTGAGGTCCCTGCCGCCCGTCTTCCCTGCGCTGCGCGTACTGCGCCTCCTGCTGCGACCGGGCTACGACCCCCGCAAGGACAGCGGGCTGCTGACCGAGCTCTTCCCCGGCGTGTCGGTACGGGTCGCCGAGGGGGCCCGGCGCGGCAACCACGAGTGATGTCCCTGCGGCAACCACGAGTGACGTCCCCGGCCCACGCCGTGTGACCGGCCTCTCAGCCGGGATTACCCTCCAGTAACCCCGTGGTTCCCCTCGCGCCACCCGGGCCACAGATCATGCACCTGCCATCAGGTACGCGTACGGACGTGAGAGGACACCCCACACCGATGACCACAGGCACCTGGATCCGCCGCACAGCCGTCACCGCCGTCTCCGTGGCCGCGCTCGCGGGTATGGCCGCGCCGGCCCAGGCCGCGACGGAGAGCAGCTCCACCACGGTCGACTACGCCACCTGGCAGCAGGACTGCCAGTCCGTGATGGACCAGGCGCTGCCCTACCTGAAGAGCAGGATCGCCGCCGCGAAGCCCGGCGAGAAGCAGGCGATCGTCTTCGACATCGACAACACCACGCTGGAGACCGACTTCGGCTTCAGCTACCCCCAGCCGGCCAACAAGCCGGTCCTGAACGTCGCCAAGTACGCCCAGGAACACGGCGTCTCGCTGTTCTTCGTCACGGCCCGCCCGGGGATCATCTACCTCCCCACCGAGTACAACCTCGAACACGACGGCTACCAGGTCTCCGGCCTCTACGTCCGCGGCTTCCTCGACCTGTTCAAGGACGTCGCCGCCTACAAGACCGCCCAGCGCGTCGACATCGAGAACAAGGGCTACGACATCATCGCGAACATCGGCAACAGCGCCACCGACCTCTCGGGCGGCCACGCCGACAAGACGTTCAAGCTGCCCGACTACAACGGTCAGTTGTCGTAACCCACCGCTAGGCTCGCTCTGTTCGCGGAATTCACGGGGGTGGGCGGATGGAGCCGGCGGTACTCGGCGGCAAGCTGGTGTCGAGCCTGATGGGCCCGCTGCTGAAGAAGCTCTTCGTGGCGGACGGGCCGGGCGCGGGGCTGGTGGACAGGCCGGTGCGGCTGAAGAGCCTGGTGTCCTTCCGCGGCGAGAAGCGCGCGCTGGTCGAGAAGGACGTGCACAAGCTCGCCGAGCACCTGGTCCGGCAGGCGGTCGACTCACCCGGTGAGCCGCCCTTCCGGACCAGGGAACAGGTCGCCGTCGCCGACGCGCTGGCCCGCAGACTGCTCGCGCTCGGCGATCTCGACATGGACGACGTGCAGGCGGTCCGGCTGGGCCACCTCGAACTGGCCGCGAAGCTCAAGCGCGCGGCGCCCGCGCCCGACGGCCTCTCCTCCGACGCCTGCCACTTCCTGGACTCCGCGACCGAGTGGGCCTGCCTGCAGATCCTGGAGTTCTTCACCCGCCGCTCCACCTTTGTGACCCGCACCCTGGTGGAACAGGCCCGGGCCCATGCCGAACTCATCGCCAAGGTCGACGAGCTGCTCGCCCGCTCACCGCGCCCCGGCGCCGCCGACACCGCGTTCGAGCGCCGCTACCGCGCCCACGTCGCCGAACGCCACAACCACATCACCATCTACGGCATCGACCTGCGGGACTCCCCCGACCGCTGGCCGCTCGAAGTGGCCTATCTGAGCCTGGAGGCGACGGCCGCCGACGAGGGCTCCGCCTCGGGAGACACCCCCCTCACCCGTCAGCTGCCCGCCGAGGAGGCCCTGCTCGCCCACGACCGCGTCCTGCTGCGCGGCGACGCGGGCTCCGGCAAGACGACGCTGGTCCAGTGGGTGGCGGTGACGGCGGCCCGCGAGGGCACGCACATCCCGTACGTCCTCCCGCTGCGCACCCTGATCCGCGGCGCCGGCGCCTTCCCCGCGCCCGCCGCCTTCCTGACCGCGGTCGGCAGCCCGCTGACCGCACCCGAGGGCTGGGCGGAACGCGTCCTGGCGGCCGGCCGCGCCCTGGTCCTCGTGGACGGCCTGGACGAGATCCCCGACGCCGACCGCAACCGCGCCCGGGACTGGCTGGGCTCCCTCCTCCACGCCTTCCCGGGCAACCGCTGGCTGCTGACCTCCCGCCCCACCGCGGTCCGCTCCGACTGGCTCGCCCCGGAGGGCTTCGGCGAACTGACCCTCGCCCCCATGCGCCGCACGGACGTGGCGACCTTCGTCCACCGCTGGCACACGGCGGCCCGCGCCCCGGAGTTCGAGGGCCCGCTCCTCGACTCCCTGCGCACCAAACGCGACCTGGCCCGGCTCGCCACCAACCCCCTCATGTGCGGCCTGATCTGCGCCCTGCACCGCGAACGCCGCGGCTACCTCCCCACCGGCCGCAAGGAGTTGTACGACGCCGCCCTCGCGATGCTGCTGGCGCGCCGGGACCGGGAGCGCGGCATGGGATCCGTGGACGAGGTCGAGCTGGGCGAGGAGGCCCAGCTGGAGCTGCTCCAGCGCCTCGCCTACGCGCTGGTGCTGAGCGGCCGTACCGAGATGGACCTGGAGACGGCCGAGGCGATCGTGGACCGCTGTCTGCCGTCCGTCGCGCTGCCCGGCGGCCGGGACGCGCCGACCGTGCTGCGCACCCTGCTCCTGCGCAGCGGCATGGTCCGCCGGCCCGCCGACGGCGTCCTGGACTTCGTGCACCGCACCTTCCAGGACTACCTGGGCGCACGCTACGCGGTGGAGGAGGGCCACCTGGACGTCCTCGCCGGCCACGCGGACGACACCCAGTGGGAAGACGTGATCCGGATGGCCGTGGCCCATGCCCGGCCCCGGGAACGGGCCGCTCTGCTCCGGCAGTTGCTCGCGCGGGAGGTCCCCCGGCTGACCCTGCTGGCGCTGGCCTGCCTGGAGCACGCGGCGGCGCTGGACGCGGGCGTGCGGGCGGAGGTGGAACGGCGGGCGGCGGAGCTGATCCCGCCACCGACCGCCGAGGACGCGAAGGCGCTGGCGGAGGCGGGGCCGCTGGTGCTGGAGCTGCTGCCGGGACCCGAGGGGCTGACCCGGCAGGAGGCGCTGGGCGTCACCATCACCGCATCGGTGCTCGGCGCCGAGGAGCCGGAGGGTGCCCTCGGGGTGCTGCGCCGGTTCCGCGGACATCCCGATCTGGAGGTGCGCCGGCAGCTCGCGGGGACCTGGAGCCGCTTCGACACCGTGACCTACGCGTCGGAGGTGCTGGACCACCTGGACCGGGACCAGCTCTTCGTGCGCTGCGAGTCCGCCGAGCAGCGGACGGCGCTGGCCAGGATGCGGCCCTGGCAGGGTCTCGCGTTCCTGGGCGCGCACTCCGCCGGGCAGATCCTGGCCGCCGTGACCGAGCCGGAGGTCCTGGTCTACCTGGACCTGCGGGACAACCTGGTCCTCACCGACCTGGGCGCGCTGCCGCGCTTCGGGTCCCTGCGCAGGCTGCACCTGGCCCGCTGCCCCGAGGTGCGGGACCTGGACCGGCTCGCGGAACTCCCGCTGGACGAGCTCGTCTGCGGACAGGTCGCCGATGTCACCGGCCTCGGGGCACTGCGCTCGCTGACCCGGCTCACCGTGGAGCAGGAGCTGCCGGGCGAGAGCCTCACCGACGTCCTGCCCGTCGGGGCCGAGCTGGAATTCCTGTTCCTCGGCCGGAACAGCACCGACCGCACCGGCCTGCGGGGCCTGGAGCACTGGGAAAGCCTCACCGACCTCAGCCTCGGACCGCTGACGAGGGAACTGTCGGCGGCCGACTGGCAGGCGGTCGCCGCACTGCCCAGGATGGAGCGCCTGCACCTGAACGCGCGGATCCTCCGAGAGCTGCCGCTGTCCGTCGAGCACATGCCGGAACTCTCCGGCGTCCGGGTACTGCGCGTCCCCGGGCTGCTCGGCACCGAGGACTTCTCCGTCCTGGCACGTCGGCTGCCTGCGGTGCGCTCCGTGATCCTGCAGAACATGCCGGGGCACGTCTTCTCCCCAGACCTCGTTTCGGAGCACTTTCCGGAGGCGAACGTCACCCGGGTGAAACGCTGAAACGGGGCCGGTGCTGAAAGCACCGGCCCCGTTTCCTTCGGCTTCGGGCCCGCGGCCCCGAGGCTTACGCCTCCTTGCTCAGGTTCGGACCGGCTCCGCCGGCCGCCTGCTCGATCGGCGGGACGTCGGGCAGGGCCGACTTCTCCTCGCCGCGGAAGGTGAAGGTCTTGGTGTCGCCCTCGCCCTCCGTGTCGACGACCACGATGTGACCGGGGCGCAGCTCGCCGAAGAGGATCTTCTCCGAGAGCGTGTCCTCGATCTCGCGCTGGATCGTGCGACGCAGCGGACGCGCGCCCAGCACCGGGTCGTAGCCCTTCTTGGACAGCAGTTCCTTGGCGGACTGGGAGAGCTCGATGCCCATGTCCCGGTCCTTGAGGCGCTCGTCCACCTTGCCGACCATCAGGTCGACGATCCGCAGGATGTCCTCCTGCGTCAGCTGCGGGAAGACGACCACGTCGTCGACGCGGTTGAGGAACTCGGGCCGGAAGTGCTGCTTGAGCTCGTCCTGGACCTTGTTCTTCATGCGCTCGTAGTTGGACTTCGTGTCACCCGTGGCCGCGAAGCCCAGGTTGAAGCCCTTGGAGATGTCCCGGGTGCCGAGGTTGGTCGTCATGATGATGACCGTGTTCTTGAAGTCCACGACCCGGCCCTGGGAGTCGGTCAGGCGACCGTCCTCCAGGATCTGCAGCAGGCTGTTGAAGATGTCCGGGTGGGCCTTCTCCACCTCGTCGAAGAGGACGACGGAGAACGGCTTGCGGCGGACCTTCTCGGTCAGCTGGCCGCCCTCCTCGTAGCCCACGTAGCCGGGGGGCGAGCCGAAGAGCCGCGACACTGTGTGCTTCTCGCTGAACTCCGACATGTCGAGGGAGATCAGCGCGTCCTCGTCACCGAAGAGGAACTCAGCGAGGGCCTTGGACAGCTCGGTCTTACCGACACCGGACGGGCCGGCGAAGATGAACGAGCCACCGGGGCGCTTCGGGTCCTTCAGACCGGCACGCGTACGGCGGATCGCCTTCGACAGCGCCTTGACGGCGTCGACCTGGCCGATGACCCGCTTGTGGAGCTCGTCCTCCATGCGCAGCAGACGCGAGGACTCCTCCTCGGTCAGCTTGAAGACCGGGATGCCGGTGGCCGTGGCGAGGACCTCGGCGATCAGCTCGCCGTCGACCTCGGCGACGACGTCCATGTCGCCGGCCTTCCACTCCTTCTCCCGCTTGGCCTTGGCGGCCAGGAGCTGCTTCTCCTTGTCGCGGAGGGAGGCGGCCTTCTCGAAGTCCTGCGAGTCGATCGCGGACTCCTTGTCCCGGCGGACGGCGGCGATCTTCTCGTCGAACTCGCGCAGGTCCGGCGGCGCGGTCATCCGGCGGATGCGCATCCGGGAACCGGCCTCGTCGATCAGGTCGATCGCCTTGTCCGGCAGGAAGCGGTCCGAGATGTACCGGTCGGCCAGGGTGGCGGCCTGGACCAGCGCCTCGTCCGTGATGGAGACCCGGTGGTGGGCCTCGTACCGGTCACGCAGACCCTTGAGGATCTCGATCGTGTGCGGCAGGGACGGCTCGGCGACCTGGATGGGCTGGAAGCGGCGCTCGAGGGCCGCGTCCTTCTCCAGGTGCTTGCGGTACTCGTCCAGGGTGGTGGCACCGATGGTCTGCAGCTCACCGCGGGCCAGCATCGGCTTCAGGATCGAAGCGGCGTCGATGGCGCCCTCGGCGGCACCCGCACCGACCAGCGTGTGCAGCTCGTCGATGAACAGGATGATGTCGCCGCGGGTGCGGATCTCCTTGAGCACCTTCTTCAGGCGCTCCTCGAAGTCACCGCGGTAGCGGGAGCCGGCGACCAGGGCGCCGAGGTCGAGGGTGTAGAGGTGCTTGTCCTTGAGGGTCTCGGGCACCTCGCCCTTGACGATGGCCTGGGCGAGGCCCTCGACGACGGCGGTCTTGCCGACGCCGGGCTCACCGATCAGGACCGGGTTGTTCTTGGTACGGCGGGACAGCACCTGCATGACCCGCTCGATCTCCTTCTCGCGCCCGATGACCGGGTCGAGCTTGGACTCACGAGCGGCCTGGGTGAGGTTCCGGCCGAACTGGTCGAGGACCAGGGACGTCGAGGGGGTGCCCTCGGCAGGGCCGCCCGCGGTGGCGGTCTCCTTGCCCTGGTAGCCGGAGAGCAGCTGGATGACCTGCTGCCGCACCCGGTTGAGATCAGCGCCCAGCTTGACCAGGACCTGGGCGGCGACGCCCTCGCCCTCACGGATCAGGCCGAGCAGGATGTGCTCCGTGCCGATGTAGTTGTGGCCGAGCTGAAGGGCCTCCCGGAGCGACAGCTCCAGGACCTTCTTGGCACGGGGGGTGAAGGGGATGTGCCCGGACGGGGCCTGCTGGCCCTGGCCGATGATCTCCTCCACCTGCTGGCGGACCGCCTCGAGCGAAATCCCGAGGCTCTCAAGGGCCTTGGCGGCGACACCCTCACCCTCGTGGATCAGGCCCAGGAGGATGTGCTCGGTGCCGATGTAGTTGTGGTTGAGCATCCGGGCTTCTTCCTGAGCCAGGACGACAACCCGCCGCGCGCGGTCGGTGAACCTCTCGAACATCGTTAATCGCTCCTCAGAGCGGTCAGGCAGTGGGGGGAACTTCCCCTCCCTGTCCTTCCGCAGCTTAGTCCCGCAAGCGGGGACCGCTCATTCCAACTGCCGACACCGTCGATGGCCTCCTGACCCCGAACGCCGACATCTGCTCCAACCCGATGGTGCGAGACGATGTTCCCGCAGGCCAGGCAGTTACCCCTTCCGCCAGTACGCCGATGGCGAACGTGAGACGGTCTCGCCTGCGTGTCGCCCCCTCCCACTAGGAATGTCTTACCCGCAGCTACTGACAGTCCATGCCGTGTGCCCCCGGTCCCTCCGCTACGGGCGAACAACCTTGCGTCCCTCCGGACCTCCGCACACCCGTCCTTCGGGGACCGTTCGCAGTCGTACGGACACCCAGCGTAACTCCGGCGGCCTCCGGACGGTTGCGCCTGGCATGGCTGGCACAGCACCTCTGGCCGCTTCAACGGTCCCTCACCCCCGTCGCCCGTTCGATTCCGCTTCCGGCACGGTCCGGCACTGGTACGAGAACGATCTGGGGTGGGCAACGGTGCCCGCGGTGCCCGGAGAGCCGCTACGGCTGGTCACGGGTGTGCGTTTCGACGTGCTGGAGGTGCCGGCGCGGGCGGGGGTGCGGGCGCTCGGGCACCTGGCGCCGGGCTCTCCGGTGGCCCTTCAGGGCGACAGGATGCGGCTGCTGGTGGCGGCGGGCAGCGCGGAGGAGCTGCCGGGGCTGCTGGCCTGGCTGGAGTGGGGCGCACCGGCCCTCGGACTCGATCTGCGGGCGCTGGGCGCCGGAGGCGCGATGGACGCTCCGGCACGGCCCGGCCCGGCCGGGCCCGTACAGGGGGCCGCCGCCTGGTTGCGGCCCCCCGAGTCGGGGTGCGAGGTCGAGGCCTCGCTGCCGACGCTGTCGGCCATGGGGGGCGTCGGGAACGCCCCCGATCTCGTACGGCTGGTGAACACGGTGGCCACGGAGTGCCACCGGGTCCGGCTGCGGCGCGTGGGCCGCGGGCCGGAGAACGGTCAGGCGTTCGCGTCCTCGTAGGCCTGGCGGATCGTCGCCGGAACACGGCCGCGGTCGTTGACGTCGTAACCGTTCTCCTTGGCCCACGCGCGAATCTGCGCGGTGTCCTGGCTGCCGCCGGAAGCCGCACGGGCCTTTCCGCGTCCGCCCGAAGCACGGCCACCGGTACGCCGGCCGCCCTTGACATACGGGTCGAGAAGGCCGCGCAGCTTGTCCGCATTGGCGGTCGTGAGGTCGATCTCGTACGTCTTGCCGTCCAACGCGAACGTCACGGTCTCGTCCGCCTCGCCGCCGTCGAGGTCGTCGACAAGAAGGACCTGAACCTTCTGTGCCACCGGATTTCCTTTCATCGATAACTTCAGGGCCGGGGTCTGCGGCGCCCGCCGTTTCGCCGCCCCCTGTTATATGCAGTACTGCAGTACGTCGGAAAGCAAACCGCTTTTGCGGGAAAAACACAAACCCCTGGGAGAGGCCGAGGGGCCCGCTCCCACGCGGAAACATGCGCGTTTCGGACATAGGGCACCTGGGCAAGGGGCGATCCTGGAATAGCGGTCCGATCTCCCGCCCCGATGACCCTTGTCCGCCGCCATCGCTCTCGCCATCCCTCTCGGCGATCACAGATGCAGAAGCATCCGGCTGTTGCCCAAGGTGTTCGGTTTCACTCGTTCGAGTCCGAGGAACTCCGCGACTCCCTCGTCATAGGAACGCAGCAGCTCCGCGTAGACATCGGTGTCCACGGGTGTCTCGCCGATCTCCACGAAGCCGTGCTTCCCGAAGAACTCGACTTCGAAGGTCAGACAGAAAACACGGCGAACACCAAGCCAACGTGCGGTCTCCAGCAACTTCTCCAGCAACTGATGACCGACACCGGCGCCCTTGAGGCCCCGGTTCACCGCGAGAGTGCGCACTTCCGCGAGGTCTTCCCACATCACGTGCAGTGCGCCGCAGCCGACCACCTCGGCGTTGTCGTCGCGTTCCGCGACCCAGAACTCCTGGATGTCCTCGTAAAGCGTCACCATGGCTTTGTCGAGCAGGATGCGGTCGCGCACGTACACGTCGAGGAGGCGGCGCACGGCCGGGACATCGCTGGTCCGGGCCCGCCGGACGGTGATGGCTTTTGCGGTGACTTCGGGGCGCGTCGCTGACATGAGCGGACGCTATCGCCCGCCGGCGTCCGCGACGGAGCCGGGGTTCTCCTCTTGCGGAGCTTCCCGCTCTTCCCTCTCTTCGTGCCGTTCCCGGCTATCCGGACCCTGCACGATGCGTACCGCGTCCTGCAGGGCCTGGCGCTGTTCGTCGCTCATCATCCCGAAGAAGGCGACGAGTGCGGCGGCCGGGTTGTCGCTCTGCGACCACGCGTCGTTCATCAGGGCGGCGGCGTAGGCGGCCCGGGTCGAGACGGCCTCATATCGATAGGCGCGCCCTTCGGCCTCCCGCCGGACCCAGCCCTTCTGATGGAGATTGTCCAAAACGGTCATCACCGTGGTGTACGCGATGGACCGTTCCTGCTGAAGGTCTTCCAGGACTTCTCGAACGGTCACCGGGCGGTTCCACTTCCACACCCGCGTCATGACCGCGTCTTCGAGTTCTCCCAATGGGCGAGGCACAGCTCAGAACAATAGTGGGAGATCCCGGTAATGGCGTGCCGGACGTGCACGTTCACCGACAAAGACGAACAAAAAGGGCGTACGACTCGGAAAGTGCGGTACGCCGTGGCGGGTGCGGCCCGGCCCTCAGACGCCGTCGGTCTTGGAGACGGCGGTCCGGCGGGCGTTCTCCGCGAAGGCCGCATCGACGGCGGCGTCCTCCTTGGCCTTGGCGGCCCCGCCCTGGGTCTTCACGATCACCCGGACCAGGCCGATGAAGAAGACGGCCATGACGACCGGAGGAATGAGCGCGGAGACGTAGTCCATGGGTCCAGAGTAGCCACGGAGTACCGGGCGAAAGGGGCGGGGTGGGCGAACCACTCCACAACCCCCCGCCAGCTGCCGTTTTCTCAGCCCGCGGCGAGTTGCTGCGGGGGCCCGGCCGGCGGTGCCGCAGGGGGCCGGCGGCGCGGGAAGACCTCGCCCGGCGTGGGGATGGGCCGCTTCGGCGTGGCGGGCTCGGGAGCGGCGGGCCGCGGGGCGGGCCGCTCCGCGGGCTTCTCCTTGGGCTTCTTCTCCGGCTCGTCGGCCACCCCGCCCGGCAGGGCCGTCAGCCGGACCCTGGAGGCCGGAACGGCCGGCGCCGGTACCTTCCGCGCACCCTGGGCGAGCCGGGCCCGCACGTCGCGCTCGGCGAGGTCCTGGCAGCGGACGAGCAGAGCCGCGGCACCGGCGTCCCCGCGCAGCGCCCGCAGCGCGGCGAGGTCGTCCGGGGTGGGCCGGTGCCCGGCCCCCAGCGCCTCCTCCAGGAGGGCGAGGTATCCGGCGCCGGCCCCCGGCAGAGCGGCACGGTAGCGGGCCAGATCGGCCACCAGGAAGGCACGCAGCCGGGCCCCCTCGCCGATCGCCTCGTCGAGCGACTCGGCGAGCCGATGACAGTCCTTGACGTCCTCGGCGGAGACGGGACCGGGGTGAAGGGCGAGGGCGAGAGCACGGCGGAGCACACGCAGCTCCTCCGCACCGAACGCCATGCCGCCGCGGGATCCGTATGGCGTGGGCATGGACCGAAGATACGCGTAAATCAGACAAACTCGACATAGGGGGCGGGGCGTGGCGCGACACGGCCACCCACCTGGACTCTGTTTGAGGACGAAGGCCGGTCCGCACCCCCTTCAGCCCGTCCGGCGTTTGAGGACGAGGCCGAAGGCCGAAGCGGGGGTCCGGGGGCGGCAGCCCCCGAAGGCGGCCACCCCCACCACCCGTCACATCCGCGACACGTTCCGCTCGTACACCAGCCGCAGCCCCACCAGCGTCAGCCACGGCTCGTGCTCGTCGATCACCGACGACTCCCCAAGGACCATGGGCGCCAGCCCACCGGTGGCGATCACCGTCACGTCGTCGGGATCGTCCGCGAGCTCCCGCGCCATCCGGCCGACCACCCCGTCGACCTGCCCGGCGAACCCGTACACGATGCCCGCCTGCATGGCCTCCACCGTGTTCTTGCCGATCACGCTCCGCGGCCGGGCCACCTCGATCTTCCGCAGCTGGGCGCCCCTGACGCCCAGCGCCTCCACGGAGATCTCGATGCCGGGCGCGATCACACCCCCGACGTACTCCCCGCGCGCGGACACCGCGTCGAAGGTCGTGGCCGTCCCGAAGTCGACGACGATCGCCGGCCCGCCGAACAGCTCGACGGCGGCGACCGCGTTGATGATCCGGTCGGCGCCGACCTCCTTGGGGTTGTCGGTGAGGATCGGCACCCCGGTCTTCACCCCCGGTTCCACCAGCACCGCCGGCACGTCGCCGTAGTACCGCCGGGTGACCTCGCGCAGCTCGTGCAGCACGCTCGGCACGGTCGCGCAGATCGCGATCCCGTCGATGCCGTCGCCGAGCTCGTCGCCGAGCAGCGGGTGCATGCCCATCAGGCCCTGGAGGAGCACCGCCAGCTCGTCGGCGGTACGGCGCGCGTCCGTGGAGATGCGCCAGTGCTCGACGATGTCCTCGCCGTCGAAGAGCCCGAGGACGGTGTGCGTGTTGCCGACGTCGATCGTGAGGAGCATCGGGTCACTCCGCGTCGCGCAGGTCCAGGCCGATGTCCAGGATCGGCGAGGAGTGGGTGAGGGCGCCGACGGCCAGGAAGTCCACGCCGGTGTCGGCGTACGCCCGCGCGTTGTCCAGCGTGAGCCGCCCGGACGCCTCCAGGAGCGCGCGCCCGTCGACGATCGCGACGGCCTCCTCGCACTCCATCGGCGTGAAGTTGTCCAGCAGGATCAGGTCGGCGCCCGCGTCGACCACCTCGCGCAGCTGGTGCAGGGTGTCGACCTCGACCTCGATCGCCAGCTCGGGGAACGCCTCCCGGACCGCCTTGAAGGCCTGGGCGACGCCGCCGGCGGCGACCACGTGGTTGTCCTTGACCAGGGCCGCGTCGGAGAGCGACATGCGGTGGTTGGCGCCGCCGCCGCTGCGCACCGCGAACTTCTCCAGGGCCCGGAGCCCCGCGGTGGTCTTGCGGGTGTCCCGCACGCGTGCCCGGGTGCCGTCCAGGGCGTCCGCCCACGCGCGCGTGGCGGTCGCGATGCCGGACATCCGGCACAGCAGGTTCAGCGCGCTGCGCTCGGCGGTGAGCAGGTCGCGGGTGCGCGTGGTGATCGACAGCAGCGGCTGTCCGGCCTCGACCCGGTCGCCGTCCTCGACGTGCCGTTCGACCTCGAACTCGTCGGTGCAGACCACGGAGACCACGGCCTCGGCGACCCGGAGGCCCGCGACGACACCGGCCTCGCGCGCGACGAAGTCGCCGGTCGCGACCGCGTCCTCGGGGATGGTCGCGACGGTCGTCACGTCCACGCCGCCCGCCAGGTCCTCCTGGATCGCCACGTTGGCGATGTCCTCGACCTCGACGGGGTCGAGCCCGGCGGCGGCCAGCAGTTCGGCGAGCGCGGGGTCCAGCCCGCACACTGCGTATTCTGCGGCCCCCTCATAGCCCTCGGCGCCACAGGCACAGCCGTCGCCGCAGCCGCCGCCGTCGGCGAGGGGAAGGTCGTTGGTGCTCACGTCTGTCACTGCTCCTGGTGTGGCTGGTGCGGCCGGGTAGGGGGGAAGTCTGCGGTGTCGGTGGTGCCGACGGCCAGCGTGCGGTCGGGATTCAGCCGTACGACGATGTGGCGCCCCCATCGGGCGTCGTCGCGGTCGGCGTGGTCCTCGCGCCAGTGGCAGCCGCGGGTCTCCTCGCGGCGGCGGGCCGCCTCGACGAGCACGCGCGCGACGCACAGGAGGTTGGTGGCCTCCCAGGTGTCGACGCCGGGCTCGGCGGTCTTGCCGTTCTCGTCCAGGGCGTCACGGGCGTCCGTGTGCAGCCGCTGGAGCTGCGCGGCGGCCCTGGCCAGGGACTCCTCGGAGCGCAGCACGCCGGCGCCCTCGGTCATCGTCCGCTGGATGGCGAAGCGGGCCTCGGGGGCGAGCAGCGGGTGCGCGGGCTTCTCGGGGTGCGGGACCGGTGCGGGCACGCGCGCGTGCAGGCCGTGCTCCGCGCGGGCCGCCGTGATGTCGGCGGCGATCCGCTCGGCGTAGACGAGGCCTTCGAGGAGGGAGTTGGAGGCGAGCCGGTTCGCACCGTGCACGCCGGTGCACGCGACCTCGCCGCACGCGTAGAGCCCGGGGACGGTCGTGCGCCCGCGCGCGTCGGTGCGCACGCCCCCCGAGGCGTAGTGCGCGGCGGGCGCTATCGGGATGGGCTCGGTGACCGGGTCGATGCCGTTGGCCCGGCAGGCGGCCAGGATGGTCGGGAAGCGGTGCTCCCACATGTCGGCGCCGAAGTGCCGGGCGTCGAGGTACATGTGCTCGGCGTCCTGCTCCTGCATGCGCCGCATGATGCCCTTGGCGACGACGTCCCGGGGCGCCAGTTCGGCCAGTTCGTGCTGCCCCACCATGAAGCGCACGCCGTCGGCGTCGACCACGTGGGCGCCCTCGCCGCGCACCGCCTCGGAGACCAGCGGCTGCTGGCCCTCCGCGTCGGCGCCGAGGAAGAGCACGGTCGGGTGGAACTGCACGAACTCCAGGTCGCTGACCTCCGCGCCGGCCCGCAGGGCCAGCGCCACGCCGTCGCCGGTCGACACCGACGGGTTGGTGGTCGCGGAGAACACCTGGCCCATGCCGCCGGTGGCGAGGACGACCGCGGGGGCGTGCACGGCGCCCACGCCGTCGTGCTGGCCCTCGCCCATGACGTGCAGGGTGACACCGGCCGTACGGCCCTCGGCGTCGGTCAGCAGGTCCAGGACGAGCGCGTTCTCGAAGGTGCGCAGGCCACGCGCGCGTACCGCCTCCACGAGGGCCCGGGAGACCTCGGCGCCGGTGGCGTCGCCGCCCGCGTGCGCGATCCGGCGCCGGTGGTGGCCGCCCTCGCGGGTGAGGTCGAGGCCGCCCTCGGCGGACTCGTCGAAGATGGCGCCGGTGTCGATGAGCCGTCCCACCGCGCCGGGGCCCTCGGTGACGAGGATCCGTACCGCGTCCTCGTCGCAGAGGCCGGCACCCGCCACCAGGGTGTCCGCGAGGTGCTGCTCGGGCGTGTCGCCCTCGCCGAGGGCGGCGGCGATGCCGCCCTGCGCCCAGCGGGTGGAGCCGTCGTCCAGGCGGGCCTTGGTGACGACGACCGTGGTGAGCCCGGCGGCCTGGCAGCGCAGGGCCGCGGTCAGGCCGGCCACCCCGGACCCGACGACGACCACGTCCGCCGAGATGCTCCACCCGGGGGCGGGCGCGTGCAGTCGTATGCCGGTGCTGGTGCCTGTGCTGCTGGTGCCTGTGCTGGTCACGAGGCGGCTCCGAGGGTTCCGAAGGTGAGCGGAAGGTTGTCGATCAGCCGGGTCGTGCCGACCCGGGCGGCGACGGCGAGGACGGCCTCTCCGGTGAAGTCGTCGTCGATCTCGGTGAAGTCGGACGGGTCGACCAGGGCGAGGTAGTCCAGTTCGAGCGGCGGGTCGTAGTGGACGGCCTCGTCCAGGACCTGGCGGGCGGCGGCGCGGACCGCCGCGGCGGCGTTCGGCACGGCCTTGGCGACGGCGTGCGCGTCGGCGGCGGCGCGGGACTCGCCTATGGCGCTGAGCGCCTCGGCGCGCGCCCGCGTGGACGGCACTTCGAGCGCCCGCGCGCGCAGCGCCTCCTGCGCCGCGTGCCGGTCGCGGCCGGCGAACAGCGCGCGGGACAACGTCAGCGCCGTACGCCGGTCGTCGGTGGACAGGTAGCGGTTGCGGCTGGACAGCGCGAGCCCGTCGGCCTCGCGCACGGTCGGTACGCCGACGATCTCGATGCCGAAGTTCAGATCGCGCACCATGCGCCGGATCACGGCGAGCTGCTGGGCGTCCTTCTGCCCGAACAGGGCCGCGTCGGGCCGGGTGAGGTGCAGCAGCTTGGCGACGACGGTGAGGACGCCGTCGAAGTGCCCGGGGCGGGAGGCGCCCTCCAGGAGCGTGCCCATGGGCCCTGCGGTGACCCGCACCTGGGGCTCGCCCCCCGGGTAGACCTCGTCGGCGGAGGGCGCGAACACCACGTCCGCACCGGCCTGCTCGGCGATCTTCAGGTCGGCTTCCAGGGTGCGCGGGTAGCGGTCGAGGTCCTCGCCGGCACCGAACTGGAGCGGGTTGACGAAGACCGTGACGACGACCTCGCCGTCCGGGCCCGCGATCTCGCGCGCGGCACGGACCAGGGTGGCGTGGCCCTCGTGCAGGGCGCCCATGGTCATCACGACGGCGCGGCGGCCGTGCCGCACGCGCGCGTGCAGTTCGTCGGCGGTACGCAGCAGGGCGGTGCTCATCGGGGGTTCCCCTCCGTGCCGTTGGTGCCGGACGTGCCGTTGCCGCCGCCGTCGGCACTGTTGGCGAGGACGCCGAGCAGGTCCTCGGCGAGCTCCGGCTTCAGCAGGCCGTGCGCGAGCGCCCGGTCGGCCGTCGCGCGGGCCATCGCCAGGTAGCCGTCGACGGCCTGCGGGGCGTGCCTGCGCAACTCCGTGACATGCGCGGCGACGGTGCCCGCGTCCCCGCGCGCGACCGGCCCGGTCAGGGCCGCGTCACCGGAGCGCAGGGCGTTGTCCAGGGCGGCGCCGAGCAGCGGGCCGAGCATCCGGTCGGGGGCCTCCACGCCGGCGGTGCGCAGCAGCTCCATCGCCTGGGCGACCAGGGTGACCAGGTGGTTGGCGCCGAGGGCGAGGGCCGCGTGGTAGAGCGGGCGGTTCTCCTCGAAGATCCACTCCGGTTCGCCGCCCATCTCGATGACCAGGGCCTCGGCGGCCAGCCGCAGCTCCTCGGGCGCGGTCACCCCGAACGAGCAGCCCGCCAGCCGCTGTACGTCCACCGGCGTCCCGGTGAAGGTCATCGCCGGGTGCAGGGCCAGCGGCAGCGCGCCCGCGCGCAGGGCCGGGTCCAGGACCTTCGCGCCGTACCGCCCGGAGGTGTGCACGAGCAGCTGGCCGGGGCGTACGGCGCCGGTCTCGGCGAGGCCGGCGACCAGGCCGGGCAGGGCGTCGTCGGGGACGGTCAGCAGGACCAGTTCGGCGCGCTGGAGGACCTCGGCGGGGGGTACCACCGGGACGTCGGGCAGCATCGCCTCGGCGCGCCGCCGGGAGGCGTCGGAGACCCCGGAGACGGCCACCGGGCGGTGCCCGGCGAGCTGCAGGGACGCGGCCAGCGCAGGGCCCACCCGGCCGGCTCCGACAACGCCGACGGTGAGCCGCGCGGGGCGGTCACTGGGGTCTGGCTGTTGGACTGTACTCACGCGAGGGTGGCCTTCCCGTTCCAGTCCGCTCTGGGTACCGGACGATTTCTCGTCATGTTAACGCTATCCGGTCCGGGGCCGATCGGCCGTCCACAGGCTGTGGGTGACGGGTCACACCGCCGGTACGGAAAAAAATGACGGGCCCCGGTCGAGGTGCCACGGCATCATCCACGGCATGAGTGACACGGCCACGGCCCAGGACGAGCAGTCCGAGGAACCCCTGTCGGCGCAGGACCGGATGCGGGAGCGGCGCACCACCGCCTACCGGGGGGCCACGCGCATCCTCGCGCGCGGGGGAGCGCGTGCCTCGCTCCGCGAACGGCTCGCGCGGCTCCAGGAGGCGGCCCCCGAGGCCTACGACCTGGACGAACCGTCGGACATCTACGGCAACGGGATCGTCGAGGCCCTGGAGCGGCGCGTCGCGTCCCTGCTGGGCACGGAGGCCGCCGCGTTCTTCCCGACCGGCACGATGGCCCAGCAGGTCGCCCTGCGGTGCTGGGCGGCCCGCACCGGCAACCCCACGGTCGCCCTGCACGCCCTCGCCCACCCCGAGCTGCACGAGCGCAACGCCTTCCGCGAGGTGGCCGGCCTGCGCACCGTGCGCGTCACCGGTGAGCCCCGGCTCCCCACCGCCCAGGAGATACGCGACTTCCCGGAGCCCTTCGGGGCGCTGATGCTGGAGCTGCCCCTCAGGGACGCCGGTTTCGTGCTGCCCTCCTGGGAGGAGCTCACGGAGCTGGTGGAGGCGGCGCGGGAGCGCGACGCGGTGGTGCACTTCGACGGCGCGCGCCTGTGGGAGTCCACCGTCCACTTCGGGCGCACCCTGCGCGAGATCGCGGACCTGGCGGACAGCGTCTACGTGTCGTTCTACAAGTCCCTCGACGGCTTCGGCGGCGCCGCCCTGGCCGGCCCGAAGACGCTGGTCGAGGAGGCGAAGACCTGGCGCCACCGCTACGGCGGCATGGTCTTCCAGCAGTTCCCGACCGCCCTGTCGGCCCTGGCCGGCCTGGACCGCGAACTGCCCCGCCTCCCGGACTACGTCCGCCACGCGCGCGTGGTCGCCACGGCCCTGCGGGACGGCTTCGCCGCGTCGGGCGTCCCCTGGTTCCGCGTCCACCCCGGGGAACCCCACACCCACCAGTTCCAGGTCTGGCTGCCCTACGACCCCGACACCCTGCTGGACACCGCGGTACGCCAGGCCGAGGACACCGGCACCTACCTCTTCCCCGGCTTCTGGGCCCAGGAGGGCCCGGGCCTGTCGATGACGGAGGTCACGGTGGCGGAGGCGGGCCTGGAGTGGACACCGGAGGACGTGAGGAAAGCGGTCGCGGACTTCGTCACGCGGTTGCCCGCCACGCCCCGGTAGCGGGCGCAGGGAACAGCGCCCCTTCAGGGGCGCGGGGAACTGCGCGACCGGCCCCCACCGGCCCGCACCCGCCACCGAACCGCACTCGGCACCCCACCAGGCGCCCGGCCCACCGACCCCCGGGAGGGATGCAGGATGGTGACATGAGCGTACGTATCGACATCCCGGGCCTACGGCCCGAGTGCGTCGCCGTCGTGCCCTCCCCGCTCGCCGAGCTCGGCATGGCCCTGCACGCGCTGTCCGAGCCGGGCCACCACCCCGGCCTGCGGGGCTGGGCGACCGGTGTGACCGCCCGCATGGAGCCGCACCTGGCCGACCGGATGTGCGAGGCCGACTTCCTGTGGCGGACGACGTTCTCGGACCTGTTCCTGCCGTACGCGGCGGTGCCGGACGCCCTCCCGGCCGGCACCCTCGTGGCGGAACTCGACCAGCTGGACAAGCTGACGGACGAACAGTTCGTCGACGCGGCCATGGAGTTCACGTGCGTGCTGACGTACGCCACGCAGGCACCGGCCCTCCTGTCGGATCCCGCCGGGCGCCGCCGGGCGCTGGAGGTGGCTGCCTCCCGGGGCCCGCAGCAGGTCCGGTTCGCCCGACGGCTGCTCGACGATCCGCCGAGCGTGCGCGCGTGGCTGCGCCGGTTCCTGGAGGACTGCGCCGAGGCGTTCTTCGACGAGACCTGGTCACGGCTGCGCCACCAGCTGGCGGCCGATGCCCGGCACAAGACGGAGCTGCTGCGCCACAAGGGGCTGGCCGAGGCGCTGGCGGCGGTCTCGCCCGTCGTGACGCTCGACGAGGCGGGCGCGCGGATCACCGTCGACAAGCTCACCGACGGCCACGCGCGCGTGGCCGCGGACGGCCTGCTGCTGGTGCCCACGAGCCTGGGCTGGCCGCACCTGATGGTGCTGCACCGCTACGGCTGGCAGCCGGTGCTGCACTACCCGGTCGGTTCGCCGGAGCTCGCCGCGCCCGCGTCCGTGGAGGAGCTGACGCTGCGGATGGCGGCGCTGTCGCATCCCGTGCGGATGCGGCTGTGCCGGTATCTGGCGCGCAGCGCGTACACCACCAGTGAGCTGGCGCAGGTGCACGGGCTGTCGGCGCCGGAGGTGTCCCGGCACCTCGGCGTGCTCAAGAAGGCGGGCCTGGTCACGACGCGCCGCCGCGGGCGGTACGTCCTGCACCAACTCGACGTCACGGTCGTCGCCCGGCTCGGCAGCGACTTCCTGGAGGGCATCCTCCGGTAGCGGGCCGCGCCAGGTCGTCGGTCGTCCGCAGCACCGTCGTGGTCGCTCGCGCAGTTCCTCCCCCAGCCTTCGGCTGGGGGTACCCCCAGCGCCCCTTGCGGGGCGCTTCAACGGGGCGCTTCAGTGGCCGCCGCCCGCTCGCACCAGGCCGGTCTCGTAGGCCAGGACGACCACCTGGACGCGGTCGCGGAGTCCGAGTTTGGTCAGGATGCGGCCCACGTGGGTCTTCACGGTCGCCTCGGACAGCACCAGGCGGCTCGCGATCTCGCCGTTGGACAGGCCCTGCGCGACCAGCACCATGACCTCGCGCTCGCGCTCGGTGAGCCGGTCCAGTTCCTGGTGCCGGGGCTCCTTGCCCGCGGAGGGCAGCATCGGCGCGAAACGGTCGAGGAGGCGCCGGGTGGTGGAGGGCGCGACGACGGCGTCGCCGCTGTGCACGGAACGGATGGCGGCCAGCAGTTCGCCCGGGGGCACGTCCTTGAGCATGAAGCCGGAGGCGCCCGCCTTCAGCCCCGAGAAGGCGTACTCGTCGAGGTCGAAGGTGGTCAGGATGAGCACCTTGGGCGGGTCGGGCTGCTCGCAGATGCGCCGGGTGGCCTCGACGCCGTCCAGCTTGGGCATGCGCACGTCCATGAGGACGACGTCCACGGCGGTGGATCTCAGCACCTGGAGGGCCTCGACGCCGTCGCCCGCCTCCGCGACGACCTCCATGTCCGGCTGGGCCGCGAGCACCATCCGGAACCCGGTGCGCAGCAGCACCTGGTCGTCGACGAGCATCACGCGGATCGTCATCGGGTCCTCTTCCGTTTCTCGTTCTGGTTCGGCCGCCGGTCGTCGGCCAGGGGGCGTGACAGGTGTCAACCGGGGGCGTGCGTCTGCGTCAATGCGCTGGTTTGAGCGGGAGCAGGGCACTGATGCGGAATCCTCCGCCAGGGCGGGGGCCCGCGTCGAGGGTGCCGCCCACCATGCCGACGCGCTCGCGCATGCCGATCAGGCCGTGCCCCTGGCCGTCGGCGCCGCCCTCCTCGTACATCTCGTGCGGGGCGCCCTTGCCGTCGTCCTCGACCAGCAGCCCGAGTCCGTCGTCGAAGTAGACGAGCCGCACGCTGGCGCCCGCGTTGGGGCCGCCGTGCTTGCGGGTGTTGGTGAGCGCCTCCTGCACGATCCGGTACGCCGTGAGCTCGACGCCGCTGGGCAGCGGGCGCGGGGTGCCCTCGACCTTGAAGTCGACGGGCAGCCCGGAGGTGCGGCACTGCTCGATGAGCTCGTCGATCTGCTCGACGTCGGGCTGCGGGACGTACTCGCCGACCTCCTTGTGCTCGCCGGTGCGCAGCACGCCCAGCAGGCGGCGCATCTCGGCGAGGGCCTGGCGGCCGGTGGAGGAGATCGTCTCCAGCGCCTTCTTCGCCTGGTCGGGGGCGGCGTCGAGGACGTAGGCGGCGCCGTCGGCCTGGACCACCATCACCGACACGTTGTGCGCGACCACGTCGTGCAGCTCGCGTGCGATCCGGGCGCGCTCCGCGGCGACCGCGACCTTGGCCTGCGCCTCGCGCTCCTTCTCCAGCCGGGCGGCCCGCTCCTCCAGTTGCGCGAAGTAGGCGCGGCGGGTGCGCATGGAGTCGCCGAGCACCCAGGCGAGCACGAACGGCACCGTCTGGAACAGCACGATCGCGACGCGCCCCGGGAAGCTCGCCTCGTCCTGCGGCCACCGGATCTGCGCCAGGGGCGCCGCGCACAACCCGGCGTAGAGGCCGCACCGGGACGCCCAGCGCGCGCCGACGGCGGCGTTCGTGCAGACGATCACCAGCATGGCGAAGTTGGCGACGGTCGTCTCCACGTCCAGCACCAGCTGGGCCAGGCCGGTGGCCGCGGCCAGCCCCAGCATCGGCTCCGGGAACCGGCGGCGCAGCGCGACGACGACGCACATCACGACGGACACGGCCAGCATGGCGGCCCTGGACCCGTGGTGCTGCTGGGCCTCACCGAGCTTCCAGATGCTCGCGCCGGAGATCCCGAGCAGGACGACGGCCCAGAAGCTGTCGACCCATGTCGGGTGCCTGCGGAGGAAGTCATAGAGGCGCTGCACGTAACCCAGAGTAGGGAAGCGTGATAGGTGCAGGGGTCAACCGGAGGGCCGATCCCTGTTCCGCACGCGTACTCCGCAAGGTGGAGAAGGTGATCACCTGTGCGCCTAGTCTGGCCCGGTGACGGATGAGGCGACGCGAGAGACGGCCGACGACGCCCGTGGCTGGCGTGCGGCCACCGAGGCGGCCCTGTACGGCCCCGGCGGCTTCTACCGCCGCCCGGAGGGCCCGGCCGGGCACTTCCGCACGTCGGTGCACGCCTCGCGGCTGTTCGCCGAGGCCGTGGCCGAACTGCTGTGCCGGGTCGACGAGGCCCTGGGCCGCCCCGAGACGCTCGACTTCGTGGACATGGGCGCCGGCCGGGGCGAGCTGGTCAGGGGCGTGCTGGCGGCCCTGCCCGCGGACGTGGCGGCCCGCACGCGTGCGTACGCCGTCGAACTCGCCGACCGCCCGCCGGGCCTGCCCGACCGGATCACCTGGCTGACCGAGCTCCCGCGCACGGTCCGGGGCCTGCTCTTCGCCAACGAATGGCTCGACAACGTGCCGGTCGAGGTCGCCGAGGTGGACCCGGCCGGGGTGGCCCGCCTGGTGCACGTCCGGCGGGACGGCACCGAACTGCTCGGCGAGCGCGTGTCGGGCGCGGACGCGCAGTGGCTCGCGAGGTGGTGGCCGCTGGGCACCGAACCGGGACTGCGCGCGGAGATCGGGCTGCCCCGGGACCGGGCGTGGGCGTCCGCCGTCACCAGCCTCCAGCGGGGGCTCGCGGTCGCCGTCGACTACGCGCACACCATGGACACGCGCCCGCCGTTCGGGACGCTCACCGGCTTCCGCGAGGGACGCGCCACGGTGCCCGTGCCGGACGGGGCCTGCGACATCACGGCGCATGTGGCGCTGGACGCGTGCACGGCGCTCGACCCGGCGCTCAGGCTGCCCGAGGCGCTCCTGTGCACGCAACGCGACGCCTTGCGCGCCCTCGGCCTGGTCGGCGCACGCCCTCCGCTCACGCTCGCCTCCACGAACCCCGCCGGGTATGTGCGCGCCCTCGCGACCGCGGGCGAGGCCGCCGAGCTCACCGCCGCCGGCGGCCTCGGCGACTTCCTGTGGCTGCTGCAGCCGGTGGGCCTGGAGGACGCGCTGCTCTAGGCGCTCCGCGGGAAGGGGCGCGATCTGCCGTCCGCGGCGCCGTCGTGGCTGGTCGCGCCCACGCGGCGGAGCCGCATATCGATACAGCCCCGCGCCCCTTACGGGGCGTACTCGCCCCTACTTGTCGATGTCTCCCACCACGAAGAACAGCGAACCCAGGATCGCGACCATGTCCGCCACCAGGGTCCCCGGGAGCAGTTCGGTCAGGGCCTGGATGTTGTTGTACGACGCCGAGCGCAGCTTCAGCCGGTACGGGGTCTTCTCGCCCTTGCTGACGAGGTAGTAGCCGTTGATGCCGAGGGGGTTCTCGGTCCAGGCGTAGGTGTGGCCCTCGGGTGCCTTGAGGACCTTGGGGAGCCGCTGGTTGACCGGTCCGGGCGGCAGGTCGGCGAGCCGGTCCAGGCAGGCGTCGGCCAGGGCCAGGGCGTTGTGCGTCTGCTCCAGGAGGCATTCGAAGCGGGCTAGGCAGTCGCCCTCGGTCCGGGTGACGACCTTCAGGGTGTCCTGGAGCTCGCCGTAGGCCAGGTAGGGCTCGTCGCGGCGCAGGTCGAAGTCGACGCCCGAGGCCCGCGCGATGGGCCCGCTCACGCCGTACGCGTGCACGGCCGCCGGCGCGAGGACGCCCACGTCCCGGGTACGGCCGCGGAAGATCTCGTTGCCGAGGACCAGGTCGTCGAAGACGTCCATGCGGGAGCGGACGTCGGAGACGGCCGCACGCGCGCGTGCCGTCCAGCCGGCCGGCAGGTCCTCCTTGAGGCCGCCGACGCGGTTGAACATGTAGTGCATGCGCCCGCCGGAGACCTCCTCCATGACGTTCTGGAGCTCCTCGCGCTCGCGGAAGGCGTAGAAGACCGGGGTGATCCCGCCCAGCTCCAGCGGATAGGAGCCGAGGAACATCAGGTGGTTGAGGACCCGGTTCAGCTCGGCGAGCAGGGTGCGGGTCCACACCGCGCGGACGGGCACCTCCATGCCGAGCATGCGCTCGACGGCGAGGACCACGCCCAGCTCGTTGGCGAAGGCCGACAGCCAGTCGTGGCGGTTGGCGAGCATGATGATCTGCCGGTAGTCGCGGGCCTCGAAGAGCTTCTCCGCGCCCCGGTGCATGTAGCCGATCACCGGCTCCGCGGAGACGATCCGCTCGCCGTCCAGCACCAGCCGCAGCCGCAGCACGCCGTGCGTGGAGGGGTGCTGGGGGCCGATGTTGAGCACCATGTCGGTGCTCTCGGCGGCGCCGCCGATCCCGACCGTGGTCTGCGTCGTGGGCGTCATGGACCCAGTCTCTCCTACGTACGCTGGCTCTATGGAGACGGGGAGCGCCGCCGGCGCCGAGACCACGGGGACCGAGCCGGTGTGGACGGGGCTGCCGCCCGGCCTGCTGCGGATGCGCCGGCTGCTGCTGGTGGTGTGGCTGGGGCTGCTCGCCCTGGCCCTGGGACTGCTGCCGGGCCTGCTCGCGGGCCCGGTGTGGGCGGCGTTCGCGCTGCTGCCGCTGGCCCTGCTGGCCTGGGGCTGGGTGCTGCTGGGCCGCAACTGGCGCTCCTGGCGGTACGCCGAGCGCGCCGACGACCTGCTGATCAGCCGCGGGGTGCTGTGGCGGGAGGAGACCGTGGTGCCGTACGGGCGGATGCAGCTGGTGGAGGTCACCTCGGGGCCCGTCGAGCGGCACTTCGGGCTGGCCAGCGTGCAGCTGCACACCGCGGCGGCGGCCACCGACGCGACGATCCCCGGGCTCGACCCGGCCGAGGCGGAACGGCTGCGCGACCGGCTCACGGAGCTCGGCGAGGCCCGATCGGCGGGGCTGTGAGCGCGCCGGGCGTCGAGGGCGCCATAGGTGCGGGCAAGGCCGTGGGCGAGCGGCGGCTGCACCCGGTGACGCCGTTCCGGCGGGCGTGGGCGCCGGTCGCGGTGCTCACCGGCTGGGCGGTGCACGACCCGAACCAGGCGCAGGAGCAGCTGACGAAGCTGACCACGACCATGGTGCTGGGCGGGCTCGCCGCCCTGGTCACGGCGGGTGCCCTGTACGGCTTCCTGACCTGGTGGTTCACCTACTTCTCGGTGACCGACAGCGAACTGCGGATACGCACCGGCCTGTTGTTCCGGCGCACCGCGCACATCCGCCTCGAACGGATCCAGGCCGTCGACGTCACCCAGCCGCTCCTCGCGCGCGTCGCGGGCGTCGCCAAGCTGCGGATAGACGTGGTCGGCACCGACAAGAAGGACGAACTCGCCTTCCTCGGCCAGGGCGAGGCACGGGCGCTCCGCGCGGAGCTGCTCGCGCGCGCCGCCGGGTTCGCGCCCGAGACGGCGCGCGAGGTCGGCGAGGCGCCGGCGCACGAGCTGATGCGGGTGCCCCCGGCCAAGCTCGCGCTCTCGATCGTGCTGACGGGCGCCACCTGGGGCTCCCTGGCCGCCGCCCTCGTGGCCCCGCCGCTCCTCTGGCTGGCGACCCACAGCGTGTGGACGGTCCTCGCGACCGCCGTACCGCTGCTCGGCGCGGCGGCCACGACCAGCGTGGGGCGGTTCGTCGGGGAGTACGACTGGACGGTCGGGGAGTCCCCGGACGGGCTGCGCATCGACCACGGGCTCCTCGACCGCACCCACGAGACGGTGCCGCCGGGACGGGTGCAGACCGTGCGGATCGTGGAGCCGCTGATGTGGCGGCCACTGCGCTGGGTGCGGGTCGAGCTGGACGTGGCGGGGTCGGCGAACTCGGTGCTGGTCCCGGTCGCCCCGCGCGCGGTCGCCGAGTCGGTCGTCGCGCGCGTGCTGCCCGGTGTGACCGTCCCCGGTGAGCTCCGGCGGTCGCCGGGGCGGGCCCGCTGGTGCGTGCCGCTGTGGTGGCGCGGATACGGGCTCGCGGTCACCGACGCGGTGTTCGCGGCGCGGCACGGGCTGCTGCGCCGGAAGCTGTCACTCGTCCCGCACGCCAAGGTCCAGAGCGTACGGCTGACGCAGGGGCCCTGGGAGCGGCTGTGGGGGCTCGCGGACGTCCATGTGGACACGGGGGCCGACAAGACCGTGACGGCCCGGCTGCGGGGCGCCCAGGAGGCCGCGGCGCTGCTGCGGGAGCAGGCCGAGCGGTCCCGCACCGGGCGCCGGGCGGCGCGACCGGACCGCTGGATGGCCTGACGGCCGTCGTCGGTCGGTGGTCGGGTGCGGGCCGGTGGGGGCTGGTCGCGCCCGACCACCGACCGCCCGCGTGTTCAGGACGCGGCGCTGCGCAGACCGCCGAGGTTGATCTGCTCCGTCTCGTCGTGCGCGGTCAGGTCGATGACCTGGCCGACGCCCCGCGCCTGCGCGTCGGCGGGCTTGAACTCGGCCTCGGACTCGGCCTTGTGGAGCGCGAGCGCCTCCTGGCCGACGACGTCCGCGAGGTCCTCGTTGTGCACGGTGTCCAGGCCGCCCGCGGGCGAGCCCTTCTGGGTGCCGAAGAAGTCGAAGCCGCCGGTGACCAGCGGGCGCGGGATCGGCGCGGCCGGCAGGACCGCCACCGCGGTCGGCACCGTGAAGTGTCCCGAGGGCTTGACGGACTTCGCGGACGGTGCCGCCGAGGGGCGGGCGTCCTGCTCCACCGGCGCCGGGGCGGTGTCCTCGCCCGCGTCGGGCCCTGCCGTGCTGGCGGCGACCGCGCGCGTGTGCCCGTCGGCCGCCTCGGGCTGCCCCTGTGCCTCGTCCTCCGGCGCGGTCTCGCCCGTCGGGGCGGTCCCGGGCCCGGCGGCCGTCTCCGCCGACCCCTCGGCGTCGGTGCCCGCGTCGGTCCCGTCCTTGGCGATGTCCTTCGCGGTGTTCTTCGCGATGTCCTTCGCGGTGTCCTTCTCGTCGAACCGGGCCAATGCCACCTTGGCCCGCAGGAACAGCTTGGAACCCTCCGGCGAGAAGATCGCGGGAACCGTCTCCTCGACCGTCAGCTCCCCGCTCTTCGCCTCGTTCTTCGCCCCGGTCTTCTCCTCGACGCCCGCCGCGGACTCCTCCGCCGCGTCCGCCTCCGGGGCGGCCGACAGCTCGTTGGACGGCTCGGCGGCCTCGATCTCCAGCAGGCGGCGGCCTTCCAGGGCGCTCGCGCGCTCGGTCTCGGCCGTGGCGTAGCGGCGCAGCAGGGACGCGTGCTCGTTGCGCAGACCCGCCAGTTCCGACCGCTTCGCGCGCAGTCGCTGCTCCAGCTTGGCGCGCAGCTCCCGCGACTCCTCCAGGTCGGTCTCCAGCTCGGCGATCCGCTCCTCGTGGCGCCACTCGTCGCTCGCACGCGCGCGTGACAGGTCGGCCACCTGCTTGCCCGCCTCGCTGTCCCAGCGCCGCATGACGGCGGCGCCGACGGCCGCGGTGGCCGCGGCTATCGCGGCCAGGGTGCGCAGCACCGTCGGTTGGGAGAACAACCAGGGGCCCAGGGCGCAGCCGAGGGAGACACCGGCGATCGCCGAGGGAGGCAACAGCCTGTGCAAGGGCGGTGAATGACGGTGGCGTCCACGTGGCATGGCCAGAAACTTACCGCGCGTAGGCGAATCGTGGTGCCCCGGGCCGTAAAAACACAGCGACAACGAAGTCTTCACACGGTATCGGCAGGGACGCGCCTCAGCGGTCTCCCAACCGGCCGCTGATCCACTGGAGCGTCGCGGGAATCTCGCGCCGCCAGGTGTTGAAGTTGTGGCCGCCGCTGTCGAGGATGATCGACGAGATCCGGGTCAGTTTCGTGGCCTCCGCGCTCGCGATGAATCTCAGCGTGGCCTTGTAGTTGGTTTCCCCGACTTTGCTGCTGGTGACCAGCAGGGAGGTGTCCGGGGCGGGCTCGTGCTTCAGGTACCACCAGAGGTCCGCGCGGTTCTCCAGGTACCGGTCGCCCTGGAAGAGGTCGCCGGTCGTGGCGTCGTGGGGCGCCTTGTACGACGGGGAGAGCCCGGCGCCGGCCGCGTACACACCGGGGTGGTGCACGGCGAGCTTGAGCGCGCAGTAGCCGCCCGTCGAGTCGCCGACTATCCCCCAGCCGCCCGGCTTCACCGCGGCCCGGTAGTGCGCGCGCACGGCTTCGGGCAGGTCTTCGGCGAAGAAGGTCTCGGTCTGCGGGCCGTGCGGGACGTCCACGCACTCGGTGTCCCGGGGCGGCGCGACCGTGGGCCGCAGCATCACCAGGATCGTCGGCCGCATCTTCCCGTCCCGGACCAGGTGCTGCGCCGTGCGCGGGTAGTGCAGCTTGTCGACCAGCGCCCGCGCGGTACCGGGGTAGCCGCTGAGGACCACCACCACCGGGAACGTCCGCGTGCGGTACTGCGGCTGGAAGTACTCCGGCGGCAGGTACACGTACGCGGGCGTGGTGATGTGGGTGGTACGGCCGACTATGCCGACCTGCTGGAGCTGCCCGGCCGTCGTCGGCAGCGAGCCGCCCATGCCGTGCACCTGCGAGGTGGACACCACCTGGAGCGGACCGGCCGCATGGTTGACGACGACGCCCTGGTCGGTCTCCGTGCCGAACAGGTCGGCCCAGCTCGCGTAGAAACCGAAGGCCTGGTTGACGGCGATCCCGACGCACGCGAAGAGTGCCAACTGGGTGGCCAGCAGAAGACCGACGCGGCCACCGACGGCCCGCCAGGTCCGGCGGCCCAGCCGGGGCCACAGCCACACCGTGCCTACGAACAGCAGTACGGCGAACAAGATCGCCAATGCCAGCAGCTTATTGCTCGTGAGACCCATGAGGTGCTTCCTGCCTGCGCTTTCCCCCGAGACCACCGCCACTTTCAGCGAGGCTTGCCCCGGGCTTTCCCTGGCCTTTGAACCGGCTTTCCGGTGGGGAGTGAACCTCTCCCCCCGAGACACCGTCCTAGAGGGCGCAATGTCGCCGGATGCCCGAATCGGGTCCGGATCCAAGGTCTCTCGCAGAACTACGGGATGCGATGTCTGTCAGGATAGATGGGGAAATGTCGGGCGGGGTTCCGAGCCGATCAAGCCGGGCGCGGCGTATGGTCCGCGGCCCGCGTCCTGAGGCGGTCCCCGCTCTGGTCGGCAGGGCGTGCGCGGTCGTAGGCGTCCTGGACATTGCCGCGGGCGTGTTCCCGCGCTTCCGGCACAGCCGTATGCACGCCATGGCCGAGGTGCTGCCCGGGTCGCTCGGCCCGTTCGCCGCGGCTCTCTCGCTCAGCGTCGGCGTGCTGTTGCTGCTGCTCGCGCACGGGCTCAAGCGGCGCAAGCGGCGGGCCTGGCGGGCCGCGGTCGCGCTGCTGCCGGCCGGCGCGATCTCGCAGTTCGTGTACCGGCACTCGGTCATCGGGGCGCTGATCTCCCTGGCGCTGTTCGTGCCGCTCGTGCTCCACCGCGACGAGTTCAAGGCGCTGCCCGACCCGCGCAGCCGGTGGCGTGCGCTCGCCAACTTCGTCCTCATGAGCGCCGGTTCGCTCGCGCTCGGCCTGGTCATCGTCAGCGCCCACCCGAAGCGCACGATCGGCGACCCCAGCCTGGCCGACCGCATCACCCACGTCCTCTACGGCCTGTTCGGCTTCGAGGGCCCCGTCGACTACGAGGGCTCCACCTCCTGGACGGTCGCCTTCTCCCTCGGCGCCCTCGGCCTGATCACCGCCGTCACCACCATCTACCTCGCCTTCCGCCCCGAACACCCCGCCGCCCACCTCACCGAGGAGGACGAGGCCCAGCTGCGCGCCCTCCTCGTGAAGCACGGCGCCCGCGACTCCCTCGGCCACTTCGCGCTCCGCCGCGACAAGGCGGTCGTCTTCTCGCCCAGCGGCAAGGCGGCGGTCACCTACCGCGTCGTCTCCGGCGTGATGCTCGCCAGCGGCGACCCGATCGGCGACGTCGAGGCCTGGCCCGGCGCCATCGAACGCTTCATGGACGAGGCCAAGGCCCACTCCTGGACCCCCGCCGTCATGGGCTGCTCGGAGACGGGCGGCGAGGTGTGGACCCGCGAGACCGGCCTGGACGCGCTCGAACTGGGCGACGAGGCGGTGGTGGACGTGGCGGATTTCTCGCTCGCCGGACGCGCGATGCGCAACGTGCGCCAGATGGTCAAGCGCATCGAGCGGGCCGGCTACGAAACCCGGGTACGGCGTATCCGTGACCTCGGCGACGCGGAACTGGACCGCATCCGCCGTGCCGCCGAGGACTGGCGCGGCACCGACACCGAACGCGGCTTCTCGATGGCACTCGGCCGCATCGGCGACCCCAACGACGGCGACTGTCTGATCGCCACCGCCCACAAGGCCGACGAGACGCCCGGCCAGTACGGCGACCTCAAGGCGATCCTGCACTTCGTGCCCTGGGGCACCGACGGCGTCTCCCTGGACCTGATGCGCCGCGACCGCTCCGCCGACCCCGGGATGAACGAGCTCCTCATCGTGGCCGCCCTCCAGGCCGCCCCGAAACTCGGCATCACCCGGATCTCGCTCAACTTCGCGATGTTCCGCTCCGCCCTCGCCCGCGGCGAGAAGATCGGCGCAGGACCGGTGCTGCGCGCCTGGCGCGGACTGCTGGTGTTCCTCTCCCGCTGGTTCCAGATCGAGTCCCTGTACAAGTTCAACGCCAAGTTCCAGCCCCGCTGGGAGCCGCGCTTCGTGGTCTACCGGGCCTCCGGCGACCTCCCGCGCATCGGCCTCGCCGCCATGCAGGCCGAGGGCTTCGTCAGCCTCGCCCTCCCGCTCCCGCGCTTCCTGCGCCGCCAGGCGCCCGCCCCCCGCCCGTGCGCCCACAACAGCATCGCCGAACAGGGTGTGCGAGCGGCCTGACCCCGGGACCGGCCCGAGCGGACGCCCCACCCCCTCCGGCCCGGGGGCGCCGCTCGGGCCACGGGGGCTCGCCCCGGGACCCTGGGCCTACGCTGAACGTATGAGCAACCACAGCGGACGTGGCCAGGTGACAGGGCTTCCGGCATGGGACCGGTGCGCGGTCATGGGGGTCGTGAACGTCACCCCCGACTCCTTCTCCGACGGCGGCCGCTGGTTCGACACGACTGCCGCGGTCAAGCACGGCCTCGACCTCGGCGCCCAGGGCGCCGACCTGGTCGACGTCGGCGGCGAGTCCACCCGCCCGGGCGCCACCCGCGTCGACGAGGACGAGGAACTGCGCCGGGTCGTCCCCGTCGTCCGCGGCCTCGCCTCCGAAGGAGTCGTCGTCTCCGTCGACACCATGCGCGCCTCCGTCGCCCGGCAGGCCCTCGCGGCCGGCGCCGCCCTCGTCAACGACGTCAGCGGCGGCCTCGCCGACCCCGACATGATCCCGGTCGTCGCCGACTCCGGCGCCCCCTTCGTCGTCATGCACTGGCGCGGCTTCCTGGAGGGCGGCAACGTCAAGGGCGTGTACGACGACGTCGTCGGCGAGGTCCTCGACGAACTGCACGCCCGCGTGGACGCCGTCCTGGCCGGCGGCATCTCCCCCGACCGCGTCGTCGTCGACCCCGGCCTCGGCTTCTCCAAGAACTCCGAGCACGACCTGACCCTGCTCGCCCACCTCGACCGGCTGCACGCCCTGGGCCACCCGCTGCTCGTCGCCGCCTCCCGCAAGCGGTTCCTCGGCCGCGTCCTGGCCGGGCCCGAAGGGGCGCCCCCGCCGGCCCGGGAGCGCGACGCGGCGACGGCCGCCGTCTCGGCGCTCGCGGCGCACGCCGGCGCGTGGGCGGTACGCGTCCACGAGGTACACGCCACGGCGGACGCGGTACGGGTCGCGCGCGCAATAGAAGGAGCGCGCACCGGAACCGACGCGCCGGGCGAAGGAGCCCGGTGAGCGCCCCCCATACCGACGTCGAACAGGTCGAGGCCGCCAACACCGCCTTCTACGAGGCACTGGAGAACGGCGACTTCGAGACCGTCTCCTCCCTCTGGCTCACCCCCGCCGACCTGGGCGTCGACGAGGAGTACCACGACCCCGCCGACAGCGGGGTGATCTCCTGCGTGCACCCGGGCTGGCCCGTGCTCACCGGCCGCGGCGAGGTCCTGCGGTCGTACGCGCTGATCATGGCGAACACCGACTACATCCAGTTCTTCCTCACCGACGTGCACGTCTCCGTCACCGGCGACACCGCCCTGGTCACCTGCACGGAGAACATCCTCAGCGGCGGCCCGGCCCCCGAGGGCGGCCAGGAGCTCGGCCCGCTGGTCGGCCAGCTGGTCGTCGCCACGAACGTGTTCCGGCGCACCCGGGACGGCTGGAAACTCTGGTCCCACCACGCCTCCCCGGTGCTCTCCGAGACCGACGAGGACGAGGAGGACGACACGCCCTCCTGAGCACGGGACCCCCCTCGCGGCCCAAGAAGTGGCTGGAATCACGAACTCGCGAGTAGGTACGGCTACCGGCCCGTGAGCCGCCGGGTTCTCCGCGGGAAACACGCGATGAACCCTGCCCCACCCCGGCCGACCCCGTGCCCCGTGCCCCGGCGCTGTCAGTGGCCGCAGGTAGATTCATGTGTGGCCGGTCCGTCGCCCGCACGCGATGCCGCCCGGCCCACACCGACGATTGCAGGAGTGATTCGCGTGGATCGTGTCGCGCTGCGCGGCCTCAGGGCCCGCGGGCACCACGGTGTCTTCCCCAAGGAGCGCGAGGAGGGCCAGACCTTCATCGTGGACCTCGTCCTTGGCCTGGACACCCGGCCGGCGGCGGCCGACGACGACCTGGCGAAGACCGTGCACTACGGCATCGTGGCCGAGGAGGTCGTCGCCGTGGTCGAGGGGGAACCGGTGAACCTGATCGAGACGCTCGCCGAGCGGATCGCCCAGGTCTGCCTCAAGCACGAGGGGGTAAGAGAGGTCGAGGTCCAGGTCCACAAGCCGGACGCGCCCATCACCGTCCCGTTCGACGACGTCACCGTCACCATCACCCGGAGCCGAGTATGACCGCATCCTCCCTGCGGGGTCCCAGCGACCCGACCGTCCAGCCGGTGCCCGCCTCCGTCGTCGAGCAGGTCGACGCCGCCGACACCACCCTGTCCAACCCCAAACGAGCCGTGGTCGCCCTCGGCTCCAACCTCGGCAACCGCCTGGAGACCCTCCAGGGCGCCATCGACGCCCTGGAGGACACCCCGGGCGTCCGCATCAAGGCCGTGTCGCCGGTGTACGAGACGGAGCCGTGGGGCGTCGCGCCCGGCAGCCAGCCGACGTACTACAACGCGATCGTGGTGCTGAAGACCACCCTCCCGCCGTCCTCCCTGCTGGAGCGCGCGCACGCGGTCGAGGAGGCGTTCAACCGGGTGCGGGACGAGCACTGGGGGCCGCGCACCCTCGACGTCGACATCGTCGCCTACGCCGACGTCGTCTCCGACGACCCGCAGCTCACCCTCCCCCACCCGCGCGCCCACGAGCGCGCCTTCGTCCTCGCGCCCTGGTACGACATCGACCCGGAGGCCCTGCTGCCCGGCCGCGGCACGGTCGCCGACCTCCTGACCGCCGTCACCCGCCACGGCGTGGAAGCGCGTGGGGACCTGGAACTCCGACTGCCCGAGTAGTCGTTAAGGTCGAGACGACCACATCGCTGCGGGGGAGCTGAAGGAAAACAGTGAAAGAGCTGCGGATCAGGGTGCTGGCCGGCGTCTTCGTCGTGGCCGGAGTGCTGTCCTGGGCGGCTGCCCGCCTCTGGAACGCGGTGGGGACGCTGCCCAGCGTGCCGGTGGCCGCCCCGATCGTCCTCGCCCTGATCGCCGTGGTCCTGCTCTCCACCGCGCTCTCGCTGCGCGCCCGCCTCAAGGCCCAGCGCGAGCGCCGCCCCGGCGCCAAGGGCGTCGACCCCCTGATGGCCGCCCGCGCGGTCGTCTTCGGCCAGGCGAGCGCCCTGGTCGCCGCCCTCGTCGCCGGCATGTACGGCGGCACCGGCGTCTTCCTCCTGGAACTCCTCGACCTCCCCACCCGCCGCGACCAGGCCCTCTACGCAGCCTTCTCGGTCGTCGCCGGCATCGCCGTCATAGCGGCGGCCATCTTCCTCGAACGCGTCTGCAAGCTCCCCGAGGACGACGACAACAACCACACCGGGGCCGAGCCGGTGGCGTGACCCCGGGGCGGGAGCGGGCAGGAGCAGGCGTCAGCGGGCCATGATGAGGCTCATCGCCTCGTTCCGTGTGGCCGCGTCCCGCAGCTGGCCGCGGACCGCCGACGTTATGGTCTTCGCGCCGGGCTTGCGGATCCCCCGCATCGACATGCACATGTGCTCGCACTCGACGACGACGATGACGCCCCGCGGCTCCAGGATCTGCATCAGCGAGTCGGCGACCTGCGTAGTCAGACGTTCCTGCACCTGCGGACGGCGGGCGTAGACGTCGACCAGGCGGGCCAGCTTGGACAGCCCGGTGATCTTCCCAGTCACCGACGGGATGTACCCGACGTGGGCGACACCGTGGAACGGGACCAGATGGTGTTCACACGTGCTGTAGACCTCGATGTCCTTCACCAGCACCATCTCGTCGTGCCCGATGTCGAACGTGGTGGTCAGGACGTCCTCGGGCCTCTGCCACAGCCCCGCGAAGATCTCCTTGTACGCCCGCGCCACCCGCGCCGGGGTCTCCCGGAGGCCCTCGCGGTCCGGGTCTTCGCCGACTGCGATGAGGAGTTCGCGGACGGCGTTCTCGGCGCGTTTCTCGTCGAAGTCGCCGATGGTGCCCTCGCCGTCCAGGGTCACGGGGTCGGTCATCTGGGTGCCTCGTTCCATCGGGTGTGCGCATGTGGATCACGCGCCTCATGTACAGGCATTACGGAAATGCCGCGCCCCCCAGGCTAGATCCTGGGGGGCGCGGCATCCATTCCGAGCCAGGTGAGACCGGTGTGACTCAGCTCTCGGGCCGGTCCTCCGGGGCCTTCTCGACCGCCGTGGCGGGCTCGGCCGCCGTGGACTTCGCGGTGCTGATCGCCGGCGTCGAGCCGTTCGCCCCGTTGGTCAGTGCGAGCTCCTTCGGGGAGAGCACCGGCGGGCGGGTGGACGGCGTCCGGCGGGAGGAGCCGGTCCACGCGGGGCGCGCGGGCCGCTTGTGGATCGCCGTGAAGATCTCGGCGATCTCCTCCTTGCCCAGGGTCTCCTTCTCCAGGAGCTGGAGCACCAGGTTGTCGAGGACGTCGCGGTTCTCGACCAGGATCTCCCAGGCCTCGTTGTGCGCGTTCTCGATGAGCTTCTTGACTTCCTCGTCCACCAGGGCGGCGACCTCTTCCGAGTAGTCGCGCTGGTGGGACATCTCACGGCCGAGGAAGGGCTCGGTGTTGTCGCCGCCGAACTTGATCGCGCCGAGACGCTCGGTCATGCCGTACTGCGTGACCATCGCGCGGGCGGTGGTCGTGGCCTTCTCGATGTCGTTGGCGGCGCCGGTGGTCGGGTCGTGGAAGACCAGTTCCTCGGCCGCGCGGCCTCCCAGCATGTAGGCGAGCTGGTCGAGCATCTCGTTGCGCGTGGTCGAGTACTTGTCCTCGTCCGGCAGGACCATCGTGTAGCCGAGGGCGCGCCCCCGGGACAGGATCGTGATCTTGTGGACCGGGTCGGAGTTCGGGGAGGCCGCCGCGACCAGGGCGTGGCCGCCCTCGTGGTACGCGGTGATCTTCTTCTCCTTGTCCGACATGATCCGGGTCCGCTTCTGCGGGCCCGCGACCACGCGGTCGATCGCCTCGTCGAGCATCTGGTTGTCGATGAGCTTGCGGTCGGAGCGGGCCGTGAGCAGCGCCGCCTCGTTCAGCACGTTCGACAGGTCCGCGCCGGTGAAGCCCGGGGTGCGGCGGGCGACCGCCGCGAGGTCGACGTCGGGCGCGACCGGCTTGCCCTTCTGGTGGACCTTGAGGATCTCCAGACGGCCCTGCAGGTCCGGCGGGTCGACCGCGATCTGGCGGTCGAAGCGGCCGGGGCGCAGCAGCGCCGGGTCGAGGATGTCGGGCCGGTTCGTCGCGGCGATGAGGATCACGCCGCCCTTGACGTCGAAGCCGTCCATCTCGACGAGCAGCTGGTTCAGCGTCTGCTCGCGCTCGTCGTGACCGCCGCCGAGGCCGGCGCCGCGGTGGCGGCCGACCGCGTCGATCTCGTCGACGAAGACGATCGCCGGGGCGTTCGCCTTGGCCTGCTCGAAGAGGTCACGCACTCGGGAGGCACCGACACCGACGAACATCTCGACGAAGTCGGAACCGGAGATCGAGTAGAAGGGGACCCCTGCCTCGCCGGCGACGGCGCGCGCGAGGAGCGTCTTGCCGGTGCCGGGACGGCCGTAGAGGAGCACGCCCTTGGGGATCTTGGCGCCGACGGCCTGGAACTTGGCCGGCTCCTGCAGGAACTCCTTGATCTCGTGGAGTTCCTCGACGGCCTCGTCGCAGCCCGCGACGTCCGCGAAGGTCGTCTTCGGGGTGTCCTTGGTGATGAGCTTCGCCTTGGACTTGCCGAAGTTCATGACCCGGGAGCCGCCGCCCTGCATCTGATTCATCAGGAACAGGAAGACGACCACGATGAGGACGAAGGGCAGCAGGGAGAGCAGGACGCTGACGAAGGCGTTCTGCTTGGTCGGCGCGACGGTGTAGCCGTCGGGGATCTGCTTGTCCTGGTACTTGGTCTGCAGCGTGTTGGCGAGGGTCACGCCCTGGTCGCCGATGTAGCTCGCCTGGATCTTCGAGCTGCCGTCGACCTTCTCGCCGTTCTTGAGCGTGACCTTGATGGTCTGCTCGTCACCGGTGGTCAGCTTCGCCGATTCCACCTTGTTGTCGTTGATCGCCGCCACGACCTGGCCGGTGTCCACCGTCTTGTAGCCGCCGGACGAGCCGACGACCTGCATCAACACGACCACGGCAAGGACGGCCAGCACGATCCACATGACCGGCCCACGGAAGTATCGCTTCACGTCCATCCATACGGAGCGGTGTCGCCCCGTCCCTCCTGCCATAGTGAGTTTGATAAGACAGTTCTTCTGACGGTACCCCAGCATTGTTGCCCGAAGCCGCACGAAGCCGCTCGGACGACTGGTGAAACCCGTCTCTGCATGCTCCAACGGCGCGAAACCCGCTGGGGTTCCCGATCGTCTTACGTAAGTGGACCCTCCGGCGTATCAGCCGGGGTTCAACCGCCGTAGACGTGAGGCGCGAGCGTACCGACGAACGGGAGGTTGCGGTACTTCTCGGCGTAGTCGAGGCCGTAGCCGACGACGAACTCGTTGGGGATGTCGAAGCCGACCCACTCGACGTCGATGGCGACCTTGGCCGCGTCCGGCTTGCGGAGCAGCGTGCAGATCTTCAGGGTCTCGGGCTCGCGGGAGCCGAGGTTGTTGATCAGCCAGGACAGGGTCAGGCCCGAGTCGATGATGTCCTCGACGATCAGGACGTGCTTGCCCTTGATGTCGGTGTCGAGGTCCTTGAGGATCCGCACCACACCGGAGGACTGGGTGCCCGCCCCGTACGAGGACACGGCCATCCAGTCCATGGTGACGGGGGTGGACAGCGCCCGGGCGAGGTCCGCCATGACCATCACGGCGCCCTTGAGGACGCCGACGATGAGCAGGTCCTTGCCCGCGTACTCCGCGTCGATCTTCGCGGCCAGCTCGGCCAGCTTCGCGTCGATCTCTTCCTTGGTGATGAGCACCTGCTGGAGGTCGGCACCCATGTCTTTCGCGTCCACCCGCATCACTTTCGGTCGGTCGTCCCACCGGCCTACCCGGCCCTTCGGAGGAGCGCCGAGGAGCTCTCCGTGAGGTCGGGATTCAGCCTTGCCGAATCACCAGTCTGCCACCCTGGCGCTGGGCGACGACTTTGCCGGGGAGATTGATGGCTCCCTGGCCGCGCCAGCCGGTGATGAGCCGGTCGACTTCCTCGATGTGCCGGGCGAACAGGGAACCGGCCGGTGCGCCCGCCTGGATGGCCGCGCGGCGCAGGATCCGGCGCCGTACGGCGGGGGGCAGGGCGTAGAGCTTGGCGCACTCCAGGAGGCCCGCCGCGTCCCGTACGGAGGCCTCGGCCTGGCTGGCCCAGGTGTCGAGGGCGTCGGCGTCGTCGCGGGAGAGCTGGGCGGTGCGGGCGAGCGCCTCGACGACGCCCTTGCCGAGGGCCTTCTCCAGGGCGGGCAGGCCCTCGTGGCGGAGCCGGGAGCGGGTGTAGGCCGGGTCCGCGTTGTGCGGGTCGTCCCAGACGGGCAGGGACTGGACCATGCAGGCCTTGCGGGCGGTCTGGCGGTCCAGCTGGAGGAACGGGCGGCGGTAACGGCCTCCGGCCCCCGAGACCGCGGCCATTCCGGACAGGGAGCGGATGCCTGAGCCGCGGGCGAGGCCGAGCAGGACGGTCTCGGCCTGGTCGTCCCTGGTGTGGCCGAGCAGGATCGCGGCGCCGCCGTGCCGTTCGAGCGCGGCGTCCAGGGCGGCGTAGCGGGCGTCGCGGGCGGCGGCTTCGGGTCCGCCGTCGCGGCCGACGGTCACGGTGATGGACTCGACGGGGTCGAGGCCGAGTTCGCGCAGCCTGAGGACGACCTCCTCGGCGCGCAGGTCGGAGCCGGGCTGGAGGCCGTGGTCGACGGTGATGCCGCCCGCGCGGATGCCGAGCTTGGGGGCCTCGAAGGCGAGGGCGGAGGCGAGCGCCATGGAGTCGGCGCCGCCGGAGCACGCGACGAGGACGAGCGGGGAGGGGGGCCGCTCGTTCGGTGTCTGCTCCGGGATCTCGATGACCTCGGGGAGGCCGCCGGCGGGGCGCGCGAGGCGCACGCCGATGCGCCCGCCGGTGCGCTCACCGGCGGTACGGCTGTGACGGCTGTCGTCGGTGAGGATGTCGTGGAGGACGCGGCGGACCGCCAGGCGTATCGCCGCGACCGCAGGATGGGGACCCATGTCCGGTTCCCTTCATGAAGTTTTCGGGGGGTGAACCCGAGTCCGGTCACTCAGAGTGTGTAGATGGTGACAGAAACGGGCCGTTCCCTGAGCATCGCACGCCTACCCATCGCTCACGGTCCCTCGGACGGGTGATTGGAGGGGCGTTCGCCTGCCGTCGGCCGGTTTGCGTTCGCCGCACATCCGCTGGTTCACGACTCGGCCTTGCGGTGCACCCGCGCGACCCAGTCCGCCGGTTTCGCGATCTCCGCCTTGGTCGGCAGCGTGTTCGGGGAGGTCCACACCCGGTTGAAGCCGTCCATGCCGACCTGCTCGACGACGGCCCGCACGAACCGTTCGCCGTCCCGGTACTGACGGAGTTTGGCATCCAGGCCGAGCAGCTTGCGCAGGGTCATGTCGAGCCGGGAGGCGCCCTTGGCGCGCCGCTGCTGGAACTTCTCGCGGATCTCGGCGACGGTCGGCACGACCGCGGGTCCGACGCCGTCCATGACGAAGTCGGCGTGGCCCTCCAGGAGGGACATGACGGCGGTGAGCCGGCCGAGGATCTCGCGCTGGGCGGGGGTCTGCACCAGTTCGACGAACGACCGTCCGCCGTCGTCCTCCTCGGCCTCGGGACGGCTGCCGGCGAGGGACTGGGCGGCGTCCCGGATGCGTTCGAGGACGGTCATCGGGTCGACGTCGGTCTCCGAGAGGAACGACTGGATCTCGCCCTCCAGGTGGGCGCGCAGCCAGGGCACCGCGGTGAACTGGGTGCGGTGCGTCTCCTCGTGCAGACACACCCACAGGCGGAAGTCGTGGGGCTGGACGTCGAGTTCGCGCTCCACGTGGACGATGTTCGGGGCGACGAGCAGCAGCCGGCCGCCGCCGTTCTCGTCGGCCGGGAGGTCGCGGGAGGAGGGGGCGAAGGTCTCGTACTGGCCGAGGACCCGGGACGACAGGAACGACAGCAGCATGCCGAGTTCCACGCCGGTGACCTTGCCGCCGACCGCGCCGAGGACGGCGCCGCCGGGGGTGCCCGCGCGCCGCTCCTGCATCTTCTCGAGCAGCGGCTTGAGGAGTTCCCGGAAGCCGGCGACGTTCGCCTTCACCCAGCCGGGCCTGTCCACCACCAGAACGGGGGTGTCGTGAATGTCGTCGGTCCCCATACGAGTGAAGCCCCGGACGTGTTCCTCCGAGGCCTTCGCGTGCCGCCGCAGCTCCGCGACGATGACCCGGGCCTCGTCGCGGCTCACCTCGGGCCCCGGCCGCACGAGCCGGGTCGCGGTCGCCACCGCGAGATTCCAGTCGACCATCCCAGAAGAAGCAGCGCCACCGATGCTCGTCATGCGTCAACCGTACGTTAGCGCTACCGGTTGGGGCAGGCCGTGCGGGTTGGTGAGGTTGGCGTGACTTGTGCGGTGGGGTCGGGTTGGGGGCGGAACGCCTGCCCGCGGTGGTCGAGAAGCAGGCGGCGGTTACAGCCCCGCCAAGGCCGTCGCCGCCTTGTCGAGAGCTGCCTGGGCCGCCACCGCGTCCGTCGTGTTCGAGGTGAGGAAGGCGAAGGCGAGGAGGCGGCCGTCCTTGTCGACGACCGTGCCCGCGAGGGTGTTGACGCCGGTGAGGGTGCCGGTCTTCGCGCGTACGACGCCTGCCGCGCCGTCCGTGTAGCGGCTGGTGAGGGTGCCCGTGAAGTGGGCGACGGGGAGGCCGGTGAGGACCGCGCGCAGGCCCGGCCGGTCCACGTCGCCGGCCTTGACGAGGAGGGCGGTGAGGAGGTTGGCCGTCAGCCGGTCGTCGCGGTTCAGGCCGCTGCCGTCGTGGAAGGAGGCGCCGGTCATCGGCAGGCCGAGCTTGGTCAGCTGGGCGTCGATCGCCGCCGCTCCCCCGTCGAAGCTGGCCTCCTTGCCGGTCGCGAGCGCCGTCTGGCGGGCCAGGGCCTCGGCGATGTCGTTGTCGCTGTTGGTCAGCATGCGTTCGACGATCGAGGACAGCGGCGGCGAGGAGACGGTGGCGAGGGTCTCGGCCCGGCCGCTCGCCTTGGAGGTGCCCGGTGCCGAGGTCTTGATGCCGGCGTCTGCCAGGAAGCCCGCGAACTTCCGTGCCGCGTCGGCCGCCGGGTCGCCGACCCGGAGCACGGGTCCCTCGGCGGAGTCGTTGGTGCGGCCCTCGTCGGCCGTCAGCGGGGTCACGCGCGCGAGGTTCTCATTGACGCCGATGGAGTGCAGGTCGGGGCCGGAGTAGAGCGTGGTGTCGTAGGAGAGGGTGATCTGCCTGATGCCCCGCGCGGTCAGCGATCGCGCCGTCTCGGTGGCGAGGGTGCGCAGGCTGGCCCAGCCGGCCGCGTCCTGGTGCGCGGTCAGGGTGGGGTCGCCGCCGCCGACCAGGACGACCTCCCTGGTGCCGGGTTCGAGGGCCACGCGCGTGGTGATGCGGTGGTCGGGGCCGAGGGCGGAGAGGGCGGCGACGGCGGTGGCGATCTTGGTGGTGGAGGCGGGGGTCAGGGCGGTGTCGGCGCCGGAGCCGTACAGGCGGCTGCCGGTGGCCACGTCGACGACCACGGCGGTGCGGACGCTGCCGAGCGCCGGGGACTTCAGAAGGGGCCCCAGGAGGTTCGTGACGGCCGTTCCCGAGATACCGACGGACTTTCCGGCGGGCGCCGACTTCACGGTGTTCGTGGCGCCGTTCAGCCCCGTGAGGACGGGTCCGGCGCTGGGCGCGGGGCGGGGCTCGCCGTCGGCTGTGACGGAGTCCGCACCGGAGCCGTGATCTGTGCCACCCGTCCGCTCCTGGGCGGTGGCCCGGTCCCGCTCGGCCGTACGCTGACCGTTGGCGTCCCAGGGGCCCGCCGCGGTCACCGCACCCACGGCCAGGGCGAGCCCGGCCGTGGCGGCGCCCGCGGTGTACTGCCAGGTCCTGAGGGTCCGGAACCGAGGTCGAGGGGGGCGGACCAGGGTGGCCAGCCGGGGTCCCGTCGCGCGCGTGATGCGTGCGAGGCGCGGTTCCACTGCCCGCCGCAACCGCGCGACCTGCGGTTTCACGGCGTTCACCAGGCGTGCGAGCCGCGGTCGTACGGCGCCCGCGATCTTCCGCACACGCGGTTTCGCGGACTGCCAAGGCCTCAGCTCTGGCACGACCACCAGCCCCTTTCGCGATCACACACCTGCGTGGGGGACACTTAACCATCAGAACTATGTGTTGATCATGGAGGAGCCACCGGTGGAGTTCGACGTCACGATCGAGATCCCGAAGGGTTCGCGGAACAAGTACGAGGTGGACCACGAGACCGGTCGGATCCGCCTCGACCGTCGTCTCTTCACCTCGACCGCCTACCCGACCGACTACGGCTTCGTCGAGAACACCCTCGGCGAGGACGGCGACCCGTTGGACGCGCTGGTCATCCTGGACGAGCCGACCTTCCCGGGCTGCCTGATCAAGTGCCGGGCGATCGGCATGTTCCGGATGACGGACGAGGCCGGCGGCGACGACAAGCTGCTGTGCGTCCCGGCGACCGACCCGCGCGTGGAGCACCTGCGCGACATCCACCACGTGTCGGAGTTCGACCGCCTGGAGATCCAGCACTTCTTCGAGGTCTACAAGGACCTGGAGCCCGGCAAGTCCGTCGAGGGCGCCAACTGGGTCGGCCGCACCGACGCCGAGATCGAGATCGAGCGGTCGTACAAGCGCTTCAAGGAGTCCGGCGGTCACTGAGACCACCCCGGTGGGCCGGCATCGGGAGACGGGCCGCACGCACGCGTGGGGCCCGTTTTTCGTGCCCGCCGAGCGGTCATGCGCATACTGAGGCTCAGGTGAAGTTGTCGTTCAGGGAGCGTTACGACGGTGACGGAGGCGGAGGACCGCAAGCCCAGGTCTGACGAGGCGCGGTACGACCCGGAACTCACGTCCGAGTTCGCCGTCCCCCGGGGCATCGAGGTCCCCGAGGGCGGCGCCGGTGAGCCGGAGACGACGTCCGAGTTCGCGGTGCCGGACGGGTTCGCGGCGCCGCCGTCGGCGAGTGCCGGGCCGGAGGGGTCGGCGTTCAGCCTGCCGAGCACCTACAGCGCCCAGGACGCCCCGCCGGTCTTCACGCCGGCCTCCGGGTTCCCCGCGGTCAGCCTCGTCAAGGACGCGCCCTGGCAGGACCGGATGCGCACGATGCTGCGCATGCCGGTGGCCGAGCGGCCGGCGGTGGAGCCGGCGCAGAAGGCCGAGGAGGGCGCTCCCGCCGTCCCGCGCGTGCTCGACCTGACGCTGCGTATCGGGGAGTTGCTGCTGGCGGGCGGCGAGGGCGCGGAGGACGTGGAGGCCGCGATGTTCGCGGTCTGCCGGTCGTACGGCCTCGACCGCTGCGAGCCGAACGTCACCTTCACGCTGCTGGCGATCTCGTACCAGCCCTCGCTCGTCGACGACCCGGTGACCGCGTCCCGGACGGTGCGGCGGCGCGGGACCGACTACACGCGCCTGGCGGCCGTCTTCCGGCTCGTGGACGACCTGACCGACCCCGAGACCCATGTCTCCCTGGAGGAGGCCTACCGGCGGCTCGCGGAGATCCGGCGCAACCGGCACCCGTATCCCGGCTGGGCGCTGACGGCCGCGAGCGGGCTGCTGGCCGGGGCCGCCTCCGTACTCGTCGGCGGTGGCCCGCTGGTGTTCGTGGCGGCGGCGATCGGCGCGATGCTCGGCGACCGGCTGGCCTGGCTGTGCGCCGGGCGGGGGCTGCCGGAGTTCTACCAGTTCATGATCGCCGCGATGCCGCCGGCCGCGATCGGGATCGCCTTCTCGCTCGCTCACGTCGACGTCGCGGCGTCCGCCGTGGTCACCGGTGGGCTGTTCGCGCTGCTGCCCGGACGGGCCCTCGTCGCGGGCGTCCAGGACGGGCTCACCGGCTTCTACATCACCGCCTCCGCGCGTCTGCTGGAGGTCATGTACTTCTTCGTCGGCATCGTCATCGGGGTGCTGACCGTCCTGTACTTCGGCGTGAAGCTGGGCGGGCGGCTCAATCCCGACGCGGCGCTGGTCGGCTCCGGACGGCCGCTGCTGCAGATCGCCGCGTCGATGGTGCTGTCGCTGACCTTCGCGGTCCTGCTCCAGCAGGAACGATCCACCGTGCTGGCGGTGACCCTCAACGGGGGCGTGGCGTGGTCGGTCTACGGCGCGATGCACTACGCCGGGAAGATCTCCCCGGTCGCCTCCACGGCGGTGGCGGCCGGGCTGGTGGGGCTGTTCGGGCAGTTGCTGTCGCGGTACCGGTTCGCGTCCGCGCTGCCGTACACGACGGCGGCGATCGGGCCCCTGCTGCCGGGGTCGGCGACCTATTTCGGGCTGCTGTCGATGGCGCAGAACGAGGTCGACAAGGGGCTGGTGTCGCTGGCCAAGGCGGCGTCGCTCGCCATGGCCATCGCCATCGGGGTCAATCTGGGGTCGGAGATCTCCCGGCTGACCCTGCGGGTGGGGTCGGCGGGGAAGCGGAGGGCCGCGAAGCGGACGAGGGGGTTCTGAGCGCCCACCGGGGTGGGGGCTCGGGCCGGACGGCGGCTGCGGGTGCGTGGGGGTTGATCGCGCAGTTCCCCGCGCCCCTTGAAAGCAGGGCGTTGCCGCTCACGGGGCTCGGTAGTGGTCCTCGGTGTACGGGTTGGGCTGCTGGCCGTAGGCGTTCTGGTCGTAGCCGTCGTAGCCGCCCTGGTCGTAGTACGGCTGCTGCTGGCCGTAGCCGTACTGCTGCTGGGGCTGCTGCGGGGTGTAGGTCGGCTCGATCCTGCGGAGCTGGGTCGTGGCGTCGTCCATCATCGGGGGCGCCGCGGTCGCGGGGTGCTGCTGGAACGGCTGGAAGGGCTGCTCGGGCGGGGTCGCCGCGGCCTCCTTCTTCGCCTTCGAGCGGGCCCGCAGGAACTCGATGACGATCGGGATCACCGAGACGAAGACGATCAGGATCAGGATCAGCTCGATGTTGTCCTTGACGAAGCCGATCTTGCCGAGCCAGGAGCCGAGCAGGGTGACGCCGGCGCCCCACAGGACGCCGCCGATGACGTTGAAGGTGAGGAACGAGCGGTAGGCCATGCCGCTGACGCCGGCGATGATCGGCGTGAACGTGCGGATCACGGGGACGAAGCGGGCCAGGATCAGGGACTTGGGGCCGTGCTTCTCGAAGAACTCGTGCGCCTTCGCCACGTTCTCCTGCTTGAAGAGGCGGGAGTCCGGGCGGTTGAAGAGCGTCGGGCCGACCTTCTTGCCGAACATGTAGCCCGCCTGGTCGCCGAGGATCGCGGCGACGCAGATCAGGGCGACGGCGCCCCACAGCGGGAAGTCCAGCTGGTTCGAGGTGATCAGCAGGCCGCAGGTGAAGAGGAGGGAGTCGCCCGGGAGGAAGAAGCCGATCAGGAGGCCGGACTCGGCGAAGACGACCAGGAGCAGGCCCCAGATGCCGAACTGGTCGAGAAGGGTGTTGGGATCCATCCAGCTCGGGCCGAGGGCAAGCGTGGTCGTCACGGTTCCGGGCTCCTGAGGGGTGAGGGCAGTGCAAGTGCCTTGTGCGGGCGCACAAAGCTATCAACGCATTGTGTCCGCCCCAGGTTCCACCGGTGGATCCAGGATGCACTGTGGGCGCCCTGGGGAATGGCTGTGGACATGGGTATCGAAGAGTACGGCGGCGGTCAGGGACCGCAGGCCGATGTGCTGGTCGTCACCACGAACGACGTTCCCGGGTACCGGGTGCGGGAGGTCATCGGCGAGGTCTTCGGGCTGACCGTGCGCTCCCGGCACCTGGGCAGTCAGATCGGCGCGGGCCTGAAGTCGATGATCGGGGGTGAGCTGAAGGGGCTGACGAAAACGCTGGTCCAGACCCGCAACCAGGCCATGGAACGGCTGATCGAGCAGGCCCGCGCGCGTGGCGCCAACGCCGTGCTGGCCTTCCGGTTCGACGTGACCGAGGCGGCGGACGCGGGGACCGAGGTGTGTGCCTACGGGACCGCCGTGATCGTCGAGAAGGCCGCCTAGTCACCCCGCGAGCCGGGCCGCGTTCGCCTCGATCGCCTCCTTGAGGTGCTCGGCCAGACCCGGGGCCATCGCGTCGTAGTGGGCCTTGAAGCGCTCGTCGGACACGTACATCGCGGCGAGGCAGCGGTGCATCTCGGGCGAGCAGTCGTAGAACCAGGCCGAGATGTGCCGCCGGTGTTCCTCCGCCATGTCCATGGCCCGTTCGCCGGCCGCCGGCTCGGCGGCGGTCACCAGGGCGGCGTAACGCGCGCTCCAGTCGTCGGCCTCGGCCTTCATCCGCTGCCAGTCGGCCTTGGTGCAGCGGGCCGCGCGACGCTGGGACTCGGCGTAGGCCTCGGTGGAGCACCAGCGCTGTCGGCCTCCTCGGCATACCGGTCGGGGCCCTCCCCCGAGGAGCTCGAAGCGTTCCTCGGGGGTGAGGCCGATGCCCGTCCTGCGTTGCAGATCCGGCGACCTGTCCGACGGATTGACGCCCTCCCCTGCCGAGGTAGGGGATTCTGGTCCGTACCGCTACGCGGCACCACCTCGGGTTCCTGTTTCACAGGCCACAGCCGACCGGTGAGGGGCGGTCTTACACGGCCTCCGCAGGCCTGACTTCCCGTCCGTCCGACGGTAGGTCCGGCAACTCGGTTGCCGCACAGGCCGAGCCTAGCCATGCCGCTGTGCCCTTTCGGGCCGGATGCCCCACGCTTCCCCCTGAAAGGTGGGGTACTGAACAGGCGTCCGATAAACAGCTTCCGCTCCTTTCCGTGCTCCACCCTGGGGCCTCACGTCACGTGAGGTGCAAGCCGGGTTTCGTTCAGGATGTTGTGCCGGTTTTGCCCGCTTATGGTGGGCCCGTGGCCCAGGACACCGCGCAGCAGGCGCTTCCCATCCCGCCCTCGGCCCCCGCGCGCGCCCTGCTGCCGATGATCCTGCCCGCCCTCGTCGTGGGGGTCGGGAGCAGCCTGCTGTTCCTGCTGGTGAGCTCGCTGGCCGAGCGGCTGCAGCACGTGCTGTGGAACAACCTGCCGGACGCGCTGGGCGTCGGGCGGTACTCGGTGCTGTGGATGCTGGTGATGCTGACGGCCACCGGGGTCGCGGTGGGTCTGGTGGTGTGGAAGGTGCCGGGGCACGCGGGGCCCGATCCGGCCACCCTGGGCCTGGAGGCGGTGGCGCTGCCGCCGGCCGTGCTGCCCGGGCTGGTGCTGGCGACCGTGCTGATGCTGGCGGGCGGGCCGAGCCTCGGTCCGGAGAACCCGCTCATCGCCGTCAACGTCGGGCTGGCGCTGTGGCTGGGACGGCTCGCGATGCCCCGGCTGCCGGGTTCGCTGTGGCCCGCGCTGGCCGACGCGGCGACGCTCGGCGCGCTGTTCGGGACGCCGGTGGCGGCGGCCCTGGTGATCTCCGAGGCGCTGGCCGGGAAACCGCTGAAGGGGGCGCTGTGGGACAACCTCTTCGGGCCGCTGATGGCCGCGGGTGCCGGTTCGATGACGACCGCCCTGGTGGCCCGTCCGGCCCTGGACCTCGGCCTGCCCGCGCTCGGCCACCCGCGCTGGCCCGATCTGCTGGCGGTGCTGGTGGTCGCCCCCACGGCCGCGCTGCTCGGCATGTGCGCCGTCTACGCCTTCCCGTCCGTCCACGGCGCCTTCCGGCGTCTCGGGCACCCGATGGTCGCCCTTCCGGTCGGCGGGCTCGTGCTGGGCCTCCTGGGGGCGCTGGGCGGCCATCTGACGCTCTTCAAGGGGCTGGACGAGGTCGCTGAGCTGGCGAAGGACCCGGGGGGCTGGTCGGCCGGGCAGTTCGCCGTGATGGCGGTCGTCAAGCTGGCCGCGCTGCTGGTGGCCGCCTCCTGCGGTTTCCGCGGTGGCCGGATCTTTCCGTCGGTGTTCATCGGCGCCTCCCTCGGGCTGTGCGCCCACGCCCTGGTGCCCGCGGTCCAGCCCTCGGTGGGCGTGGCGGCGGGTGTGCTGGGCATGCTGTTGGCGATCACCCGGCAGGGCTGGGTGAGCCTGTTCACGGCCGCGGTGCTGGTGGCCTCGACGAGCATCATCGCGTTGCTGTGCATCGCGTCGCTGCCCGCGTGGCTGCTGGTGACCGGGCGGCCGAGAATGCAGTTGCGGGCGGACGGTACGGCCCTGCGCTGATCCTTGTGAATTTCCTCGCGTCGTCCAGGAGGCACTCCTCATGCCGCTGCACAAAGGCCCTCAGAAGCACCAAGAGCGACCCATGTCCGTCAACCCGTTCTTCGGTGAGGCGAACCCGGTCGCCGGCATGGCCGAGGCCCCGCCCACGCACCGGCTGCCGGACGGCCCGCTGCCGCCCACGACCGCCTACCAGCTGGTGCACGACGAGCTGATGCTGGATGGCAACGCCCGGCTGAATCTGGCCACTTTCGTCACCACCTGGATGGAGCCCCAGGCCGGGATCCTGATGGCGGAGTGCGACGACAAGAACATGATCGACAAGGACGAGTACCCGCGCACCGCCGAGCTGGAGCGGCGCTGTGTGGCCATGCTCGCCGACCTGTGGAACGCGCCGGACCCGGCGAACACCGTCGGCTGTTCGACGACCGGCTCCAGCGAGGCCTGCATGCTGGCCGGGATGGCGCTGAAGCGGCGCTGGATGCAGCGCAACGCCGACCGCTACCCGGGCGCCGCCCGGCCGAACCTGATCATGGGCATCAACGTCCAGGTCTGCTGGGAGAAGTTCTGCAACTTCTGGGAGGTGGAGCCCCGGTTCGTGCCCATGGAGGGCGACCGTTACCACCTGGACGCGCAGGCCGCCGCCGACCTCTGCGACGAGAACACCATCGGGGTCGTCGCCATCCTCGGCTCCACCTTCGACGGGTCCTACGAGCCGGTCGCCGACCTCTGCGCGGCCCTGGACGCCCTCCAGGAGCGCACCGGGATCGACGTCCCGGTCCATGTGGACGGCGCGTCCGGCGGGATGATCGCGCCCTTCCTCGACGAGGACCTGGTGTGGGACTTCCGCCTCCCGCGCGTGGCGTCGATCAACACCTCGGGCCACAAGTACGGGCTGGTCTACCCGGGCGTCGGCTGGGCGCTGTGGCGGGACAAGGAGGCGCTGCCCGAGGAACTGGTCTTCCGGGTCAACTACCTGGGCGGCGACATGCCCACCTTCGCCCTCAACTTCTCCCGGCCCGGCGCCCAGGTGGTCGCGCAGTACTACACGTTCCTGCGGCTGGGCCGGGACGGCTACCGCGCGGTGCAGCAGGCGTCCCGGGACGTGGCGACCGGGCTCGCCGCACGCATCGAGGCGCTCGGCGACTTCCGGCTCCTCACCCGGGGCGACGAGCTGCCCGTGTTCGCCTTCACCACCGCCGACCACGTGACGGCGTACGACGTCTTCGACGTGTCCCGGCGGCTGCGCGAGAGCGGGTGGCTGGTGCCGGCGTACACCTTCCCGGCGAACCGGGAGGACCTGTCCGTGCTGCGGGTGGTGTGCCGCAACGGCTTCTCGAAGGACCTGGCGGACCTGTTCGTCGACGACCTGACCCGGCTCCTACCCGAGCTGCGCCGGCAGCCGCATCCGCTGACCCACGACAAGGAGGCGGCGACCAGCTTCCACCACTGAGCGCTCCGCGGGGAGAGCCGCCGTGTGCGTCCGCCGAGTGTCGGGTACGGCGCCGTCGTGGCTGGTCGCGCCCACGCGGCGGAGCCGCATATTGATACGGCCCCGCGCCCCTTCGGGGCCCGCCCGCGAAGGGGCGCTGCTAGGCGCCCCGTTCCAGCGCCACCAGCTCGAAGGCCGTCTTGCCGTCCAGGGACTCGCGGACGATGTCGGCGTGGCCGGCGTGGCGGGCGGTCTCGCGGATCAGGTGGAGGCAGACCCAGCGCATGGAGACGCTGCCCTTCGGGAACCAGGGGGCCTCGGGGAGCGGGAAGGTGTCGTCGAGGCTGGGGACCGAGCGGATGAACTTCTCCGTCTCGGCGGCGACCTGCTCCCAGTACGCCAGCTGGGAGGCCACCGTCTCGTCGCCGACCAGCTGGAAGGTCTCGTGCCAGTTGGACTGGTCGCGCTCGATCGCCGGCGGCTCCTGCCTGGCGCGGGCGATCCAGCTCTGCTCGACCTCGGCGCAGTGCTTGAGCAGGCCCGCCAGGGACAGCTCGCTCGCGCTGGGCCTGCTGGCCGCCTGCTCGTCGGTGAGGCCGAGCAGCGCCCGGCGGATGCCGCCGCGCTGCTCCTCGATGAAGGAGAGCAGTGCTCCGCGCTCGTCGCCCTGTGCTTCCGCGGGAACGTGGGTGACCATGACCGGCCGCCTTTCCTCGGGTGGTGTCTCCCTGACACGACCGAAGCTACGGGCCCTATAGGACAGATGGCGTCCTATAGGGCCCCGCGACCGGGCTTCGCCGGCTAGAAGGGGAAGCCGCTCCGGCCGTGCTGTACCGAGATCCACTTCAGGGTGGTGAAGGACTCCACGGTCGTCTCGCCGTTCAGGCGGCCGATCCCGGAGTGCTTCTCGCCGCCGAAGGGGACGACGGGCTCGTCGTGCACGGTGCCGTCGTTGACGTGGAACATCCCGGTGTCGATCTGCTTCGCGAAGGCCACGCCCCGCTCGACGTCCCCGGTGTGGACGGCGCCGCTGAGGCCGTAGGGGGTGTCGTTGACGAGGCGTACGGCCTCCTCCTCGCCGTCGAACGGGATGAGGAAGGCGACCGGTCCGAAGACCTCCTGGCGGAGCAGGTCGGAGTCGGCCGGGACGCCGGTGAGGACCGAGGGCTCGACCAGGTTGTCGGTGGTGGTGCCGCGCAGCAGGGCGGTGGCGCCCTCGGCGACGGCCTGCTCGACCGTGGCCGAAACCGACTCCGCCTGCTGGGAGTTGATCAGCGGGCCGATGACGGTCGCCGGGTCGTTCGGGTCGCCGGCCTTGAGGGTCTTCACCTTGGCGACGAACTTCTCGGTGAACTCGTCCGCGACCGCGCGGTCGACCAGGACGCGGTTGGCGGCCATGCAGACCTGGCCCTGGTGGACGTAGCGGCTGAAGACCGCGGCGTCGACCGCGTAGTCGACGTCGGCGTCGTCGAGGACCACGATCGCGCTGTTGCCGCCCAGTTCGAGCACCGTGCGCTTGAAGAGCGAGGCGCAGACGGTGGCCACGTGCCGGCCCACCTTGTCGGAGCCGGTGAAGGAGATGACCTTCGGGATCGGGTGCTCGATGAACGCGTCGCCGATCTCCGCGATGTCGGTGACGACCACGTTGAGCAGGCCGCCGGGCAGACCCGCGTCCTCGAAGATCTTCGCGACCAGGGTGCCGCCGACGATCGGGGTGTTCTGGTGCGGCTTGAGGACCACGCCGTTGCCGAGCGCGAGCGCCGGGGCGACCGACTTGAGCGACAGCAGGAAGGGGAAGTTGAAGGGGCTGATCACGCCCACGACGCCGACCGGCACCCGGTAGACGCGGTTCTCCTTGCCGTCCACCGGGGAGGGCAGGATCCTGCCCTCGGGGCGCAGTGCCCACTGGATCGACTCGCGCAGGAACTCCTTGGCGAGGTGCAGCTCGAAGGCGGCCTTCAGACGCGTGCCGCCGAGCTCGGCGATGATCGCCTCGGTGATCTCCGCGTCCCGCTCCTCGATGAGGCGCAGGGCCTTCTCGAAGACGGCGCGGCGGGCGTAGGGGTTGGTGGCGGCCCACTGCTTCTGGGCGCGGGCTGCGGCCTGGTAGGCCTGATCTATCTCGTCGACCGCGGCTATGGTGATCGACGCGAGCTTCTCGCCGTCGTACGGGTTGAAGTCGATGATGTCCCAGGAACCGGTCCCCGGGCGCCACTCACCGTCGATGTACTGCTGGGCCAGGTCAGTGAAGTACGACGACATGTGATCCCCAAATCACTAGCAGGCATGATCAACATCACGGTCTGATCACGCGTCATCGTACTTGTGTCACAGGCGAGTTGGGGACAGAGAGCGAACTTCTGGGGAGAGCCCTAGGAAAGTTGGAGGAGACCCCGGAGCAGGTCGCGGCTCTCGTCGGGTCCCGGGCTGTCCTGCTGGAGTTCCTTGAGCGCCTGCTCGTACTGGGCGACGTCCTCGCGCTTGTCGAGGTAGAGGGCGCTGGTGAGCTGCTCCAGGTAGACCACGTCGGAGAGGTCCGACTCGGGGAAGCTCAGGATGGTGAACGAACCGCCCTCCCCGGAGTGCCCGCCGAAGCTGAACGGCATGATCTGCAGCCGTACGTTGGGCCGCTCGGAGATCTCCACGAGGTGCTGGAGCTGGCCGCGCATCACCTCGCGGTCGCCGTAGGGGCGGCGCAGGGCCGCCTCATCGAGGACGATGTGGAAGTCGGGGGCGTTTTCGGCCACCAGGTACTTCTGCCGCTCCAGGCGCAGCGTGACCCGCCGTTCGATGTCGGCCTCGCCGGCCCCGCGCATGCCGCGCCGCACCACGGCGCGCGCGTACTCCTCGGTTTGCAGCAGGCCGTGGATGAACTGCACCTCGTAGGCGCGGATCAGATGGGCCGCGCCCTCCAGGCCGACATAGGTGGGGAACCAGGTCGGCAGGACGTCCGAGTAACTGTGCCACCAGCCCGCGACGTTGGCCTCCCGGGCGAGGGAGAGAAGCTGTTCGCGCTCGGCCTCGTCGGTGATGCCGTACAGCGTCAGCAGGTCTTCCACGTCCCTGGTCTTGAAGCTCACCCGGCCCAGCTCCATGCGACTGATCTTCGACTCGGAGGCACGGATCGAGTACCCCGCGGCTTCCCGGGTGATGCCGCGGGCTTCGCGCAGCCGCCTGAGTTGCGAGCCGAGCAGCATTCGCCGCACCACCGATCCGGGCTCTCCCGCGCTCACGTTCGCCAGCCTCCCCAACCGTCTTCAGGGCCCGCAGTCTGCCACTAAAACACTTCGAGCAGTACTCGTCCGGTTACGGAAACGGCAAGCGGCCAAAGTTTAAGCACAGGAAGTTGCAAGCAGGTAGTAAGCCAAGGGCGGGAAGTTGGCGGAAAAAATGGCCAACAAGCGGTACGGGAGGGTCCAATTCGGTCGCGTGCACGTGCATCTGCCCTTGCATCTGCTCTACGCATCCGAAACCATGGTCCCGCGCCACCGCTGCATCGCAACGACCGCGAATTCCCGGGAGTGCCTCGCATGGGGACGAATGGATCGACCATGCTCAAGCCATTACGGCAGGGCCTTCCGCCGCTTGATCCCGCGGCCGTGTCCAACGCCGCCTCGTGCGCCCTGCCCGCCCGCTACGAAGCCGTGCGCGAAGCCCGCCAGTTCACCCGCAGAACGCTCGGCCAGTGGGACGTCGGCGACCGCTTCGACGACATCTGTCTCGTCGTCTCGGAGCTCGTCACCAACGCCCTGCGGCACGCGGTGCCCGGCGAGACCGACTGCCTCGCACCGCCGCACGCGCCGGCGGTGCGGCTGCACCTGATGCGGTGGACCGGACGGCTGGTGTGCGCGGTGCGCGACCCCAGCCACGAGACGCCCGTCCCGCGCGACTCCGAGGACTTCTCAGCGGAGTCGGGCCGCGGGCTGTTCCTGGTCGACTCGTTCAGCGACAGCTGGGGCTGGCACCCGCTGGCCGGCACCCTCAGCGGCAAGGTCGTGTGGGCGCTGTTCCGGCTGCAGCCCGCCGAATGAGAAACCCGGCGCCTTCGGACGCCGGGTTTCTACGCGCGTTACCCGCGCGTCGGGCGCCGAACGCACCGGGTCGCCCCGGACACGGCCGCCGTCAGCTCGTGATCAGGTGGTCGAACTCGCCGTCCTTGACGCCGAGGAGCATCGCCTCGATCTCGGCCCGCGTGTAGACGAGCGCCGGCCCGTCCGGGAAGCGCGAGTTGCGGACCGCCACGTCGCCGCCCGGCAGCCGGGCGAACTCCACGCAGGAGCCCTGCGAGTTGCTGTGCCTGCTCTTCTGCCAGGCCACTCCGTCCAGCTGCGTGGCAGCCATGCCGTTGTACACGTCAAACCCCCCGTACACGCCGTCAACGTCGAGGTTCACAGGTCGCTCCCCGGTGGTGCACTAACTGGCTGATGTGACCATTGATGCAGCGGTCAACTGACCCGGATCATAACCTTGTTCACGTGCAGATGCATGAGCAGATGCACGTGCACGGGGGGTGTTCCTGCGGTTACAGCTTTGACGCCCGCTTTACCCAGCCCGTTCCAGACGTCTGCCCCGGATCGAATCCTTCCTGCACAGAGAAAAGACGCACACCCGGGCCCCCGTGTTCCAGCGCCCGTGTGATGGTCCGGTGAGCGAGATTGGCCGGATCGGGATCGGACCACCGGACGGACGGCGTCCGCCGCCTGTCGTAGGCGAGAACCTGCACGTCGACGACGCGAAAGAGGCCGGTGCGCGGGCCTGTGACGGCCCGCGCACCGGCCTCTGCGACGTCCCTGTCGGGCTACGCCGATCGGGTTACGACGATCGGGCTACGCGGACTGGGCCGCGGCGGCTCGGCTACGACGGCTGAAACTCGCTGAAACACGACGCGTCATCGCGTGGTTCCGTACGGCAGCAGTGCCATCTCGCGTGCGTTCTTGATCGCCCTGGCCAGCAGCCGCTGCTGCCGGGCGGAGACGCGGGTGACGCGGCGGCTGCGGATCCTGCCGCGGTCGGAGACGAACTTCCGCAGCAGGTCGGTGTCCTTGTAGTCGATGTACGTCACGCCGGCCTCCGCCAGCGGGTCGGGCCGGTCCTTCACCGGGCCGCGGTCGGTCCTGCGGGGGCGGGGCATCGGGTCAGACCTCCAGGAGGGCGTCGAAGGCGGGCGGCAGCCGCAGCCAGGCGGCGCGCCCGGCGGCGTACTCGGCGTCGGTCAGCAGGCAGGACTCCAGCAGCCGTTCGAGCCCGTCGCCGTCGAGCCCGGGAGACGTGAAGACCAGGTGCTGGCAGCGGTCGCCGTGCTCCGGATGCCAGTCGAGTGCGGCGGCGGCCCGGCGCACCGGCGGGACCAGCTCCCAGGCCGCGTCCGGGAGGGAGGCGAGCCACGGCCCCACGCTCTCCACGCACAGCGCGCCGCCCGCCGCGTCCCAGTGGAGCAGCACGTCGGGCTTGTCGGCGAGCCAGAACCGGCCACGACTGCGGGCGGCGGCGCAGGTCAGGTCCTCCAGGGCGGCGTACAGCCGCCCGGGGTGGAACGGCCGCCTGTGCCGCCAGACCAGCGTGGCGACGCCGTGGCCGTCGGCCTCGGCGGGGAGCAGCGCACACGCCGGATGCTGGGCGGCTGCCGCCGCCTCGACGTCGAAGCCGGCGAGCGCGGCCCGGGCCAGCGCGCCCGCAGCGCCCGCCAGGTCCCCGGGGTGGCCGCCCGGGAGGGGGACCTGGCGGGCTGTCGGATGGAGCTGCGCGAGCAGCTCGCGGTCCTCGTCGTCGGCCTCCGGGGAGTCGAGGACGGCGAGGACGGGGGCGTACTCCAGCTGCCGGGCGAAGGTGTCGGCGACCGTGCGCCGGTCGGTGGCCGCCGCGGCGAGCCCGGCGTCGGCGAGGTCGTCGCCGTTGCCCAGGCAGGGCAGCAGGAGGGCCGGGTCGACGGCGGTGATCACGCCGGTGACGGTGAGCCCGCCGGCGACGACGACCTCGGTCATCGCCTTGGGCTCGACGGAGTCCCACAGCTCGACGATCGCGAGCCGGGTGGCGCCGTCGGCGGCGAGCCGCCGCAGCTCGGGCACCAGGTCCTCGCGCAGGGCGCAGCACGCGCAGTCGTCGACCAGGGGCGTCTCGGCACGGGACAGCAGGCCGCGGGCGTCCCGGACCGTCCGTACGACCGTGCCCTCGGCGGCCATGGCGAGGTCGTGGTGGAGTACGGCGCTGCCCGGGACGTCGGCGAGCAGCCGGGCGACGGCCTGCCTGCGGGCGACGGCGTGCAGCCCGCCGACGATCACGACCGGGAGCGGGGCGGAGGGCAGCGGGGCGCCGGGGGACGGGGCTTCGGGGGGCGGGGCTCCGGGGGACATCAGCTCTGCCTTCCGTACCGACGCTCGAAGCGCTCCACGCGCCCGGCGGTGTCCAGGACGCGGGCGGTGCCGGTGTAGAAGGGGTGGCTGACGTTCGAGATCTCGACGTCGACCACCGGGTAGGTCCGGCCGTCCTCCCACTCGATCGTCCTGCCGGTCCCCTCCGCGCCCGCCAGCGTCGAGCGGGTGAGGAAGGCGTGGTTCGCGGCCCGGTCACGGAACACGACGGGCCCGTAGGCGGGGTGGATTCCCTTGCGCATGGCGGCGGTTCAGCGCTCCTCTCGGAAGTCGACGTGCCGTCCCGCGACCGGGTCGAACTTGCGCAGGGTCATGCGATCCGGGTCGTTGCGGCGGTTCTTGCGGGTCACGTAGGTGTAGCCGGTCCCTGCGGTGGACCTGAGCCTGATCACCGGCCGGAGTTCGTTGCGTGCCATGACTGGTACCTTACTGAAAATGAATCCCATTAGAACTAGCTTCCGGGGCTCCCCCGCGAGAGAGGTACGTCACCATGTCCGCCCACTGCATGCTGACCGGCGCCAGGCCCGGCTTCGGCAACCGGATCTCCCACTCCCACCGGCGGACCTCCCGCCGCTTCGACCCCAACATCCAGACCCGGCGCTACTGGCTGCCGAGCGAGAACAGGCACGTACGGCTCCGGCTGAGCGTCCGCGCCGTGAAGACCGTCGACACGATCGGTGTCGACGCGGCCGTGGCGCGCATCCGCGCGCGGGGCGTGAAGGTCTGACGGGGGCGGAGCACCGATATGGCGAAGAAGAGCAAGATCGCGAAGAACGAGCGACGGCGCGAGGTCGTCGCGCGGTACGCCGCCCGCAGGGCCGAGCTGAAGGAGATCCTCCGGCGGCCGTCCTCGACCGCGGCGGAGCGGCTCGCCGCCGCGCGTGAGCTGCACGGGCAGCCGCGCGACGCGAGCGCCACGCGCGTGCGCAACCGGGACCAGGTGGACGGCCGGCCGCGCGGTTACTTCCGTGCGTTCGGCCTGTCCCGGGTGAATCTGCGCGACCAGGCCCACAGCGGATACCTACCTGGCGTACGCAAGTCCTCCTGGTGAGTGCTGGTAGCTTGCCGCTGTCGTCCGGGCGGCCGGGCGGCCGACCCCTAGAGCTCGGGAGCGTTGCGGTGACCACGGCTACGGCGAGTACGGGTACGGGTGCGGGTGCGACGCGCGAGGAGACGGCGACGGCGGCGGCTTCGGTCACGCCCGCGACTGCGGGGCGCGGCGCGTCCGCCACGGCGGCCACGCGGCCGGCCCTGCGGATCGCTGCCGCCGCCGCGGGGCTGGTGGGCGCGCTCGCACTGACCGCGTGCAGCGGGGGTGGCGGGTCCGACAGCGGCTCCTCGGCCACGCCGTCGGGCACGTCGTCCACGGGCGCCACCGCCTCGGCCGGTTCGGACGGCTCCGCGACCTCGTCCGACGCGCTGCAGGGCAGCTGGATCACGACGAGCGGCGGCAAGATCGTCGCGCTGGTCGTCACCGGCAAGGAGGCCGGGCTCTTCGAGACCGGCGGGGCCGTGTGCAGCGGGACCGCCGGTGAGGAGGCCGGGATGCGGATGATCCATCTCACCTGCACGGACGGCAGCAAGGACCGGGTCACCGGAATGGTGGACTCGGTCAGCAAGAGCGGCATGAAGGTCACCTGGTCCGGAAAATCGGGCGCGGAGACCTACACGAGGGCCGAGGGCGGCAAGCTGCCGTCGGGGCTGCCGACGGCGAGCCTTGGGCAGTAGGGCCCGGTAAGGCCCTGTCCGGCCGCTTCCCTGCGTGTTTCCGACGGCCCTCGCGGGTGGCGGGAACACGCCGGGAAGCGGTCGGAGACGGGGGCGGGCGCGCGGGGGCCGGGCCGGGGCGTGATGATGCTGGGACACCGTCACGACCTCGATGGGGATCTGCACATGCGCGCCATTCCGCTCACCGTCACCGCCGTCACCACCGTCGCCGCCGCCCTGGCCCTGACCGCCTGCAACGGCAGCGGCTCAAGCTCCAGCGGCAAGAACAGCTCGGCCTGCGAGATCGGCAAGGTCTCCGTCCAGGTCGGCTCCGTGAGCGTGGCGCCGGCCGCGGGGGACACCGGTGAGGTGCCGGTGAGCATCACCAACCAGAGCGCGCCGTGCACGCTGGACGGCTTCGCCGGCGTCACGCTGAAGGCGGGCGGTACGGGGGCGGCTGTCGCCGCGCAGTCGGGCGCCAAGAGTGACAAGCTCACGCTGGCCAAGGGGGACTCCGCGACGTTCTCCATCAGCTACGTGCGCGGCAAGGACGGCGACCAGGCGAGTCTTGCGGCCACTTCGCTGACGGTGTCCCTGCCGGGGAGCGATGCGACGGAGAGCTTCCCGTGGAAGTACGGGGCGGTGGCGGGCAAGGGGGCGGCCGACAAGCCGAACGCTGCGGTGGGGGCGTTTCAGCAGGCGGGGGACTGATTCGGGGCGGGGGGGGCGGTGCGGTCGCGTTTCGGCCGACCGGGGGTGGGGGGTTTTGCGCAGTTCCCCGCGCCCCTGGAGGGGGGGCGGGTGGTCGCGGTCGTGGTTTGGCTGACCGCCGGTGGGGGTTCTCGCGCAGTTCCCCGCGCCCCTAGAGGGGCGGGTGATTGCGGTCGTGTTGTGGGTGACCGCCGGTGGGGGTTTTCGCGCAGTTCCCCGCGCCCCTGGAGGGGTCGCGGTTGCGGCTGTGGTTCGGCTGACCGCCGGTGGGGGGGTTCGCGCAGTTCCCCGCGCCCCTGGTGGGGCGGCGGTTGCGGTCGTGGACTGGGTGACCGCCGGTGGGGGTCAGGGGAGGTGGGGGTGGGGGTGGACTTGGGCTTGGTTGGCTGCTTTGGTGCCTTCTGTCCAGCCGGCCTCGTCGGTGACGGTGCGGAGGCGGGTTGTGGTGGTGGCGGGGAACATCTGGTCCAGGCGGTTGGTGACGGCCAGCTCTCTGGTGGCGAGGACCGGGAGCAGGTCCTGGGGGGACTCGGTGTCGGCCACGGCCGACCGGGCCGCCGCCCTGAGGCGGTCGCCGACGCGGTGGGCGTAGGCCGCCAGGAAGGACTGGCGGAAGGTCTTCGTGCGCTTGCGGCCACCCGCCCGCTGCGCCGCCTCCGCCTTCGCCATCGCGTGCGTGGCCTGCACCAGCAGCGAGGTGTGGAGCAGCTCGACCACCTCCAGGTCAGCCTCGAAGCCGACGACCGTGGAGAACGCCAGCGGCTCGTTCCACACCGCACGGCAGTGGTTGGCCGTGGCGACCGCGTCCAGGAGCACCGCCTTGGCCTGCTCGTACGGCGGCTCGACGCCGATCCGGCAGGCACCCGGCGTGTCCGGCGCGGGCGCACCGGCTGCGAGCAGCGCCTCGTCCACGCTGTGCCGGGCCATCAGTTCCTGCGCCTTGGCGCTGAGCGCCTCCGCCTCCTCCGGAAAGCCGGTCGCCTCGGCCTTGGCGAGCAGCGCGCGGATCCGGGTGAGCATGCGGGACTGCGGGCGGTGCGCGGTCGCGGCGGGCCGGGGCTCGTCGAGGGGCTCCAGGGCGGGCAGCCGCAGCAGCAGGCGGTAGAGCTCCAGGACGGCGGTGGCGTGCGAGAAACGGTCGCCCACGCGTGCGTGGCCGTCCGCCTCCGGCAGCGCGTCGAGCTGCGCCCGCCAGCGGGGGCCGCGCGGCCGGTCGTCCGGCGCCTGCGCCCTGATCAGCCCGGCGGTGAGCCGGAGGTGCGGCTCGTCCAGCTCGCGCCGCACCAGCCGTACGACGTCGGCGGGCTGCCAGCCGCGCCGCCAGGCCGCCGCGACGAACTCCCGGCCCCGGTTTCCCAGTTCCGCGTCGGCACCGGAGTCGGCCGCGAGGAGGGACGCGCCCGTGTCGAGGCCGGAGTCGGTGTCGTCGTAGAGGGCGCTCTGGAAGGCTCGGTCGACGGTGCTGGGCAGGCTGCTGGTCACGGGTCGATCGTGCCATGCGGCGCCGACAGCGGTCGGCGGCCGTCCACACCCTGTGGACAACCCTCCCGGCCCCTTGCGAGAGAGGTGTCAACCGATGGTTGACACCGTGAGGGTGTCAACCTACGGTTGACATATGGCAACCGACCCGAACATCACGGCATCCGTACGCCTCGACGACCTCATCGCGGCGATCAAGAAGGTGCACCCCGAACCCCTCGACCAGCTTCAGGACGCGGTCATCGCCGCCGACCACCTGGGCGACGTGGCCGACCACCTGATCGGCCACTTCGTCGACCAGGCCCGGCGCTCGGGCGCGTCCTGGACCGACATCGGCAAGAGCATGGGCGTCACCCGGCAGGCGGCCCAGAAGCGCTTCGTGCCGAAGGAGTCCGCCGCCCTCGACCCGAACCAGGGCTTCGACCGCTACACCCCCCGCGCGCGGAACGTGGTGATGGCGGCCCACAACGAAGCGGTCGCGGCACGCAACCCGGAGGGCCGCCCCGAGCACCTGGTCCTCGGCCTGCTGGCCGAACCGGACGGCATCGCGGCGAAGGCGATCCTCGCGCAGGGCGTCCTGCTCGACACCGTGCGCCGGACGGCCACGGCCGCGCTCCCGCCGGCCTCGGAGAACGTCCCCGACCTCGTCCCCTACGGCCCGGAGGCCAAGAAGGCCCTCGAACTCACCTTCCGCGAGGCCCTCCGCCTCGGCCACAACTACATCGGCACCGAACACCTGCTGCTGGCCCTCCTCGAACACGAGAACGGCGACGGCGTCCTCAGCGGACTGGGCATCACCAAGCCGGCGACCGAGGAGTACATCGCCAAGGTGCTGGGGCTGCTGGTGGAACAGAAGAAGAACGCGGCGGAGGCGGCTGACGAGCCGAAGGGGGGCGAGGCGGGCTGAGAGAGCCTCGGAGCGCTGAAATCGCAGGTCAGAGCGATTGTCAGTGGTGGGTGCCACACTCGCAGCATGACCGACCGGTGGGCTCTCGCTCCGGCCGAGGACGGTGGCGTGGACGTCGCCCCCCTCGGTCCGGACGGGCTGCCCGCAGGGCCGGTGCGGCGGGAGCCCGATCTCGCCGGGGCGGTCAGGGACCGCCCGGAGGTAACGCGCTGGGTGTGGCGGTCGACCGCCGAGGTCTACCCGCGTCTGCTCGCCACGGGGGTGCGAGTCGAGCGGTGCTACGACATCGAGGACGCCGAGACACTTCTGCTGGGCCACGAGGGACGGTCGGGCGAGCCGCGCTCGGCCGCCGCCGCCCTGGCCCGCCTCCGTGGCGGTCCCGTACCGCCCGACCCGCCGCAGCGCGCGGCCGAGCCGGGCGCGCAGTCCCCGCTGTTCGAGCCGCAGGGCACCGCCCGCCTGACGCTCGACGAACTCCTCGCGGTCTACGCCGAGCAGCAGCGCCGGCACGACCGGACCGAGCACCCGGACCGGATGCGGCTGCTGACCGCCGCCGAGTCGGCCGGGATGCTGATCGCCGCCGAGATGAACGGCGCGGGCGTGCCCTGGAGCGCCGAGGTCCACCGCGCGGTGCTGCGCGAACTGCTCGGCGAGCGGTACGCGGGCGGCGGTGAGCCGCGCCGGCTGGCCGAGCTGGCCGACGAGGTGTCGGCCGCGTTCGGCAGGCGGGTGCGTCCGGACCTGCCGGCCGATGTGGTCAAGGCCTTCGCCCAGGCCGGGATCAAGGTGAAGTCCACCCGCCGCTGGGAGCTCTCGACCGTCGACCACCCGGCGGTGGAACCGCTCCTGGAGTACAAGAAGCTGTACCGGATCTGGGTGGCGCACGGCTGGACCTGGCTCCAGGACTGGGTGCGCGAAGGCCGTTTCCGGCCCGAGTTCCACGCGGGCGGTACGGTCACCGGGCGCTGGGTGACCAACGGCGGGGGCGCCCTGCAGATCCCCAAGGTGATCCGGCGGGCCGCGGTCGCCGACCCCGGCTGGCGGCTGGTCGTGGCCGACGCCGACCAGATGGAACCGCGCGTACTGGCGGCGATCTCCCGCGACCCCGGGCTGATGGAGGTCGCCGGCCGGGAGACCGACCTCTACCAGTCCGTCTCCGACCGCGCCTTCGCCGGCGACCGCGCGCAGGCCAAGCTCGCCGTCCTCGGCGCGGTCTACGGCCAGACCTCGGGCGACGGACTGAAGAACCTGGCCGCGCTCAGACGCCGTTTCCCGAAGGCGGTGGCGTACGTCGACGAGGCGGCACGGGCGGGCGAGGAGGGCCGGCTGGTGCGCACCTGGCTGGGCCGCACCTGTCCGCCGGCGACCGGCGCGGGCGACGGCACCGAGGAGGCGGGGATGCCCCAGGAGGAGCCGGAGGAGCAGGCGGCCGAGGGCTGGGTGCCGGGGTACGCCTCCACCAACTCCCGGGCCAGAGGCCGCTTCGCCCGCAACTTCGTGGTCCAGGGCAGCGCCGCCGACTGGGCCCTGCTGATGCTCGCGGCACTGCGCCGGACCTGCGCGGACCTGGCGGCCGAGCTGGTCTTCTTCCAGCACGACGAGGTGATCGTGCACTGCCCCGAGGAGGAGACCGGGACCGTCGTGACGGCCATACGGGAGGCGGCCGACCTGGCCGGACGGCTGACGTTCGGGCAGACACCGGTGCGGTTCCCTTTCACGACGGCGGTGGTGGAGTGCTATGCCGACGCGAAGTGACCGGCCTGGTCAGGTGCCGGAGGCCAGCAGGGCGCGCAGTTCGGCGAGGACGTCCGGCTCGTCCGTGCCGTCCAGGGCGGTGAGGGCCGCGCGCCAGGCGTCGTACGCCGCGTCGGTGCGCCCCTGCTCGCGCAGGAGCAGGCCGAGTTGGTGGCGGGCCAGACCGCCGCTGTAGCGATCGGCTCGGGCGTCGGCGCGGCGCAGGAGTTCGGCGCACTCGTGGTGGGCGCGGTCGGTCCGGCCGAGGACGCGCAGCGCGCGGACCAGACCGAGGCGGGTCTGGGACTCGCCGTGCCAGTCGCCGTGGCCGCCGAGGATGCGCAGGCTCTCCTCGAAGTGCGCGGCGGCGGCCCCGGGTTCGCCGAGGCGGAGATGGGCGTAGCCGATGTTGCAGTGCGCCGAGTGCCGCAGGATGACGGCGCCGATCGCGTCCCCGATCGCGAGGGAGCGCCGGTGCTGCTCGATGGCGGCGCGCGGGTCGGTGTGCTCGTAGAGGTTGCCGAGATGGCTGTGGGTGACGGCCTCGCCGTAGGGGTCGTTCAGCTGCCGGGAGTGGTCCAGGCTCTGCCGCAGCGCCTCGCCCGACTCCTCGTACCGGCCGAGCCCCTCAAGGAGCAGCCCCCGGTTGTTCAGGCCGCGCCGGATCCAGGACGCCACGCCCAGCCGCCGCCACAGGACCAGCGCACCGTCGGTCAGGGCGAGCGCCTCCCGCTGACGGCCGGTGAGGAAGCGCAGGCCGGCGAGGTCGCCCAGGGCGTAGGCCTCGGCCGGCTCGTCGCCGAGGCGCCGGGCGGCGGCCAGGGCGGCGGTGCCGAGCACCTCCATCTCGGCGACCCGGCCGCTGCGCAGCAGGTAGGGGTAGAGGAGCCGGACGAGCGTGGCGAGACAGGAGCTGATCCGTGCGTCGGCGGTGTCGGCGTACCGCTCCACCAGGGCGACGATGTTCTCCAGCTCCGTGTCGCCCCAGGCGAAGGCGTGTTCGGCGCAGGCGAAGGACGGCAGGGCGGCGGTGTACGGCTGGTGTTCGGGGGGCTGGGCAGCGGTGGGCCGGCGGCGGTCGCCCCGGTCGAGTCCCGGTTCGAGGATCGCTAGGAGGGCACGCTCGGCGACGGCGGCGAACCAGCGCAGGGCGGTGAGGGCGGCCTCGGCGCGGGCGGTTTCGGCGGTGGCACCGGCGCGGGCGGTTTGGGCGGTGGCACCGGCGGTGGCGGTGGCGGTGGCGTCCGGGACGTCGGTTCCGTCGGGACCGCTGTCGGCAAGCTCCCGGGCGAAGTGCCGTACCAGGTCGTGCGGGGTGTAGCGGCCGTATGCGGTCTCCTCCAGGAGGGCTACGTCGACCAGGCGGTCCAGGGCGGCCTCGGCGCGGCGCTCGTCGGTGCCGGTGAGCTGGGCGATCAGCGGGGCGCCGTAGGTGGGCAGGTCGAGGGCGCCGAGGCGGCGCAGGACCAGGGCGGCGTCGCGGTCGGGGGCGTGGTCGGAGCCGGCGAGGGCGTCGTGGGCGACGGCGAGGGAGCGCCGGACGCTGAGGTCGTCGTATTCGAGGTGGTGCAGTCTGTCCTCGGTGGCGGCCAGTTGACGGGCCAGCACCTCGGGGGTGAGGGCGCGGCGGGCGGCCAGCCGGGCGGCCACGACGCGCAGGGCGAGCGGGAGCCGTCCGGTGAGGCCGACGAGCGGGTGACCGGCGTCGATCTCCGTACGCCCGCTGACCGCGCGCAGCAGTGCCGCGCTGTCCTCGCCGGTCAGCGGCCCGAGCGGGAAGCGGCGGGCACCGTCGAGCGCGGTGAGCGGCGAACGGCTGGTGACGAGCACCGCGCAGCCGGGGCCGCCGGGGAGCAACGGCCGTACCTGGGCGGCGTTCGCGGCGTCGTCGAGGAGCAGCAGGGTGCGGGTCGGCGCCAGCAGCGAGCGCAGCAGAGCGGCGGCTGCATCCGGGTGTTCGGGGATGTGCCGGGGATCGGCGCCGAGGTCCCGCAGGAGCGCGGCGAGGGCCTGGCCGGGGGCGAGCGGGGGCATGCCGGGGGTGGCGCCGTGCAGGTTGACGTAGAGCTGGCCGTCGGGGAAACGTTCCCGCAGCTGGTGCGCCACGTGTAGCGCGAGCGCGCTCTTGCCGACGCCGGCCATGCCGCTGAGTACGGCCAGGGCGGGGGCGGGGGCGGCCGTGGCCTCGGCTTCGCCTTCGGCCTTTGTGTTCCCACCCGCACCACCCGTGACGGTTTCGTCGTCGGGTGCGGGTGGCCCCTGTGGGGCGGAATCGCCGTCGGCGGCTGCGGGTGGACGGGTGCCGGTGAGGGTGGGGGTGGGGGTGAGAGTGCGGGTCAGTTCGTCGCGAATGGTGGTGCGGCCCGTGAAGTGGGCCGGGGGCGGCGGGAGTTGGGCGGGGTGGGGGGACAGGGAGTCGCCGCGCGTAGAACGGGGAGTGGTCGGTTCGTCGGGCGTCCGGGCGGGCGGTCCCGGCCGTTCATCGTCGCGGGCGGGCCTCGGCCGTTCATCGGCGCCGTCAGCTTTCGTCTGACGGTGCGTCGACGCGTGCCTCGGGGGCGCGGGGAACTGCGTGAGTGGCCGCGGCGCGTCCGCGCCCGTCTCGTCGCCCGAGACGGGCGCGGACGTCGGTGTCTCGCCCACCGCGCCGCTCCCCCGCAGCACCTCCACGTGGGCGCTGCGCACCGCCGGGCCCGGCTCGATGCCGAGTTCCTCTCGCAGGCGGTTGCGGAGGTCGCGGTGGACGGCGAGGGCCTCCGCCTGCCGGCCGCCGCGGTGCAGGGCGAGCATCAGCTGGCGGTGATAGGCCTCGCGGAGCGGGTACTCCGCGACGAGCGCGGCCAGCTCCGGTACGACGCCGCCCAGCCGGGGTCCGCCGAGGGCGAGTTCCGCGTCGTAGCGCCACTCCAGGAGCAGCAGCCGGGCCTCCTCCAGGCGCTGCACGAAGGCGAAGCCGCCGAGTTCGGCGGGGAGGCCGCCGAGCGGGGTGCCACGCCAGAGGTCGAGCGCGTCGGCGCAGGCGCGCAGCACCGGCGTCCACTCGCGCCGCCCGTGTGCCGCGCGCGCCCGGGCGACCTGGGCGTCGAACACGTCGACGTCCAGTTCACCGTCGTCGACACGGAGCAGGTATCCGGGCGGTACGGCCCGCAGCCGCTCCGGGTCGTCGAGGAGGCGGCGCAGCCGGGTGACGTGGTTGTGCAGCGAGGCGCGTGCCGACACCGGGGGCGCGCCGCCCCAGAGCGCCTCCCGCAGCGACCCGACGGAGACGACCCGCCCGGCCTCCAGGAGCAGCGCGGCGAGCAGCACGCGCACCTTGGGGCTGCCGACGGTGCGCACGTCGCCCGCGTCGTAGAGAACCGGAGGTCCCAGCAGTCCGAACCGCAGCTCGTGCCGCCGCATCACTCCGCCTCTCGCCTCCCCGCACGGCGGAGGTGCCCGCCGGTCCTGGATCCTGGCGAAATCGCATCCTGTGGGGGATGAGTTCGCGCCACCTCGTCTGTGCCGGCCGGAGCCGGAATCCGCAGGGTTTCCGGCCTGTTCCCGGAGTCGTACGGCGGCTTCACGCCAACCGGTTCGCGACCTACGGGAGAACCGCTGGCCACATGTTAGCGATCCGTTGGCGAGCCCTGATGTGATCTTCACATCGGACCGGGTCCGACGGCGCACGCATAAATCGCGTGACTCGGGGGAGTGCCGCCGCAGGCCGGGGTCCGGGGACGCGAGAGGGTTCCGGTCGACGGAGGTGATCGACCGGGACCCTCGTCCCGCCTGAAGAGCGGACTCGCAGCGGACTCGCAGCGGGCTTACGGCGGACTTGCGGCGGACTCGGCGCCGACTTGGAGCCGACCTGGTGCTGACTCCGGGTCAGACGACGGGGGGACGGCCTAGCCGCGTGAGTCGCCAGACCGTGCGCCAGCGCATCGGGCGGCGCTCCCCGGCCGGCTCGCGCAGCCCCTCGGCGAAGCCGGCGAACCAGGCCCGCAGGCCGCCCGTCGAACGGGTGCGCAGGAGCGTGATCAGTATCCAGACGCCGAGGTGGACCGGGATGAGCGGCAGGGGCAGCCGACGGCGGGTCAGCCAGACGCGGTTGCGGGCGGTGACCCGGAAGTAGACGGCGTGCCGGGCGGGCGAGGTCCGGGGGTGCTGGAGGAGCAGCTCGGGCGCGTAGAGGATCCGCCAGCCGGCGTCGGCGGCCCGCCAGGCGAGGTCGGTCTCCTCGTGGGCGAAGAAGAACTCGGCCGGCCAGTCGCCGGTCTCGGCGAGCATGCCCATGCGCAGGGCGTGGCCGCCGCCGAGGAAACCGGTGACGTAACCCCCGCGCATGGGGTCGGCGTTGCCGACGCGCGGCACGTGCCGGCGCTGGGTCACACCACGCTCGTCCGCGATGCGGAAGCCGACGATGCCCAGGCGGGGGTCGGCGGCGAACAGGTCCCGTACCTGCCGGAACACCTCGACGTCGACGAGCAGGCCGTCGTCGTCCAGCTCGACGACGACGTCCACGTCGCCGAAGGCGCGCAGGGCGGCGAGGGCGACGTTGCGGCCTCCGGGGCAGCCGAGGTTGTCCTCGACGTCGAGGGTGGTGATCTCGCCGGGCAGGTCCAGGCGGCGGGCGAACTCGGGCAGCCGGCAGCCGTTGCCGACGATCACGATGCGGTCGGGGGCGAGGTCCTGCTTGGCCACGGAGCTGAGCAGGGCGTCGACTTCGTCGGGCCGGTTCCCCATGGTCACCACGGCAACAGCGAGCCTCGGCTCCGCCATGTCCCTCACCCCATCCAGCCGACGGCGACACCTGACCTTGACGAGCAACACACATTGTTCACCAGGATGTTGCCCCAGATCCTCCGGTGCTCCAGAAATGGACTCGCCTTGCGGTGGCTTTGGAAAGGATTTGATCGACCTTTTTTCGAACCGGCACATTCCGTCACAACCGCGCCGCAGCCGGGTCCGAGACGCCGAAGCGCCGCCGAGGCGAAACGGCGGCGCGGTACATTGCCGACCCATGCGCCGACCCATGCTTCGTGTTCAGGTCCTGGGTCCGATCGCTGCCGACATCGACGGCGCACCGGTCAACCTGGGAAGCCCCCGGCAACGTGCGGTCCTCGCCCTCCTGCTCGCGAACCGCGGCCGTGTGGTGCCCGCGGGCCGGCTGATCGGACACCTGTGGCGGGACCGGCCCTCGGAGAAGGCCGCGGCCTCCCTGCACGTCTACGTGTCGAACCTGCGGCGCGCGCTGGAGCCCGACCGGGCGCCCCGCGCCCCCGCCGGTGTCCTGGTCAGCACCTCGGCCGGGTACGCGGTACGGCTGCCCGAGGACGCGGTCGACGCCTGGCGCTTCGAGGCGGCGGTACGGCAGGCCCGTACCGCCGCTCCGGCCGAGGTCCGGCGCCTGCTCGAAGAGGCCGTCGGGTGGTGGCACGGCACGGCGTACGCCGAATGGGCCGACGAGGAGTGGGCGGCCGTCGAGGCGGCTCGGCTGGGTGAACTCCACCTGACGGCACGGGAAGCGGCGGTGGGCGCGCTCCTCGCGTCCGGGGCTCCGGCGGAGGCGGTGCCGGCGGCCGAGGCGCTCGTGCGGGAGCACCCGCTGCGCGAGGAGGGCCGGCGGCTGCTGGCCCTCGGGCTGTGGGCCGCCGGGCGCCGCGCGGACGCGCTCGCAGAGCTGCGGCGCGCGTCCGCCGTCATGGCCGACGAACTCGGCGTGGGTCTGGGCGACGCCCTGACCGAGCTGGAGGAAGCTCTGCTGACGGGGCGGACCGAGATCCTGCGCGCGTCGGTGCCGTCGGTGCCTTCGGTGCCTTCGGTGCCTTCGGTCCCTTCGGTCCCGTCGGTCCCGTCGGTCCCGTCGGTGCCGGAGCCGGAGCCGGTCGTACCGGTCGTGCCGTTCGCGGGTGCCGCGGCCTCGGCGGTGGTCGTCCCGCCGGCCGAGGACCTGTTCGTGGGCCGGGACGACGAACTGCGGGTTCTGGACGAGGTCGCGCGCGACGCCCGGCAGGCCGGTGGCGTCGTCCTGGTGACCGGGGAGGCGGGCGCGGGCAAGTCGGCGCTCCTCGGCCGGTACGGCAGGCGGTTGCGGGAGCAGGGCTGGACCGTGGTGGTCGGCCGCTGCCCCGAGTTCGACGGCGCCCCCTCGGCCTGGGCCTGGGTGGAGGCGCTCGGCGCGCTCGCCCGCCGGGTGCCGCCCGCCGACCCGGACGCGCTCGGCGCCCTGCTCCGGGAGGCCGCCGGCTACGGCGAGGGAGAAGGCGGAGGAGAAGGAGAAGGAGAAGGGGAAGGAGAAGGGGAAGGGGAAGGGGAAGGGGAAGGGGAAGGGGAAGGGGAAGGGGGCGAGGACGGGGAAGGGGACGGTCCGGGGGGCGGCGGGCTCCCGGGCCCGGACGTCGGAGCCGCGTCGGCCGGGCGGTTCCGGCTGCACCGGGCGTTCGCCGCCTGGCTGCGGGAGGCCGCCGCGGACGCACCGCTGGCGGTCGTCGTCGACGACCTGCACCGGGCGGACGGCGAGACCCTGGCCCTGCTGGAGCGCACCGCCGAGCTGGTCGGATCACCGGTGCTGGCGATCGCCGCGTACCGCCCGGCCGACGCAGCGGACCGGCTGTCCAAGACCCTCGCCGAACTCGCCCACCGCTCGCCCCGCCGGCTGGCGCTCGGCGGGCTGCCGCTGGCGGACGTCGGCACCCTGGTCGGCGCGGTGTGCGGGGCGCCCGTCGACACGGCGATCGTCTCCGCACTCGCCGAGCGCACCGGGGGCAACCCGTTCTACGTCCGGGAGAGCGCCCGGCTGCTGGCCAGCGAGGGTGCCCTGGTGGCGGTCTCCGAGGTGCCGCAGGGCGTACGCGACGTGCTGCGGCGGCGGCTGCGGCAGTTGCCCGCAGGGGCGTCGGCCGTACTCCAGCTCGCCTCGGTGGTCGGCCGGGAGACCGAGGTCGGCGTGCTCGTCGAGGCCGCGGACCCGGCCCAGCACGGCGAACCCGAGGTGCGCGCCGCCGTCGCGGCGGCCGTCGCGGCCGGGCTGCTGACCGAACCCGCGCCCGATGTGGTGCGGTTCGCGCACGCGCTGGTCCGTGACACCCTCTACACCGACCTGGCCGGGGTGCGGCGGGCGCGGCTGCACGCCCGTCTGGCGGAGGTCCTGAAGCGCCGCCGTCCGGATGACCTGGCGGCGCTCGCCCACCATTTCGCCCGGGCGGCGAACGCGCGGACGGCGCCGCTCGCCGTCGAGTACTCGCTGGGCGCGGCCGACCTCGCCGAGCGGCGCTACGCGCACGACACCGCCGTCGAACTGCTCACACAGGCGATCGAGTCCTTCGCGCTGGTCCCCGCGGCCACCGCGGACGGCGGCCCCGCCGAGGGCGCGGCCGGACGGCTGGTCGCGCTGCTCGGGCGGCTGCTGCGGGCCGAGATACGGGCCGGGGCCATCGTGGCGGCACGGCACACCCGGCAGCGCGCCCTGGCGGCGGCCGAGGAGGTGGGGCGCGACGAGCTGGCAGCGGCGGCCCTCGACACGTGGACCGGACCGAAACCGGCCGCGGGCGGGGCGCTGAGCGGCCCCTGGGGGCTCGCCGACCCGGCGGCGGTCGACACGTTCGTGGACCGGCTGACCGCCCGCGCCGACCTGGACCCGTCCGTCCTCGGCGTCCTGCCGCACGGCGCGGCGGCCGACGGGGTGGACGGCGAGGTGGGTGGCGGGATGGGCGGCGAGGTGGGTGGCGGAGGGATCGGCGGAGCGGGGGGCGACGGCTGTGCGGAGTGGGGTGCGGATCGAGGGACGCGGTGGGGTGCGGATCGAGGAGCGGAGTGGGGTGCGGAGGTGGCTCGGCGGCTGGCCGTTGCGCGGGCCGTCGGGGATCCGCTGCTGCTCTCCTCCGCGCTGAACGTGGCGTCCGCCGTCCTGCCCGACAGGTACCCGGACCGCCGTGCCGCGCTGGCGACCGAGCTGCGGCTGCTCGGGTACGCGCACGACCTGCCCGCCAATACCTGGGTCCGCGAGCACATCGGGGCCATGGCCGCCGGCGCCCGCAACGACGTGGCCCGGGTCCGCCGGCACACCGGCGAGGGACGCACCGTCGCCCGGCGGCACCGGCTGGTGGAGGCGGAGGCCATCAACCTGACCACCCAGGCCATGCTGGCCCATGTCGAGGGCCGCTTCGCCGAGGCCGAGGCCGGTTACACGGAGGTGCGCGAGCGGTTGCAGTCCCGCGGATCGCCGTACGGCGACTTCGTGCACGTCCTGGGGCTGACGACCGTACGGCTCGGGCAGGGCCGCCCCCGACAGGCCGAACCGCTGCTGCGGGACCTGCTCCGCGAACCGGAGCCCACCGCCGAACTCGCCCTGGGGGTGGTCCTCGCCCGGCAGGGCGAGCACGAGGAGGCCCGCGCGCTCGGCCGGCGCAGCGCCGCCGCCGTGCCCCTCGTACCCGACCACCTGTACGGCATCGCCCTGTCCCTCCGGGCCGAACTGGCGTTCCTGCTGGGCGACATGACCACCGCCGTCGAACTGCTTCCGCTGCTGCTGCCGCTGCGCACCCAGCTCGCCGGCGCGGCCAGCGTCTCCTTCGCCACCCGGCCGTTCGCCCACTCCCTGGGCGAGCTGTACCGGCTGCTCGGTGACGAGGCGGAGGCGCGGCGGCAGTTCACCCGCGCCGAGCAGGTGGCCCGGCAGTGGGGCTCCGGGCACCTGGTCGAGGCGGCCCGGTCGGCCCTGGACGACCGGACGCCCCGGGGGTGACGCGGCCGTGGCCCGGGATCAGCCCAGGTGCCACTTCTGGTTGGACGCCCCGGTGCAGTCCCACAGCTGGAGCCGGGTGCCGTTGCCGGTGCCCGCGTCCTTGGCGTCCACGCACTTGCCGATCACCGTGTTGACCAGGTCGTGGGAGCTGTTGAGGTTGAACTTCTGGGCCCAGCCGCCGTTGCAGGTCGCCAGCTGGACGGTCGCGCCGTTGCCCTGGGAGGCGTCGGCGATGTCGAGGCACAGGCCCATGGAGCGGACGCTGCCGTCGGAGCGGAAGACCCACTTCTGCCAGGCGTCGCCGTCGCAGCCCCACAGTCGCAGCGGGGAGCCGTCGGTGCCGGCGTGGGCGCTCACCTCGACGCACTTCGAGGAGGCGTAGCCGACGATCGTGTCACCGGCCGCGGTGGTCGAGGAGGCGGCGTGGGTGGCGGCCGGCTTGGACGCCGGCTTGCTGGTCGCCTTGTCGCCGGTGGTTCCGGTGCCTCCGCTGCCACCGGTGCTCGCGGCGTGGGCCGCCTTGGTGCCGTCCGCCGCCTTGTCCGGAGCGGCGGAGTCCGCCGCCGAGGAGGAATCCGTCGTGGTGTGCGCGCCCTTGGCGGTGCCGGGCTTGGTGCCCTTCGGGTCGTGCGGCGGACGGCCGCTGCCCTGTCCCGTCGCGGAGGGGGAGCCGGTGAGGCCTGCCGAGCCGCCCTCGGCGAGCTGGGGCACGGTGCCGTCACCGACGGCGGCGGCGCGCGGGGCGGGGTCGTCGTCGTTCGGCAGCGCCATGAACGCGGCGCTGCCGAGTCCGAGGACCAGCAGGGCGCAGGCGGCGACCACGGCCCCGACGACCCGCGCACCGCGCTCCGGCCGGGGCTGGCCGGAGCCTGCCTCGTCCCGTGTGCCGGGCGTGTCCGGCCGCACGTCGGGCGACCGGAACAGCCGTCCGGGACCACCGTCCGGAGCGGCCTCGGCCACCGGCTCGGGCGCGGGCGTCGGCGTCGGCGTAGACGTGCGGTCGGATGCGCTCTCGCCCTGCGGGGCGGACGTGGGACCACCGGGCGCCACCGCGGCCTCGGACGCGGACCCGGCCTCGGACGCGGATTCGGACGCGGATTCAGACGCGGTTTCGGCCTCGGGCCCGGACTCGGACTCGGTTTCCTGGAGCCACGGCAGTGGGCGTTCCCAGACGGCCGGTTCCTCCGGTGTCTCCGGCTGTTCTGTGGTGTGCCCCATGTCTGCCTGCCCGTCTGCGCGTCCGATGTTCCCCGGCGCGCGAATCTAGGGCCGCGGCGGCGGGCGGCCCGCCGTTCGCCGCGGACTCTGCCCCGCAGGACCACGATGACTTCCCCTGCGGGGCGGTGGGGAAGCGTCGGGTTTCGGCTGCGGGCCGGTGGGGGTTGCTCGCGCAGTTCCCCGCGCCCCTTACGGGGCACGTCCCCGGCACAGCCCCACGGCCCTGACCGGGCACACCCCAGCCACGGGCACAGCCCCACGCGCCCTACGGGGCACACCCCGGCCACGGGCACAACCCCACGGCCCTTACGGGGCACATCCCAGCCAGAACCACAGCCCCGCAGCCCTTACAGGGCACGCCCCACCCACGGCGCACAACCCCACGCGCCTCACAGGGCACACCCCACTCACGACCACAGCCCCGCAGCCCATACGGGGCGCGCCCCACCCACGCGCACAACCCCACGCCCCTCACAAGACACGCTGTACCCACGAGCACAACCCCACGTCCCCCACAGGACACGCCCCACCCACACGCACAACCCCACGCGCCTCACGGGACACGCCCCAACCACGACCGCGGCCCCACGCGCCTTACGGGGCGTCCCGCCCCTTACAGGGTTCCCGAGCGTAGGGCGAAGGCGACTGCGTGGGTGCGGTTGCGTAGGCCGAGGCGGTTCATCATTGCGCTGACGATGCTTTTGATGGTGCGTTCGGAGTAGTTCAGCTTCTGGGCGATCTCCGCCGTCTCCAGGCCCTCGGCCAGCAGGCGGAGCACGTCGACCTCGCGGGTCTCCAGGCCGGACGCGGTCACCCCGAGCGGCGCCAGGACATCGCGCTGGACCGCCTGCAGGTGGTCGACGAGTCGGCCCTGGACCAGGAGCGGCAGGGCGGCCCCGCCGTCGGCCACCGCGCGTACGACCTCCACGACCCGGTCGTACGTGGACTCCTGGCGCCACATCACCCCGCGCAGTCCGTGCCGCATCGCCCGGAGCAGATGGGCCTCGCCGATGTGCTCGGTGACCAGGACGAACGCCATGCCGGGGTGGGCCGAGCGACCGCGCACCGACTCCATCAGCAGCACCGTCTCCTCCGTGACGTCGGGCGTGAACAGGAGCACCACGTCCGCGTCCCCGTGCTCCTCCTGCGGCACCACCCTCAGCCCCGGGTATCTGCGCAGGCACGAGACGGCCCCCTCGCCGGTGATCGGGTCACCGGCGAGGACTGCGATCGAGATCATCCCCAACGTTCCTGCGTTCCTTCCGGGCGTGGACCGCCGCTCCGAAGCGGCGCCCGAGGATCGTCACCGGACCGCCTTAACGCCAACTTGGCGTGTACTTGGCGAAGCTGCCCCTCCGGCCAGGCTTCGCCGTCCGCGGGGGCGGACATCCGCTTCCCCCACCGGGGCGCGGACGGCCGCCTGCCTACGCTCCACGCGCGGATCCCACCGCGCGCACGCCAGGAACAGCAGCAGAGAAGAGAGCACGTTGAGCACCGTCGTCGCCAAGCGCTCGCCGCGTGCCGAAGGCCCCCCGATGCCCGAGGGCCAGGTGGAACTGGCCGAGCCCCCGGTCCTCGGCGAACCGGCCACCGCCGACTTCGGTTCGGTGATGACGTACCTGCCGATGGGCCTGGGCGCCGGGGCCATGGTGCTGATGTACTCGGTCGGCAGCGGCGGTTCGTCCATGTACATGATGACCGGGATGATGGGCGTCGCCATGGTCAGCATGACGCTGACCCAGATCGGCCGGCCCGGCGCGGAACGGCGCCGCCGAATGCGCGCCGAACGCCGCGACTACCTGCGCTACCTCGGCCAGAAGCGGGTCCAGGCCCGGCAGGCCGCCGCCGACCAGCGGGCCGCGCTGCTGTGGGACAACCCCGAGCCCCGCGACCTGTGGGCGCTCGCCGCCGGTCCCCGGCTGTGGGAACGCAGGCCCGGGCACGAGGACTTCGGCCGGGTCCGCATCGGTCTCGCGACCCGGCGCGCCGCACTGGAGTTCCTGCCGCCGCAGACCCGGCCGGTGGAGGACCTGGAACCGCTGTGCGCGATCTCGCTGCGCCGGTTCACCAAGGCCCACCAGACCGTGCCCCTGCTGCCGGTGCCCGTGTCCCTGGGGCGCTTCACCAGCGTCGAGTTCACCGGCGAGGCCACCGAGGCGCCGGCCCTCGCCCGGGCGATGCTCGGGCAGCTCGCGGTCCTGCACTCCCCCGACGAACTGCGCGTCGCGGTGCTCGGCGACGAGGCCGCGCGCCGCGAGTGGGACTGGCTCAAGTGGCTGCCGCACAACGCCCATCCGGCGGCGGAGGACGCGGCCGGGGCGGTCCGGCTGGCCGCCGGCGACCACGACGAGCTGATGGACCTGCTCGGGCCGGACGTCCGCGACCGCCCCGACCACGACCCCGCCTCCTCGCCCAGCGTGGCCGAGCCGCTCACGGTGATCGTCGCGCAGGGCGTCCGCCTCCCGCCGGCCTCGCGGCTGCTGGGCGCCGGGATCCGCGGGGTGGTGCTGCTGGACCTCACCGGCGCGGTGCCCGGCGGCCCCAAGGTGCTGCGGCTGACGGTCCGCGACGGCCGGGTGGAGTTCCCGAGCGGCACCGAGAACGTCGGCGGCCGGGCCGACCGGCTCGGCCGCGTCGAGGCCGAGGACCTGGCCCGGGCGCTCGCCCCGATGCGCACCGGCGGCGGGGTCGACCTGGTGGACCAGCCCCTGGAGTCCGACTTCGACCTGGCCACCATGCTCGGCATCCGCGACGTACGCGGCTTCGACGTGGCGGCCAAGTGGCGGCCGAGGCTGGCCCAGGAGGCCCGGCTGAAGGTGCCGATCGGGGTCACCGAGGACGGCGAGGTCGTCGAGCTGGACCTGAAGGAGTCCGCGCAGGGCGGCATGGGCCCGCACGGGCTGCTGATCGGCGCCACCGGCTCCGGCAAGAGCGAACTGCTGCGCACGCTGGTGACCGGCCTGGCCGCCACCCACTCCTCCGAGATCCTGAACCTGGTCCTGGTGGACTTCAAGGGCGGCGCCACCTTCCTCAACATGGACCGGCTGCCGCACACCTCCGCCGTCATCACCAACCTCGCCGACGAACTCCACCTGGTCGACCGCATGCGGGACTCCATCAACGGCGAGATGATCCGCCGTCAGGAGCTGCTGCGGGAGGCCGGGTACGCCTCGCTCTACGAGTACGAGAAGGCGCGCGCCGCCGGGGCCACCCTGGCGCCGCTGCCCTCGCTGCTGGTCATCGTCGACGAGTTCTCCGAACTGCTCGCCAGCAAGCCGGAGTTCGTGGAGCTGTTCGTCTCCATCGGGCGGCTCGGGCGCAGCCTCGGGGTGCATCTGCTGCTCGCCTCGCAGCGGCTGGACGAGTCACGGATCCACCGGGTCGAGGGACACCTGTCGTACCGGATCGCGCTGCGTACCTTCTCCTCGATGGAGTCGCGCAGTGTGATCGGCACCTCCAGCGCCTACGAGCTGCCGTCCGCGCCCGGCAACGGCTACCTCAAGGTCGACACCACCAACCTGGTCCGGTTCAAGGCCGCGTACGTGTCCGGGGCCGCGCCCGCGGCGCCGGGTCCCGAGGAGACGGGCGGGCGGCAGGGCGTCGTACGCGAGGTGACCGCGTTCGGGCTGGACCGGCAGGGGCCGGGCGCGGCGGCCGGCGAGGCCGAGGAGGCCGCCCGGCTGGTCTCGCTCGCCGAGGAGCAGTTGCGCGACCCGGGCGCGGAAGCCGCGGCGGAGCCGGAGGGCGGCGAGGACAGCCTGCTGGAGGTCTTCGTCGGACGGCTGGAGGACAGCGGCCCGCCGGCCCGGCAGGTCTGGCTCTCCCCGCTCGCCGACTCGCCGGGCCTGGACCAGCTGCTGCCCGGCATCGTGCCCGACCCGGAGCGCGGCATGGGCGCCGCCGACCCGCGCGTGCAGGGCGCGCTGCGGGTCCCGCTGGGCATGGTGGACCGGCCGTTCGAGCAGTTGCGCGAGCTGCTGACCGCCGACCTGTCGGGCGCCGACGGCCACATCGGCCTGGTGGGCGCCCCGCAGACCGGCAAGTCGACGCTGCTGCGCACCCTGATGCTGTCGCTGGCGCTCACCCACACGCCCCGCGAAGTGCAGTTCTACTGCCTGGACTTCGGCGGCGGCGGTCTGGTCTCCACGGCCGGGCTGCCGCACGTGGGCTCGGTGGCCACCCGCCTGGAGCGCGACCGGGTACTGCGCACCGTCGAGGAGCTGACCCAACTCCTGGAACAGCGCGAGCAGTTGTTCACGTCACGGGGCCTTGAGTCGATGGCCGCCTACCGGGCGCTGCGCGCCGACGGCACCCTCGACGACCCGTTCGGGGACGTGTTCCTCGTCGTCGACGGCTGGGCCACGCTCCGCCAGGACTTCGACGACCTGGAACAGCGGATCATGGAACTCGCGGCGCGCGGCCTGTCGTTCGGCCTGCACGTGGTCGCCTCCGCGGTCCGCTGGTCCGAAGTACGGCCCCGGCTGCGGGACATGCTCGGCACCAAGCTCGAACTGCGGCTCGGTGACTCGATGGAGTCCGAGGTCGGCTCCCGCGCCGCGGCCGGTGTCCCGCACCGGCCGGGCCGCGGCCTGACCGGCTCGGGACACCACTTCCTGTCCGCGCTGCCCCGGCTCGACAGCTCCTCGCGCACCGACGACCTGACGGCCGCCACCAAGGCCGCGGTCGCCGAGATCGACACGTTCTGGACCGGCCCCCGGGCCCCCGGCGTCCGGCTGCTGCCGACCCGGCTCGACGCCCGCCGGCTGCCCGCCCCCGCCGACACCCGCGACCTGCGGTTCTGCCTCGGCTGGGACGAGCAGCGGCTCGCCCCCGTCTGGCACGACTTCGGCACCACCCCGCACCTGCTGGTCTACGGCGACGGCGAGACCGGCAAGACCAACGCCCTGCGCCTCGCCATCCGCGCCATCACCGCCCGCTACCGTCCGGAGGAGGCCAGGATCCTGCTGGCCGACCCCGGCCGCGGACTCCTCAAGGACGTCCCCGAGGAGTACCGGGTCGGCTACGTCGTCGACAACGACGCGCTCGGGAAGCTCGCCGACAGCGCCGCCGTGTCCGTGGCCAAACGGGCCCCCGGCGCCGACGTCACCCCGGAGCAGCTGGAGAAGCGGGACTGGTGGACCGGCCCGCTGCTGTTCGTCCTCGTCGACGACTACGACCTCTTCGCCGGCGCGCCCGGCACGCCCTCCCCGATGAACCCGCTGGTGCCGCTGCTCGCGCAGGGCGCCCACATCGGGCTGCACCTGATCGTCGCCCGCTCCACGTCCGGCGCCATGCGGTCCGTGATGGACCCGCTGATCCGCCGGATGTGGGAGCTGGGCAACCCGGCGCTGCTCTTCTCCTACCCCAAGGAGGAGGGCAAGTTCATCGGCGAGGCCAAGCCCCGCACCCTGCCCGCCGGCCGCGCCCAGCTCGTCACCCGGCGCACCGTCCAGCTCGTCCAGACCGGCCTGGTGTCGGCGGCGCCCGTCCCCACAGGAGCACGATGACCACCGCCCCGGCCCCGGCCGGCCCCACCACCGCGCCCGCCGCCGGCGGCGCCGCGCCGCTGCCGTCCGTCCGGGTCACCGAGGTCTGCCGCCTCACCGTCGAGGCACCGGCCGGCCGGGCCGACCTCGCCGTCCCGGTCACCACCCCGGTCTCCACCCTGCTGCCGGTGCTGCTGCGCCAGGCCGTGGGACCCGGCGTCGAGGGCACCTCCTGGGTGCTGCAACCGCTCGGCGCCGAACCCCTCGACCCGGAGGCGACCCCGGAGAGCGCCGGGCTGCGCGACGGCGACGTGCTGCACCTGCGGCCGGCTGACGCGGCGCTGCCCGCCCTGCACTTCGACGACGTCTCCGACGGCGTCGCGCACACCGTCGGCGCCGGAACCGGCCGCTGGCGCCCCGAACTCACCCGGCGCCTCGGTCTCGCCCTGTCCTGCCTGGCGCTGGCCGCGCTGGCCGCCGCACTGCTCGGCGCCGGTCCCGGCCCGCGCACCGCGGCGGCGGCCGGGGCGGTCGCCCTGGTGCTGGCCGCGGCCTGCGCGGCGGCGGCCCGCGCCGCGGCCGACCGCGGCGGCGTACTGGTCGCCGGGGTCGGCGCGTTCGGCTTCGCCGCGCTCGCCGGGACGGCCCTGCCCGAGGGCCCCGGCGGCGGGTTCGCCCCCGGTCCCACCGGTGTGCTGCTGGCCGCCGGGTACGTGGTGGCGCTGGCCGGCGTGCTGCTCGCACTGGGCGCGCTGCCCCTGGTCGTACCCGGCACGGTGCTGCTCACCGCGGTCGCCGCCGCGGTGGGCGCGGGGCTCGCCCTGGCCACCGGACTGCACGGCGTGCAGGCCGCCGCGGTGGTCGCGGTGAGCCTGTTCGTGCTCGGCCACCTCGCCCCCCGGCTGGCCCTGCGCACGGCCCGGCTGCGGGTGCCCCAGCTCCCCCACGACGCCGAGGAACTCCAGCTCGACATCGAGCCCGAGCCCGGCGAGACCGTGGCCGCCCGGGTCGCCGTCGCCACCGCCTGCCTCGACGCGATCGGCATCGCCTCGGCGCTGGTGTGGGCGGTCGCGCTCTGGCTGCTCGCCGACCGCGAGCCCGGCTGGGCCGGCTGGCTGCTCCCGGTCTCGCTCAGCCTGGCCGTCCTGCTCCGGGCCCGCGGCACCAACGGCACCCTGCAACGCGTCCCCGCCGTGCTGGCCGGCGCCTACGGCCTCGGACTCGTCCTCATCGTCCGGGTCGCGCCCACCGGTCCCGGCGGCCGGGCCGCGGTGCTCGCGGTGCTGCTGGCCGCCGCGCTGCTGCTCCTTCTCGGCGCCTGGCGGCTGCCGCGGGCCCGGCTGCTGCCGGTGTGGGGGCACTTCGGCGACCTCCTGGAGACGGTCACCGCGATCGCGCTGCTGCCCCTGCTGCTCCAGGTGCTGCACGCGTACGGCTACTTCCGCGGCCTCGCGGGCTAGGGGCGGCGGCAACCATGCAGACGCGACGCGATCACGTACAGGCCTACCAGTTCGCCATGGGCCGCCTCGCCTCCGCCCTGGTCAGCGGCGACCCCGGCCGCGGCGACAGCCCGACCCGGCGGTCCGCGCTCGGCTCGGTCTTCGGGGTGGGGCTCGTGGTGCTGCTGTGCGCCGGGTTCGGGGTGTACGGGCTGATCTCGCCCGTCGCCGGGGACGGCTGGCGCAAGGACGGGGCGATCGTCCTGGAGGAGGACACCGGCAACCGGTACGTGTACGCGAACGGCGAGCTCCGCCCCGTCCGCAACTACGCCTCCGCGCTGCTCATCGCGGGCGAGCGGACCGCGCCGGAGACGGTGTCCGCGAAGTCCCTGGCCGGGGTCCCGCACGGCACCCCGGTCGGCATCCAGGGCGCCCCGGACACGGTGCCGGACGCGTCGGCCCTGACGACCGGCGCGTGGGCACGGTGCCTGCCGGGGCAGGGGGCGGCTACCGGGAAGGGGGCCGCGACCGGGACACAGGCCGGGACGCAGGCCGGGACGGAGACAGGCGCTCAGGCCGGGACGGAGACAGGGACGCAGGCCGGGAAGGGTGCCGTCGGGAAAGCGGGGGCAGGGAACGGGCAGACTCTCGTCTTCGGCGGGTCCGCCGCGGCGCTCGCCGCCCTCCCCGCCGACCGGCAGGTGCTGCTCAGCGGCCCCGGGGGCACCCGGTACGTGCTGTTCCGCGACGTCAAGTACCCGGTCCCCGGCGCCTCGACGCTGATCGCCCTCGGCCTGGACGACCAGACGGCCCTCCCCGCCACCGCCGACTGGCTGGCCGCCGTGCCCACCGGAGCCGCGCTCACCGCGCCCGTGCCGCCCGGCGCCGGGAAGGCCGCCGGGAAGGTCGCCGGACAGACCGCCGAGGTCGGCCAGGTCTTCCGCACCAGCACAGGCGGCACCGAGCACCACTACGTGATGCGCTCCGACGGACTCGCCCTGGTCAACGCCACCGAGTACGCCCTGCTCGCCGCCCGGCCCGGGGCACCGGCGCCCCGGCAGGTCGGGCAGCCGGACATCGCCGTCGCCCCGGTCTCCGCGGACCACGGCGGCGCGGGCTGGATACCGGACCTGACCGGTGTCCGCGCCCTGGCCGCCGGCGGCACCGTCTGCCTGACCGAACTCGCCGACGCCGGGGCCCGGATCACCGTGGGGACGCCCGGCGCCGGCGGGATCGTGCTGCCGGCCGGGGCCGGTGTGCTCGCCGTACCGGAGGGCGCGCGGACCGAGACCGAGTACCTCGTCACCGAACAGGGCCTGAAGTACCGCATCGCCGACACCGACGCGGCCCGGGCCCTCGGGTTCGGGAACACCAGGCGCCGGCTCACACTGCCCGCGGGCGTCCTCGCCCTCGTCCCCGACGGTCCGGTGCTCAGCCGCGCCGCCGCGGCGAAGGGCTGATCCCGATGGCCCGGCTCCGCCTGCGCTCGACACCCGTCGGCGACGCCCTGCTGATCCATCCCAAGGGCAGGTTCGACGACCGGGCCGCCGCGTTCGCCGGGGGGATCGCCGAGGACCCGCTGCACACCCTCGCCGTGGTCGACCTGCCCGGCGGCGCCCTCGCCACGGAGTGGGAGTCGGTGGCCCGGCTGCTGTCGTCCGCCCGGTACGGCAGCCCGCGGCTGGTCTTCGGCCGGAGCGGGCCGGACGAGGTCCGTACGGCGTGCCGCCGCATCGCCGACCGGCTCGGGCGCGACGTGCTCGCCCCCGACGGCGACCTGGTCCCGACCGTCGACGGCGGCCTGTTCGTGCCCGGCGAGGACGGTGCGGCCTGGCTGCGGTTCCGGCCGGGCCACGACCCCGAGCCCGTGGCACAGCGCTTTCCCAAACCGCACTGGGAGTTCTCGGTGCCGACCCGCACCACGCCGGTCGGCGCGGCTGCCGTGGCCCAGCCGGTGCCGGCCGGTGTGTGGCTGCGCCATGCCGACCGGGACCCCCTGGCCGCACACCACGGACGTGCGGTCGCCGCCGCACCCACCGACCCGCACCTCTGTGTCGTCGTCCTCGGCAGCCCCGGCACCCCGCCGCTGTCCCCCGGCGACGTGGCCCGCTTCTGGGACACGGTCCTCCCCGGCGCCCGCCCGGCGGTGCGTTTCGTCCTGTACGGCGCCCTCGACGTGCCGGGCGGCCCCGCCAACCCCGGCCAGGCGCTCGCCGACGCCCTGGGCACCCCGGTGGTCCTGTACGACACCCTGCCCACCGCCGCCCCCGACGTCCGGACCACCCCCTCCGCGACGACCTGCCTGCCCACCGACACCGCCCATCCGGCCCCCGCCGCAGCCGTCGTACCGCCGACACCGCCGACACCACCGGCACCACCGGCACCGACCCTGCCGCCCGTCCGCACGGAGTCCGGCGCCGACTCGTCGGCGGCCCCCGTCGACACCGACGCCGGGGACGCGACGGACCTCTCGGAGGCCCCGACCGTCCGCAACCCGACCGGCCCCGAGAACGGCAACGCGGACCCGGTCACCGAACCCGCCCCCGGGCAGGGCAGCGGCGCGGCAGACCTTGACGAGGCCCCCACCGTACTCAGCAGATCCCGCACCGTACGGAACGAAGCACGGGCCGGCACACCGCAAGCGGCGCCGGAGCCGGAGCCGACGCCCATGCCTCCGCCTCCGCCTCCGCCTCCGCCCACGCCTCCGCCCACGCCCACGCCCACGCCCACGCCCACGCCCACGCCCACGCCCACGCCCACGCCCACGCCCACGGCAGGATCCACGCTCCCGTCCGAACCCACCGCGCCTGCCGAACCCGTCGCCGCCGCCCCCGTCTCACCCCCCGCTCAACGGCCCGTACCCCCCACCCCACCGCGCTTCCGCCTGGAGTCCGCCGCGCCCGAGGCGGAGATCGCGGAGATCGCGGAGATGGGCGGACTCGACGCGAGCCCTGAGCCGGATGGGGCTGACGCGGACGTTCCCGCGCCGCCCGCCGGTTCGGGGCCGGGCCCCGGTCCCGTACCGGGTCACGCCACCGGCGAGACCGCCGTGCCGTCGGCTGCCGCGGGAGCGTCCGCCGTGCGGGTGCAGCCCGTGCCGCGGGCCGCGGCCTGTGCGCTGCCGCCGGAGCGGGGGGTCGCGCAGGAACGGGACTGGCTGCGCCGGACGTTCAGCGAGCAGTACAACGCCCTGGCCGGCTCGGTCTCGCGCGTGATGTCGGAGTCGCCGGGACTGCGCGGCCGGTCCAGGACGGAGGCCGCGGACGCGCTGACCGAACTGGTCGCCGTACGCCTGTACCTGTCCGGCGACCCCCGCCTCGCCGACGCGGCCGTGCGCGAGGCGGCGCCCGGGCCGCACGTACCGCTGGCGCGCTGTGTGACGGCCGGGCTGCGGCGACTGCCCTCCTACCGGGGCCCGGCGCTGCTGCGCACCCGGCTCGGCGACGCGGAACGCGCCTGGTACCGCGAGGGCAGGCTGGCCACCGAGTGGGCGTTCTGCCACGCCCGTACGTCGCTGCACCCCGGCCCGCGCGGCAGCGGCGCCACCGACGTCCTGATCTGGTCGATGACGGCGCGGCGGACCAGTTCGCTGGATCCGGCCGTCCCCGACCGGGTGGTGTTCCTGCCGGGCACCGTGTTCCGGGTGCTGCGTGCCGAGGGCCCTGCGGTGCTGATGCGTGAGCTGTCCCCGTCGGAGGCCGCGCAGAACAGCGGCGGCGGCCGGGACGAGGTGGCGGCGAAGCTCGACGAGATCGCCGTCAAGGGCCTGGAGAAGATCCTGGACGCGCTGGAGCGGACCGGCACCGACGCCGCGGCCGAGAGCGCCGATCCGCCCGGACTGATCGTGACCCCCCGTGCGGTCCGCACAGAAGGAGTCGAGCCGTGAGCAGGCAGGTGTTGCTGGTCGCCCCGGACCGGCCGGGAGCCCACCGTACGATCGCCGGCGCGCTGGCCGAGGCGGCGGAGGGGGCGCTGATCACGGTCGCCCCCGGCCGGTACGAGGAGTCGCTGGACCTCGTCCGGACCGTGACCCTGGCCGCGGAGGGCGGCGCCGGGACGGTACGGGTGCACGCGCCCGCCGGGAGCACGGTCGTCGTGCAGGCCGAAGCGGTGCAGCTGTCCGGGCTCGTGCTGTCCGGCGCCGACCGGGAGGCCCCGGTCCTGGACCTGCGGCGCGGGCAGTCGGCGCTGGACGGCTGCCGGATCGAGGGCGCGGCGTGGACGGCCGTACTGGCCTGGAACGAGGGCACCCTGGCGGCCCGCGGCTGCCGGGTGACCAACCCGCACGGCGCGGGTGTCGTGGTCACCTCGCACGGTGCGAACGTGCTGGCCGACACCGAGATCACCGAGGCCGGTTCCTCGGCGGTGGTGGTCGCCGAGCACGGCCGCCTCGACGTACGGGACTGTCTGCTCGACCGCCCCCGGGGCAACGGCGTCTGCGTCAACGGCAACGCCGTCGCGACCGTCGAGGCGACCCGGATCACCGGCAGCGGAAAGCCCGCCGTCGCCGTGGAGCAGGAGGCGCGGGCCGCGCTGCTCCGGGTCACCGTGACCGGCAGTACCGCGCTGGACGCGTATCTGACCAGCCGGGGCGAGACCACGCTCACCGACTGCGCGTTCTCCGGTTCCGGCGGCCAGTCCGTGCACGTCGCCGAGGGCGCCGCGCCGCATCTGCGCGGCTGCGCGGTCACCGGCGCGGCCCGCGGTGGCGTCCAGGTCACCGGGGGTGCCCAGCCCCGCCTGGAGGACTGCGAGCTCACCGGCACCCCGGTCGGGCTGCACGTCACCGGCGCGGGGAGCACCGTACGGGCGACGGGGCTCGTCGTCCGGGACGCGGCGACCGCCGCCGTGCAGGTCGCCGACTCGGGTACCGCCGAGCTGGAGCGGCTGACCGTGACCGGCGGTGCGGGCGCCGGGGTCCGGGCGCAGGGCGGTGCCCGGGTGACCCTGCGGGACGCCGAGATCGCGATGACCGACGGCGGTCCGGGCACGACGGGGCTGGGGCTGGCCGGGTCGGCGAGCGCGTTCGTGGCCGGGTCCGTGCTGCGCGGGTGCGGTGCGGTCGTCGGCGAGGACGCGGAACTGACCGCGCACGACACGGAGTTCACCGGTTCGCCGGGCGACGCGGTACGGGTGCTGGCCGGTGGTTCGTTCACCGCCGTCGGGTGCCGGATGACGGGCGCGCGGGGCCGGGGCGTCAACGCCCACGCCGACGCCCGTACCGACCTCGGCAACTGCGCGGTCCAGGACAACGCCGGCGACCGCCCCGCCGCCCGTGCGGAGAACCGGGACCGCCCGGCCGACCGCGCGGGCGGAGGCTTCGGCGCAGGCGGTGGCCGAGGCGGCGGAGGCGGCGGACGCTTCGGCACGGACGGCGAAGCGGACACCGGCGGCACCCCGGACGGTTTCGGGCCCTCCGGCCCCGCGGCGGACCCGGACGTCTCCCGCTCCGCCACCGGACCGCTCGCCGAACTCGACGCGCTGGTGGGCCTGGAGAGCGTGAAGCTGGAGGTCACCGGGCTGATCAACCTCAACAAGATGACCAAGCGGCGCACCGAGATGGGCCTGCCGATGCCCCCGATGAGCCGCCACCTCGTCTTCGCCGGACCACCCGGCACCGGCAAGACGACCGTGGCCCGGCTGTACGGCGCGGTCCTCGCCGAACTCGGCATCCTCGGCCAGGGGCACATCGTCGAGGTGGCCCGCGCCGACCTGGTCGCCCAGATCATCGGCGGGACCGCCATCAAGACCACGGAGGTCTTCAACCGGGCGCTCGGCGGGGTGCTCTTCATCGACGAGGCGTACACCCTGACCAACCAGTCGCGGGGCACCGGGCCGGACTTCGGCCAGGAGGCCGTCGAGACGCTGATGAAGCTGATGGAGGACCACCGCGACGAGATCGTCGTGATCGCGGCCGGCTACTCGGAGCACATGGACCGGTTCCTCGCCTCCAACCCCGGTATGGCGTCCCGTTTCGCCCGGACGATCGAGTTCCCGAACTACTCCCCCGAGGAACTGGTCACCATCGTGCGGGGCCTGTGCGCCAAGCACTACTACGAACTCTCCGCCGACGCCCTGGACGCGCTGTCCCGCTACTTCGAGACCGTCCCCAAGGGCCCGACCTTCGGCAACGGCCGGGTGGCCCGCCAGGTCTTCGAGTCGATGATCGGCGCCCAGGCATCCCGCCTGGCCGCCCACCCCCCGGGCCACGACCACGAACTCAGCCTCCTCACCGCCGCCGACATCCCCCCGGCCCCCCGCCCACCGTCCCCCACCCCGGAGCCCACCCCCACCCCCGCCCCCACACCTGCACCCACGGCGGCACCCACACCCACACCCACACCGGCACCGGCACCCGCACCGGCACCCACACCCACACCCACACCCACACCCACACCCACACCCACACCCACACCCGCCGACGGCGATTCCGCCCCACAGGGGCCACCCGCACCCGACAACGAAACCGTCACGGGTGGTGCGGGTGGGAAAACGATCGCCGAAGGCGAAGCCGAGGCGGCGGCCACCCGCCACCTCACCCCCCTCACCTCCCTCACCCCGGTCACCGAAGCCCTGGCCGCCCGCCTGGCCACCCTCGCCACCCTCGGCCAAGGCGCCGCAGGCCAAGGCACCGCAGGCCTCGCCGACGTGGCCCTGGAGGGCCCCCCGGGAAGCGGTCGCCGCGCCGTCGCCGCCGCCTACGGCCGCGCCCTCGCCGAGCTGGGCGTCGTAGCTTCCGGCGCGTTCACGCACGTACCCCTGTCGGCCGTCCCCACCCGCTGGACCACCCAGCCCCGCGCCTTCCTCGCCGACGCCTTCCGGCGCGCGTCCGGCGGCCTCCTGGCGGTGACGGCCGACCCCGCCTTCGAGTCCCGGCCGCAGGCCGAACGGCACGCGGTCGCGGACGCGTTGACCGCGGAGACGGCGGCCCGCGACGCCGCCGGCCGGTACGGCCCGGTGCTCGTGCTCTGCGGCAGCGCCCCGCGCCTGATGGAACTGCTGCGCACCCGTACCGACCTGGCCGGGACGTTCGCCGAGTATTTGCGGCTGCCCGCCTGGACCGGCGCGGGTCTCGCGGAGCTGACCCGGCGGCGCCTCACGGTGCTCGGCTTCGACGTGCCCGCCGACGTCGTCGCCGCGCTCGCCGCCCAGGACCCCGCGCACGGCGCGTACGGCGCGCACCGGCTGGCGGACCGGATCGCCGCCCGCGCAAACGCCCCCACGCTGGTCCCCGCCGACCTCACGGGCGAACTCCCGCCGGCCGACGCACCGCAGGGCCCACCGCAGAACGCACCGCAGGACGCACCGCACGACGCGCTGGTGGCCGGCTGACGGACCGCAGGGACAGAGAATCACGGCCGGTCGGGCAGCGAGCCCGGCATCCGGCCCCGTACCGGCACCGCCGCGGACCACCATCACGAAACGACGACCCTCACGTCCCCCACAGGAGAGGAACAGCCATGGCCGCCAACACACAGACATCGGTCGACACTTCGGGCATGCTGACCGCCCAGGGCAGCTTCCAGACCGCCCTGGACGAGGTCAACAACACGTACACCCAGATGCAGAGCCAGATCGACGCGCTGCGCTCCAGCTGGACCGGCGACGCCTCCAGCACCTTCCAGAGCGCGATGGACACCTGGATGACCGACTTCGGCACGGTGAAGCAGCAGTTGGAGCTGATGCTGCAGAAGCTCCAGGCCAACACCGGCAGTTACGACACCACCCATCAGCACACCTCGGACGCGGCCACCCAGCTGCACAAGGCCATGTCCACGCCGCTGCCCGGCTTCTGATTCAGCGTCACTTCACCGCCCCACCAGCCCCGCCCACCCCACCAACGAGGAGCGACCCGTGCCTACGTACACCGTCAACATGAACCAGGTCGAGTACGTGGTCGGCGAGATGACCGCGATCAGCGGGAAGATCCAGTCGGCGCTGACCGACCTGGACGACAGCGCCAAGGTCCACCTGAGCGAGTGGACCAGCGACGCCCGCGCCACCTACGACATCGCCAAGGCCAAGTGGGACGCCGCCGCGGCCGACATGGTGACGCAGGCGCAGAACGCCACCAACGCCCTCGGCCAGATCAACGAGTCCTACTACGCGGGCGAGCGGCACGGCGTGAGTCTCTGGGAGCAGTGAGATGGCGAACGAGACCGCCGACAGCGACCACGGCAGCAGCGATCCGAACGTCAACGACAACGACTTCGACGGGAACGACAGCAGCAGCGGCAACGGCAACAGCGGCGGCTCCGGCGATCACCACTACCACGGCGGCACCGACGTCCTGCACGTCCCGGGGATCCTCTCCGACCTGCACCCCTTCGTGCCGCCGCCGGTGCCGGGCGGTGACGGGCACAACGGGACCTCGGTCAGCACGCCGTCGCTGGACCTGTTCGCCTCCAACATCGACCTGCTGATCCAGCCGGTGCGCGACGTCGCCACCGGTCTGAGCGATGTCGCCATCGCGCCGGGCGCCTTCTACCACGCCAACAAGATGCGGACGACCGTCAACGGTCCGAACGCCGACGACGGGCTCAAGAAGAGTTACGGCGAAGCCCTTTCGGCCCTGGTCCGGGGCCTGACGGACCTGCGCGACGGTGTGCGGGGGCTGAGCCTGAAGTACACGACGACCGAGGACGCCAACAACGCGACGGCCCAGGACCTGGCGGACGCCTTCACGACGACCACCGCCGACTTCAACACGATGATGACGTCGAACGGCGGCAGCGGCACGACCACCACAACCACCACGACCGGCACCGGTAACTCGAACGGCAACAGCAACGGCAACACCGGTACCGGCAACTCGAACACCACCACCTAGGCGGGCTCCGCGGGAGGGCGAACGTGCCGGACTACAACAGCGGCGGCTTCCACCAGGGCGAGGACGGGACGATCTTCGGAAATCCCGACGGTACGGCCCTGGGAAGCATCACGGACTATGACAACTGGGACTGGAAGCAGATCAAGGCCGCCGTCTACGGCATGTCGTCCGGGGTCTCCACCGACGCCAACCTGGCGCACGCGCGCTCCATCGCGAACCCGCAGTCGCTGCTGGACGCGGCCAACGCCTTCTACCACGTCCAGCTGACCCTGGAGGGGATCACCAAGAGCCTGGTCGCCCAGGCCAAGGCGCTGGCCGGCGACAACGGCCCGTGGGGCGGCACCGCCGCCGACTCCTTCCTCGACATGATGACCAACTTCTCCCGGCAGGTGAAGGCCAACGCCGATGTCCTGTCCGGGGGTTCGACCGGCGACCACTCCGTCCCGCACCAGCTCGCCAACAACGCGATCGCGTTCCAGAGCGCGCAGAGCAAGCTCGCGGAGATCGACAGCTGGTACGCCGACCAGGCCGTCGCGATGGGCGTCACGCCGATGTCCGACGGGCTGATCCCGATCAGCCAGAAGCCCGAGCTCGTCGCGATGATGACCGACGACATGCGGGCCGTGCTCAAGAGCCTGGCGCACTCCTACCAGGTCACCACCGACGCCATCGTGAACCCGACCCCGGTGACCTCGCCCACCGACAACCCGAACGACTCGGGCAACGACTCGGGCCTCCCGGACCCGAACGACGGCCTGGGCGACACCCCCGACCTGGGCGGGTCCGACAGCGGCATCGGCGACCTCGGCGGCACCGGAAACCTGTCGGACCTCTCCGGCTACCCCGACACCGGCCTCGGCAGCGGCCTGGACGGCGGACTCGGCACCGGTGACGGCATCGGCGACGTCGGGGACCTGGCCGGTCTGGACGGTTCGACCGACCCCACCGCCTTCCCCGGCGATCTCGGCCTGGACGGCTCGGACCTCGGCGGCACCGGCGACGGCATCGGCGACCTCGGTGATCTGAGCGACCTCGGCAGCTTCGACCCGTCGGCCATCGACAGCGCCCTCAATCCGCTCTCCTTCCCCGGTCTCGGCAGCCTGGCCGGGCTGGGCGGCAGCGGCCTGGGGGCCGACGGGGAGAGCGCGCTGGGCGGGCTGTCCACGGCCGACCCGGCCGCCTTCGGCGACACCGGTCTGGACGACGGGCTGGGCGCCGGTCTGGGCGACGGCCTCACCGACGGCCTCGCGGACGGCCTGTCGTCCGAGGCACTCACCCCCTCCCAGCTGGCGACGTCCTCCGGGATGCCGTACATGCCGGGGATGGGCGGTACGGGGGCGAACGGCGCCGGTCTCACCTCCGAGCCGACCGACGCCTCGGGGCTGCTCGACTCCAGCGCGGACCCCTGGGAGGGCGAGGAGACCCCCGGCGGCGACGAGGTCGGCTCGGAACTGGGCGCGGCGGCCGGCGGCGAGGGCCTGGCCACGGCCGGCATGCCGTACCTGCCGGGCATGGGCGGCGCGGGTGCCGCCTCGGGCGCGGGCCGCGACGGCGCCGGCGAACGCACCGACGCCTCCGGGCTGCTCGACCCGAGCACCGCGCCCTGGGAGGGCGAGGAGGAGTCCGACGACGAGGCCGGCTCCGTCACCGGCGCCCTGCCGGGAGTGCCGTACCTGCCCGGATTCGGCACCACCACCGGCCCCACCGCCGACGCCACCACGGGCCGTACCACGGGCCGTACCACCGGCAGGACCGAGGAGAACGCGGCGGCGGCCGGAGAGGCTACGACGGCAGAGGCGTCCACGGACACCGGCGCCGTCACCGGTGTGCCCGAGCCCGCGACCACGTCCGCGTCCCTCGCGGCACCGGTCGCCGTCGGGTCCGACGGCGTGCCGCTGCCCCCGGACCAGCAGGGGGACGACGGCGAGGAGGACTTCTCCGCCTGGGAGGCGGGGGCCGGCGCGGGCGCGTTCGTCCCCCTGCTGTGGGCGCTGCGCGGTGACCGTGAGCGGGAGGCGGACCCCGAGCAGGCCGAGTCCGCCGAGCCGCGCACCACCTGGCAGCCGGACCGCACCGCCGCCACCGCATCGGCCGGTACCGGCACCGTCGCCCTCGGCGAGGCGATGTGCGGCGACGGCGGCCCCGAACCGGCGGAACCCGAGGAGCCCGAGGAGGAGCAGGAGACCGACGAGGAACCGGCCGCCCGGGGCATCGCCGACCTGCTGGTCCAGCACCAGAGCACCTGGGGCGCCGTACCCGGCGACTCCACCGCCGCCCTCTGACCCGGCCCGAGAGGAGAGGAGTTCCCGTGCCCAGTCCGTACGACCAGCAGATCGAGGATCTGCTGGACCAGTACCGCCGTCAGCGCGACGAGGCCGCCGAGACCCGGCGCCGGATCAACGAGACGACGGCGACCGTGACCGCCCCGCGGCAGACGGTGAAGATCACCGTCGGCGCCCAGGGGGAGGTCACCGCCATCGAGTTCCCCACCGGCGCCTACCGCCGGATGGCCCCCAAGGAGCTGGCCGACGTGCTGCTCAGCACCCTGCGGCAGGCCAGGGCCGAGGCGCTGGAGGGCGTCTCGGGCGTGCTCGCCGAGCGGCTGCCGTCCGGGGTGACCGTGCCCGACCTGCTCCAGGGCCGGGTCGACCCGGCCGCCGTACTGCCCGAGGACCCGGCGATGCCGGACCCCGTACGCGACTACGTCGACCACGGCTTCCAGGGGGAGACCCATGAGTGACAGCACCTTCTCCGTCGACACCGCCCGACTCGACAGGGCCGCCCCGCAGATGCTGGAGCTGGCCGGGGACATCCGCTCCATCGCCACCAAGCTGGCCGGCCGACTGGACGTGCTCGGCGCGTGCTGGGGCGACGACGAGAGCGGCCGGCAGTTCCTGGAGCAGTACGCGGAGCCCAGGCGGCAGCTCAGCGAGGGCATCGCGGGCGTCGGCAACGTGCTGGACAGCACGGTCGACGGCATCCGCACCATGGCCAAGGGCTTCGCCCGGACCGAGGAGGGGAACGTGGAGGCGCTGCGCGCCGCCACGCCGGCCACGGACTCCGTGACCACGGGCGGCCACGACTCCACGCCGCACCGCACCCGGCGGTGAACTCCCCGCTATGAGCGTCGAGATGCCCCCCGAGCTGGCCTGGGTCGCCCGGCTCGCGGTCGGTCAGGCCTGGCCCAAGGGCAACGAGGACAACCTGCACGCCCTCGGCCAGGCGTGGAACGAGGCCGCGCAGGAACTCAAGGGCATCAGCGGGCAGATCGGCGCGTCCGGCAACGGGGTGCTGGAGAGCGTGGGCGGGCAGGTCGCCGACGAGTTCCAGGCCTTCGTGACCCAACTGGAGGCCAGCCTGCCGGAGATGGCCGAGTCCGCGAACCAGCTGGGCAAGCTCGGCAAGCACACCGCCGTCCAGGTCGAGTACTCCAAGTACATGATCATCGGCCAGCTCATCCTGCTGGCCGCGCAGATCGCGGAGTGGATCTTCTTCGCGCCCGAGGTCATCCCGGTGGCGATCACCGCGGCCCGGCTGGCCGTGAAGATGATCCTGCGCCGGCTGCTCATCTCGGTCGCGACGGGCGTCGCCATGAACGTCGGCCTCGACGTCGCCGTGCAGACCATCCAGTTCCTCAAGGGCGACCGCACCGAGTGGTCCACCCAGAACACCGTCTCCGCGGTGGTGTCGGGTGCCATCGGCGGGGCCGTCGGCGGTCTCTTCTTCGGTGCGGGCAGCGTGCTGGCGCCGAAGTTCGCGCACTCGCTGCTCGGCAAGGGCATCCTCGGCGCGGCCACCGGCATCGGCACCGCCGGGATCATGTACGGCATCTACCACGACGGGGAGAGCGAGTTCGGCACGTCCATCAGCGCGGGTGCGCTGGGCGCGCTGGGCGGTGGCGGCAAGCGGCGGTTCGGCGGCAAGGACGACACGGTCAAGGTGGACCCGGTCCACGTGAGCGTGCCGAACGCCCTCAAGTTCAGCCTGTCCGCCCTCGGCGGCCTGCCCGGCCTGCTCACTGCCGCGAAGACGGAACAGGCGTCCGGCACCGGGACCTTCAAGGAGGCGACGGGGGCCACGGGCACGGCCGGGAAGAACGGGACACGGACCGCCACCAGGACCGGGACCACCACCGCGCAACAAAACTCCGGCAGCACCCACCGCACCTCGACACCGACGTCGACGTCGACCTCTACCTCTACCTCTACCTCTACCTCTACCTCTACCTCTACCTCTACCTCGGCATCGACGTCCGTAGCCGCTGCCCGGCAGGAGCACGAGCACGCGTACGGGCACGAGAACGGACACGAGGACGAGCACGGGCTCCCCGGGTTCACCACCACCGTCACCACCGCGTCTCGCGCCACGTCCTCGACCGCGCCGAACACGACGGCGTCCGCCGCCGGCACCGCGTCCGCCCCCCGCACCGGTACGCCCGCCACCACGCCCGGCCGCGTCACGACGGGCGGCGGCAGCGCCCCGGGCACGGGAGCCACGGCCGCGAACGCGAGCCGCCCCGCGACCTCCACGGGTGGTCCCGGTACGACCACCGGCTCCGCCCGTCCGTCCACGGTGAGCACGGGCCCGGCGAGTACCGGCGCCGACCGCGGCACCGCCGCCGACGGCCCGACGCCGTCCGTCCGCGCGGAATCCGGCACACCGTCGGCCGCAGGCCCCCGCCCGGAGACCGGACCGGAGACCGCCAGGCCCACGGAATCCACCGCCACCGCCACCGCCACCGCCACCGCGAGCACGAGCACGAGCACGAGCACGAGCGTCAGGGAGACCGAGACCGCCGCCGGGCACACCACGCACGAGACCGCCACCGCGCCGGTCCCGGACCGCACGCCGCCTCCCGGCGGGCGTCCCGCCGGATCGCCACCGCCCCGTATGAAGCTCGACCGCACGCCGCGCATCGTCGTCCGGTCCGCCTTCGAGGCCCGACGGTTCATGTACCGGAACGAGGCGTTCACCGACCTGACCGTCAGGGTGGCGTTCCGCGACGGCGGCGGGGGCCACGACACGGATGCCGTCTGGGCCAAGGTGACGGCCGGAGTCGAGGAGTACCTCAACGAGCCGGGGTACCGCCTGCCCGGCCCGGACCACACACCCGGTGCCGGTGACCGGCTGCACCTCACGGTGGTGCGTGCCCTGCCCGGCGAGGAGGCGCACCTGACGGTCGATCTCGTCGGCGCCGGCGGGATCATGGACCAGCGGAGGTGGCGAGCGGACGCGACCCCCATGGAATTCGCCCACGAGGTCTCCCACCAGGTGCTCAACCTGCGTGACGAGTACCGGGACAGCGCCGTTCCGCACCGCCCCGATGTCAAGGGCGGACTGATGGGCAACTTCCACTCCGACTCGCCCGACGGGCTGCGCAAGGGCGCTCTCGGCGACCGTCATCTGCAACTGAGTGCCGCCGTCGTCGGCGACCTCCACCTTGAGAACCTCGCGCTCGCGCACGACGCCGGCTGGGAGCGGACCCGGCTCGCCGCGACGCCCCACAAGCGCAGCCACACATGGGTCGACCCGGTCTCCGACCCGTCGCGCTACGAAGCGCTCGACGGCTCCGGACAGAAGGCGCCGGAGGCCACGGATCCGCGCACCACGCGTCCGGAGGATCTCGACAAGGCGTTCGCCGACGTACTGAAGAGCCGACAGCGGCAGTTCGACTCCGACGAGGAGTCGGTGCCGGAGACGGAGTGGAGCGACACGGAGGACGCCCCGCCGGCCAGGAGCGGCGCCGCCACCGTAGCGGCGCCGTTCCGCTGGACGGCACCGGCTCCCACCCATGTCCCGGTGCACCACGACAACGTGGTGGATGTCCGAGGACAGGACCCGGACGACCGTCCCGGGACACCGGAGTCCGAGGACCGCACAGCGCACACCGACGCTGCCGGGCACCAGGAGGACGCGGAAGCGGCGACCGTTCCCGCTCCGGACGTTCCCCTGCTGGAGTCGTTGCCGTCCGGGCCGTTCGAGGCGCCCACGTTGTGGGGAGACGATCCCTTCGTCTTCTTCGGTCTGGTCGTCCGCGAGCTTTCCTCCGAACGGACGATCCGTACGGCGCCGGCGGCGTACTCCCACGAGGACGGGGCGATGCTTCTCCCGGCGGAGGACGAGAACGGCCGTTGGCCGCGGTGGGAACACCGGAACGCCTCGTACCAGGCCACGGCGCGGGCGGCCGAGCACCGGCTCCAGCTGATCATCGACCGGGCACACGAGATCATCCGTGACAGGGAGCCGGGAGATCAGGAACGGGAGCGTGCCGAGAGTCTGCTGAAGGTGGAGTCGTCGCTGAGGCAGGGCGGCTGGCTGCCCGAGTACCGCAGTGAGTTCCTGCGGGTGCGGATGCTGATGGAGGAGGACGGCTTCCTGCGCGACCTGCCGGCGGAGCTGGTCATCAAGGACGATGCGCCGTGGGCTCTGGTCTCAGCGGCCGATCCGTCCGGTCCGATCGGCGGTTCGCTGCACGGACCTGACGGCGTGTCGGCGCGGTTCCACTCCTGGCTGAACCAGAACGGCGGCGACAGCGACTGGCTGGCGGGCTGGGCCCTGCACCAGTCGTCCGGTTCCAACACCGTCGGGGCGCTGCGCTTCAAGGTGATGATGAACCACTTCCGTCCGCCGAGCCGTACCGACGGCTTCTTCATGACCCGCCTCGAAGGCATCGATCTCAAGAACGACGGTGCCCCGAGCAAGGAGGCCGACGGGGCCTGGCCGGTGCTGAACTTCGGCTCCGAGTACGTCCGGAGCATGGTGGCCCAGCACGTCTTCACCCACGAGATCCTGAACCGGGTGAAGATGCCGAACGTGGACCCGGCCAGGGGGGTCGTCCAACTCCTGCGCCTGGACGAGCGGTCCGTGGTGGACGCGGCCAACGGCGGCAAGACTCCCACGAACGGCCACCGCTTCGATCTGCGCCGCGCACCCGCGGACTCGTACAGCCTGCTGGAACCGTACAAGGACCAGAACAAGACCGACCACGGGCTCGGGGCGTTCTGGGTCACCTCGCAGGAGATTCCGATCCACCAGGTCTTCGGAACGTACCTGCAGAGCAGAGCGCCGATCGTGGGAGAGCCCGAGCACACTCTCTTCCTCAACGAGGGCGAGAACGAGTTCCTCGCGATGTCCGACGGCGTGCAGAGCGTGTTCCACGGAACGGACACGCCCGCCATGCTCCAGGTGACCCGCGAGGCGCCCGCTCCGCACCCCGACGAGTTCACCCCCCGCGCCCCCGTGGCCGACGGAACCCACGTGACCACCGACTCCCCGGCCGCCCCGTCCACGTCGTCCGTCCCGTCCACGTCGTCCGCCTCCTCCGTCCCGCACCTCAGGGTCACGGACACGACGGCGCGGTCGGACTACGGCGTGCCGGAGAAGAACTTCGACAAGTTCAGGAGTCTGGCGCAGACCCGCAACCTCGTCATCGACGTCCGGCCGACCCACAGGGCCGCCCCGAGGTGGCTCGACGAGGGGAAGCTGCCCAAGCCCGCCGACATCAAGGCCAAGTCCGTCAACGACCTCGACGTACTGCTGGGCGCCAAGGCCGAACACCGGGGCCTGATCGGCTACTTCGAGCCGTCCCTGCCCGAGCGCGGCAGCCTCGACGAGGCGACCTGGAACCGGCTCGAAGCGCGGTACGAGCAGCGCGCGGAGGAGTTCACGGCCCTGGCACCGGTCATGGCCCGGCTCCACGCCGACGGCCGGTTCAAGGTCGAGAACGGCCTGGTGCTCGGCCTGGACGGGGAGCGCCGCTGGCGGGAGATCACCGGCGACCACGACGTGTTCGACATCAGCACGCCGGGCGGTACCCGGCTGGCGGGCGAGCGGTACGACGAGACCGTCCACGCCATGATGAACAACGACATGGCCGTCATGCACGGCGCGCACATGGGCTGGGAGCCGGCCACGCCCTTCAGCAAGAGTGTCTTCAGCAAGATCGTGGCGACCCACCAGGAGGGCGGCGAGCCCCTCCTGCGTTTCCGTCCCGGCCGCGACGACGCCGAACTCGTCCACGCCCCTGCCGAGTTCCGCCCCACGGACCCGGCACCACGCCCGGCACCGGAACCACGCCCGGCACCGGAACCCCTCACGGAGCCGAAACCTCCCGTGGAGCCGGAGCCCCACGCGGAGCCGGTCAAGGCCGCCGGGCCCGAGGTGCGACCCGCCGAGGTCCGGCCCGCCGAGGAGCGGCCCGCCGAGGAGCGGCCCGCCGAGGAGCACCCGGCCCAGGAACCGCCCGCCGAGGTGCGCCCTGTCGAGGAGCACCCGGTGCCGCCCGCCGACGAGCACCCCGCGCCTCCTCCCGAGCACCCCGGACCACCCGCCCGACTCGTCGACCGGCACCTGCGGTCGCTGGCCGGCATCCGGATCACCGACGCCCCCGGCCCGGAGGCCCTGCGCGAGCAGGTGCTGGCGACCCTGCCCGCGGCACACCGCACCGACCGCCAGGTCGTCCAGAGGCTCGACGCGGAGTTCGACCCGGCCAACTTCCGTACCCGGCACGAGCAGATGGTCAACGGCGGCTGGCGCTTCCAGCTCCGGGCGGGCGGCGCCCCGCACGACGTGGTGCTCACCGCCCGGCCCGGTCCCTGGCGCCTGCGGGAGGTCCAGGCGACGGCCGAGGAGAAGGACGGCAAGAGCTTCGACCGGTCCGCCGAGGCCAAGCGCACGGCCGAGCCGAGGAAGACCGCGCTCACCACCTCGGAGGCGGGCCTCGACCTCGCCCCGGTCCTGATCCTCCCGGACGCCTCGCACGGGGACCGGCTGGCCCTGGTCACCCCCTCCGTCAAGGCGGGCGGAACCACGCACGCGACCGACACCTCGGTGAAGTCGGGCGCCGAGACGGGGACGAAGACCTCGCTCACCGGTCCCACCGACACCTACGTCTCCGCGTTCCACTACGAGTCCACGGTCACCAGCCCCGACGGCCGCACCCTCACCCGCCCCGCGGGCGACCCCGTCACCGCCGACGTGACCGCGGAGATCACCCGCCCGGAGCGGGCCCCCGCGGACGGCCGCGCCGACGCCTGGCACGGCTGGGAGAGCGACCGCCCCGACCGGGCGGAGGGCCGCCCGCTGGACGTCACCGGCCTGGAGGCGCTGCACGAGGACGTCTTCCGCCGGCTGCCGGGCGAGGCCCGCCCGGACGCCACCGCGCACCAGGACATCCTGGAGTTCCTCTCCCCGAAGAACGTCGTCGACGGCTTCGAACACGCCGCCGGCTGGGGGCTGACCTCCAAGCGGCTCGACCTCAGCGACGGCGGCCACGCCTGGCTCCGGCTCACCCTGGAGCCCGGGGCGTCGGCGCGCGAGGGCACGGTCGCCGACAAGGACACGGTCACTGGCAAGGAGACCGGCGAGCACGCGACGGGCCGTACCGACACCTCGGGCTGGGGCCTCGGCCTGAACGGCGGCGGCGCCCGGCGGATGTGGCAGAGCGGTACGACGAAGGAGTCCTCCTGGCTGACGGTCACCGGCGGCTACTCCTACGCGTACAGTCAGGCCCACCAGGAGAAGGGCAAGCAGACCTTCGCGCTGGAGCGGAGCCTGGAGCACAAGGGCACCGGCGACCTGGTCAGCACGGCCGTACGGTTCCGGGTCGAGGTGCTGCGCGAGCGGCTGTCCCCGGGCGCGGACGGCCTGCACGCGGTCCGCGAGGTGCCGGATCCCGCGCCCGCGCGCGACGAACCCCCGCGGGACGCGGAGAACCCACCCGCCCCCCGCACCGGCACGGTCGTCCGCGTCCGCCACCACCCACCCGCACCCCCCGCCGACCCGCACGCACCCGCCCCGGCCACCGAGACCACCGGTAGCCCCGGCAGCCCCGGAACGGCCGACGCCCCCGGCACCCGCCCCCTCCCCGGCGACCTGCGTACGCCCCTGACCGCCGCGCGCACCGACTATGTCGACGTGCCCGGCTCCCGGGAGCTGGAGGGGCACATCACCGAGCGGCTGCGGGAGCTGGCCCCCGGCATCCTGCCGCCGCCCGACGGCCTGGACGCGGCCCGGGTCACCCCGCAGGCCATGGAGAACCAGCGCCTGCTGCGCGAACGCGTGTCACGGGCCGGGCTGCGCGCCGACGGCGGACGGCTCCTCGACGGCACCTTCCGGATCGCCCTGGACGCCTCCCATCTGCCGGGGCTGCCCGGTCGTACGTACGAGGTGGTGGTCCGGGCCGACACCGGGGCGGGGCAGCACGACGGGGCGGCGGCGGGCACCGCGAAGGACACGGTGACCCGGGGGCACGCCACCGACAAGGCGGTGACCCGGGGCGGCAAGCACACGCTGGGCGTCAGCGGCAACCTGCGCCGGGCGCTGAACCCGCCGGACACCGTACGGGCGTTCGGGAACGCCGGGGTGGACGGCTCGTACGGACCGTCCCGGCAGACGGTGGCGTCCGGCGAGACGCAGGCCAAGCGGACGTTCCAGCACAAGGGCCCGGCGGACGCGTTCAGTTACCCGGTGACGTACCGGGTGCTGGTCGCCGCGCACCGGGAGGGGGCGCCGCCGAGCACCCTGCCGGCCGGTCGCCCCGCGCCCGGCCGGCAGGCGGACGGGGTCCACGAGGTGGCCCCCGCGCCGGGCGACCGGTTGCGGGTCGAGGTGCGCCGGCAGGAGCGGTCCGGTTCCGCGCCCGTGCATCTGGGGCCCGCCCGGTTCCCGCAGCTGCACGCCGTCACGCGGGTCGCCGACGAGGCCGGCTTCCAACGGCAGGCACAGGCCGCCCTGGTGGAGGCGTACCGGTCCCGCGAGCCCGACGTCCACCCGCCGCGGGTCCCCGAACTCGCCGAGACCCTGGAGGCGCTGGCCGGCCGCGCCCAGCTGCCCGGACTGGTCTCCGCCTCGCACTCCGGCTGGGCCAACACGCTCGACCGGCACGTCGGCGACGGCCGGGCGCCGGACACGGTGGGCCTGTCGGTGCGGACCCGGCTGATCGACCTGACGTACGAGGAGACGCTGTCCGGGGTGAGCACCCTCGACCTGGAGCTGAAGGCGAGCGGGGCCACCACCCTCGCCGACCAGACGTCATGGTCCGTGAAGGGCAGCCTCGGCCCGGACTTCGGGCTGTTCCCCGAGACCGCGGCCGGCACGCTGACCACGTCGTTCCAGGTGCGCGGCGGCGGCAAGGGCAAGGCCGGCGGCCAGTGGGACGCCGTGGACACGCTGAAGCAGCAGACCGGCACCACGCGCAAGATCAGCCACACCGGCACCTGGCACGTCTACCGGGCCTCGGCCGAGGTGAGCGTCGCCGGCCGCCTCACCGAGGCGTCCGGCGCCTCGCACGTGGGCCGCCCGGTCCGCCACAACCACGACATCTACGTCCTCCTCTCCGACGAGGACGTGACCCACCTGCACACCCCGCCCACCCAGCCCACCCCGACCGACACCACCAGCCCGGCCAACCCGGACACCACGGCCAACCCGGGCACCACTGGCAACCCGGGCACCTCGGCCGACACCGCCGGCCTGGCCAGCGCAGCCAACCCGGGCACCTCGGCCGACACGGCTCCGGCGGCGGTCCCGGCCGCGGTCCCCCCGGCGCTCCGCGCCACCCTCCTGGACCAGGGCATCTCGGGCGGTGTCCTGGTGGAGCTGCCCGACACCGACGCCGTCCTGCGGGAGATCGACCGGCAGGTGCGCGGACCGGGCGCCGACGCCGTCCCGGTGGCCGCCCTCCCCTTCGCCGACACCTACTCGCCGGACGCCCTCGCCGCCCGCTACGACGAACTCGTCGGCCCCGGCGTCCTGGACCGGCACGTGGCGGTGACACGCGCCGGACACGTCGTCACCGAGGTACTGGTGCGCGGGATCACCGGCGGCTGGCACGACGACGGCTCCCGCTCGGACCGCCCCCTCACCCGGGACGTCACCGCCGCCCACACGGTCAAGGGCAAGTCAGGTGCCAAGGGCACGTTCGGCGCGGAGGGCAATCTGCGGGCCTCCGTACGCCCCCCGGTCGCCCACTTCAACTCGGCCTCCGCCACCCCCTCCGGCGGGCTCGAAGGCGGCCGGGGCAGCAGCGCCGAGTCCGGCGTGACCACCACCGTCGGCCACAAGACCTCCGGGTACGGCTCCACCAACGCCCGGTTCACCACGGACCTGCGGTACGAGGTGACGGTCACCCGGCGCACCGAGACCGGCCGCTTCATGCGCCTGCCGGGGGAACCGGAACCGGTGGGCCCGCACCCCGCCACCGCCTGGGTGCCGGAGTCCCTCACCGAGGACTCGTCCGCCGCAGCCCATCCGGGCCCGCCCCGCGTCGCCGACGACCCCGCCCACCCGGCCGCGCCGCACGCCGACCACCCGTTCGACATCGAACTCGGCCGTATCCGCAACCCCGTCCGCTACGAGGCCTGGCAGAACGACCTGCGCGCGGCGCACGACCTGGTCGGCTTCGACAACACCAAGGCCCTGCACGACACCGCCGTCCAGGTCCAGGCGACCCCGCGCCCCTGGGGCGAGGGCATCCTGGGCCAGACCGGCGCCTACTACTCCTGGGCCCTCGCCCAGGGCGCCGGCATGGTCGGCCGGGCGGCCCACAACGCGCTCCCCGCGCACCTGACCGGCACGGTCTCCCGCTTCCTTGCCACCTTCACCGCCGACCCGCGGCTCGGCCCGGGCCACGACCTGAGCCAGGAGCAACGCCTCACGCTGGAGGAGCAGTTCGCGATCCGGCAGGTGTTCTCCGGCCAGTCGCTGCCCGCCCTCTTCCACCGACTGGGCACCCCGGACCGCCCCTACCGGGTGCCGGGCACCTCGCTGGCCGTGTCGATGGAGGCGATCGGCCCCGCCGCGGAAGTCAGCCGCCGCGACGCCGCCGCCGACGAACTCACGGTCGCCGTCAAGGACGAGTCGGCCACCGCCGCCACCAACTCCTACAACTGGACCGTCTCCCCGCTCGACCTCGCGGCCCTCACCGAGGACCCGGTCCTCACCGTCCCGCTCAACACCACCCGCTTCACCCGCGACCAGACCTACGACTCCACCCGCCCCGTCACCCGCGCCCCGGGCACCCCGTCCCGCCCCACCCCCGACCCGGCCTTCCCGCACACCCAACGGCCCACCGAACCGGGCAAGGCCGAACTCACCGGCCCGGCCACCCTGATGCGCCAGCCGGTCCGCATCACCCTCCACCCCCACGACGACACAGGCCCCTACGGCACCCCCCGCTCCATAACCGGCCACACCTTCCACTGGACCACACCCCCCGCCCCCACCACCCCAACCCACCACCACACCCCTGCTTCCCCCACCACCCCATCCACCCCAACCCGCCGCCCCGCAGCCGCGCCCCCCGCTAGACCCCACCCCGCCGAAACCGCCCCCCGGGCCCCCCGCCCCACCCCCACGACACCGCCCCACACAACCACCGAACCCCCGGCACCCCGGCCCACCACAGCCGACGAAACCCACGCCGGACCCCAGCCCCCCACGGCCACCGAAGCCCACGCCGGGCCCCCTGCCGCCGCAGGCACAGGCACAGCCACGGCCGCAGGCACAGCCACAGCCGCAGCCACAGCCACAGCCACAGCCACAGCCACCACTGTCGCCGCAGCCGCCAACGGCGATTCCGCCCCACAGGGGCCACCCGCACCCGACAACGAAACTGTCACGGGTGGTGCGGGTGGGAACACAAAGGCCGAAGGCGAAGCCGAGGCCACGGCCACCCACACCGTCACCCTCGCCACCGACCACACCCCCGCCCAGACCGCCGCCCACCTGGACACCCTCGCCGCCGACCTCGCCCGACGCGCAGTCGCCCGCACCACCCCCGAACACGCCCTGCCCACCGTCCAGATCACCGGCCACGCCACCGCATCCGTCGCCGGCCGCCCCCACTTCGGCCGCTCGATCCAACTCGGCGCCGAACACGCCACGCACACCCGCGAGTTCCTGACCCGACGCCTGGACGCCCACCTCAGCGACCTCGGCTCCCCCCTCACCTCCGCCGCGTTCACCATCACCACCGAGGCCCACGCCCCAGACCTCTCGCACGACACCCCGCAGCCCGCGCAGCCCGCACACCACGCGATCATCACCATCACCCACCCCGCCCACTCCACAAACCCCCCATCCACGCCCCCCTCACCCCCACCCCTGCACCCCACCCAGTGGCGCCCCCGCCGCGACCAGGCGGCCTGGGCCCTGCTCCGTACCGAGCGCTACGACCCCGCCCGCGACCCCGCGGCCGACCGCCCCGCGCCCGGCCTGCTCGCCGGCCGGGACGTCGTGGTCCGTACGGCGGTCGCCCGGATCCAGGCGGACGACGGCCGCTGGGTCCGCAACCTCTCCCTGCACCTCCCCGTCCGCTTCGGCGAGGGATTCGGCCACACCGACCTCGCCGGGTACCGCGACCGTCTCCAGTCGCTGCTGGACACGCACGTCAACACCGGCCGCCGGCTGCCCGGTTCAGGCGACCAGCTGCACATCGACGTAGAGCTGGACCACCGCCCGGACCACCCGGAAGCCGTCGAGATCAGCCGGACCGAGCGCCCGGCGCGCGCCTGGGACCAGTTCGCCTTCCCCCTCGGCACGCACGAGGGCGCCCTCGACGACGCCCGCGCCCTTCACGAACTGCTGCACTACGCGGGCCTGCCGGACCGCTACCAGGACGCCACGGCACTCTTCCGCCACCGCGAGGACCAGACCGACCGGACCGGCCTCATGGCGAGCATCGACACCATCGACGTACCGGACGCATACCTGCGGACCATCGCCGAGGTCACCGACTCCGGCCCGGTCCTGCGCGACCTGCCGTACACCGCGGACGGCGAGCCGGCCCGCACCGCACCGGGGCTGACCGGGGCCGCCGCCCGCGAACTGCTGCTCACGGAGGGCACGGAGGGCCAGGACCCGGTGGCCGCGGGGCGGGCGCCGGCCGCCGCGCCGTTCGCCGACCGTACGGCCGAGCAGGTCGCGGACCTGTTCAGGAAGGTGCGCGGCGCGGACACCGCGATGGACCACGGCCGCAACTGGCGGGGCACGGGACGGCCCCGGTTCGACCGGAACCTGTACCGGGTCGGCGTCGACGGCGACGAGCCGCACCAGGAACCGACCCCCTGGCCCGGTGACGCCTATGTCGCCCTGGCCCGTGTCCGGCGCGACACGGTCGTCCTGGAGACCTCGGCCAGTGCCGAGATCGAGGTGACGCACGAGGACTTCGCCGCTCTGCTGGCGGAGGACCCGGTCCGGACGCCGGGCACGGACGTCGTGCTGGGTGTGCGCGGTCGTCCGGCGTACGCCCTCGCGCTGGCCCAGACCGTGTTCGACGCGACGGGCAGCCGGGTGTGGACGCCGGGCGGGCACCTGGAGCTCAGGCGCTTCCGGGGACACCCGACGGTGGAACGGATCGAACTGTCCGGCCCCGACCCGCACTGGCTGCTGACCTCCCATGCGGAGGCCCCCGACCCCTTCGCGCACCTGCGCGCCGAGCGGCTGGTCACCAGGGAGTACACGTCGGTGGCCGCCGACGACGTGCTCTTCGAGCGGCTGCCGGCCACCCGGTTCCTGATCCATCACTCCGTCGCCCCGTCCGACCCGCACGCCCCCGCGCTGGTGCTGCCCACCCAGGAGTTCGAGGTGGTGCCGCCCCGGGAGTCCCCCTCGATCCAGGTGTCGCAGGACCACACCCTGGCCATCGACGGCGAGGGGCTGAGCCGGCACGCCTACGCCACCGCACGGGCCGTCGAGGCCGCGAACGCGAAGCTGGCCGCCGCCGGCAGCAAGGTACGTCTGGACGCCGATCCCGACGCCACCCTCACCCTGCGCCGGGAGGAGGGCCGACCCGCGCCGCAGCGGCTGCTCCGGGTCACCCCGCAGTTCCTGACCACCTCCGGCCGGTCCGTGGAGGAGGCCTGCCGGGACTTCGCGCAGATGGTGTCCGGCGACGTCAGAGCCTCGCACGTGGTGTTCAGGGTGCCGCACCAGCCGGTGAGGACCGGTCAGATCAGCGCCCTGGACACCGCCGAGGTCACCGGCACGCACCATCTCGCCCGGTCCCTCGCGCAGGTCGCCGACGGCCTGATCGACCCCGCCGCCACCGGTCCGGCCTGGGCCGCCGCCCAGATCTACCGCGACACCCGCCTGGTCGGCGGCCAGGGCGGCGCGCCGCTGCCGGGCAGGGAGTACGGCACCGCCCTCAGCTACGAGCACGCGGACGACCCGCGCCGGGACGCCGTGGCAGCGGCGGCACGGCGGACCGGGATCAACGAGGGGGCCTGGGCCGAGGTCGGCGAGGGCTACCTGATCCAGTCGATCAACGCGGCCGACGAAGCCGGGCGGCCGACCCTGGCGGTCAACTACGCCAAGCCCGGCGCGGACAGCCGATCGCACTTCGGCTACCACTTCGCGTCCGTCGTCCTGGCCAGCGAGGACGGCCAGGCCCAGCTCACCCTGGAGAACCACGCCCGGGTCAGCAGGAACCAGGCGGACATGGACGACGCGGTCGAGATGAACCTGCAGACCTCCGCCACCGGCCTGCGCGAGCTGTCCACGTCGCTGCACCGGCAGCTGCGGTACGCGGAGTCGGTGGGCTCCCCCGCGGAACGCCGCAAGGTCCTCACGTCCTGGGCCGGCCTCGCCGACCGGCTGGTGACCGCCAGGGACGCCCGCGACAGCGGGGCACCGGAGGAGGTCCGGCAGGGCACGTTCCACAACGCCGTCAGGGCCATGAAAGAGGTCGCTCCCCTGATCGACGGCAAGGCCCAGTGGTACTTCCGCTCCTACAGCAGGCGCCCGGGGGAATCCATGCACGAGACCCACGCGGAACTCCTGTCCGACCACGTCTCGGCCGAGGCGAACCCGCTCACCCTGGTCGTCCTGCACGGCCACGCCGCCTCGGCGCCCGAGCACCGCGTCATGGGGTTCGACGCGTCCGGCGCCATGGACGACAGCGTGCGCTACAAGCTGGACCACCTGGCCGAGCACATCGCCCGCACCGGCCTCTGGAACCTGGACCACGGCCTGCCGCTGCCCACCATCCACCTCACCAGCCACGGCGACGGCCGCCCACCCCACGCCAACCTCGCACTCACCACCGCCATGGGCACCCGCATCCGCGACGAACTACGCGCCCGCCTCACCACACTCCTCCACCACCGCGGCGCCACCACCACCGCCACAGACTTCACCATCACCATCACCACCGCCCTCCACCCCCACGAGAACGCCCCCGACACCCCCCACCTCACCTACGAAATCAACCACCACCGCTGACACGCCCGTTCGCACCACCCGACAAACAGAAAACCCCAGGTCGCATACCACGCAACCTGGGGTTTCTCACTGAGCCGCTTTCGGGATTCGAACCCGAGACCTACGCATTACGAGTTGTCCGATCCACATCCGGAGGCGTCCATGGACGTCCGAGGGAGCGAGCATCACGCCTGCTCAGGGCAACTACGGAACTTCAGTGGACGGCAGCGGACCATGTCGGATCGAGCGCGATCTGAGACCGCAACTGAGACCGGCCATGTGCCCAGCCGGCGCCGTTCACAACGTTCGCTTCGCTGCGGGGCCCTGTATTCGGCAACTGGGCTACTGCACCGTTTGTGGGTGGCTACGGTGCGCCCAAAGGCCGAGGGCAGCCAGGGCGCCAGCCGAGACTTCCACCGCCTTCGCGACGTCTTGCCAAACGGCAGTAATGATCACGAGGACCACGAGGATCACCCAGCGAACGACGGGACTGGTTGACGATGACGGTAGGCAGTGCGCCACACTCATGGAGGCTCCCTCTGGAGTCAGGCGTCGCCCCCGTCGCCGTCGGAAGTGAGCGGGGGCGTGCGCCGCTATCTGGAGGTAACAGCGTGGCTTATAGCCGCGGGTGCACGCATCCATCTCCCTCGCGCGCAAGAGTCCGCAATTTGCTAATGGACGTTCGCACTTTGGCTACGCACTAGTACTGCCACACCATGTCAACCGCACTCCAGAACAGTAAGCCCGCGACAACCATGTTGTATGGAGCGAACGATTTGACGCAGGTTGGGCGGCCACGACCGCGTTCCAGCCGTGCAACCCGTTGTTCTGGGTTATCTATTCATCTGTAGTGCTTTAAGAGGCGAGCACTCTGAAGCTGGCAGTGAGGGTGATTGTGGCAGCGACGAACAGCACCCTCTCGGTACGTGACCGAAGTCACACATTTCCCTCGGGGGTCTTCCTCGCGAGGAAGACCCCCGAGGCCTCGCCGGGCGAGCCTCAGCGAAGTGGCCGCACACCGGCATGCGCGCCCGGCGAACGAGCGCCGCAGCGCGTCAGCGTTCGTCCCGATTGATGTCAGCGGGAGCCCTTCCCACAGCCAGTAGATGCGAACTGGCGGCGAGCAACTCCGGGTACGGCTCAGCCATGCGGGCCGCCTCCATGGCCGACGCGATCAACTCATCTGTGGGGCCCTCCCCCGGCTGCTGCTCGGCTGTCTTCACGAGCGACCACGCGGGCCCCTCGATCCCAAAAACCTGCACGTCAGTCAGCCCGGACGCCTCCAGCTCTGAGACCAGTTCCTCAGCCCTATGGAAATAGGACAGGGTGAATCCGCGCGCACCGTCGTAGACGGCAGTCTCAAGAATCTTGGAGACGGAGTCACGGATTCGTTCCTTGTGCAGGTGGGCGTACGTCACATGTTCAAAGAGCGAGGCGTAGCGGTTGATGGCTGCTGCTGCCACCAGTCCGCCCGGCTTCACCACACGGTGAGCCTCTGCCAGAGCGGTACGCCGGTCCTCGGGGTCGGGCAGGTGGTACAGCGGTCCGAGGAGTTGCACGACATCGAAACCGGCATCCGGCTCGCGCAGGTCTCGGGCGTCCCCTACGACCGCTGAACACACAGCTGACGCGTGCTCGACATGCCGGGGGACCGGGTCCACCAGCGTCACGTCGTAACCGCCCTTGACCAGCCATTCGGCATGGATGCCGGTCCCCCCGCCTACGTCGAGCACGCGTGCAGGAGCAGGGGGCAGAAACCGTCGGAGAAGCTCTTGGGTCCTGGCCAGTTCCATCCGCCCGTCCGCCGAGCTGCGTAGACGGATGTCCTCGTTCACTGTCTCGCCGTAGAACCGCATCACGGAGGGAGCCAATTCGAGATTCGACATGCCGGAAGTATCGTGTGTACCGGTGGACCAGTCCAGTGTGCGAGGTAGGGGAAGCTATGGCTGTTCTGAAGTACGAGGAGATCGCCGAGTCACTTCGGACCCGCATCGCCGCAGGTGAATTCGCCCCCGGTGAGACCATCCCGTCCGGCCGGGACCTGGCCGAGCAGTGGGACGTGTCGCGGGCCACCGCCATCAAGGCAGTCGACGTACTCCGCAACGACGGCGTAGTGGTGGCCAAGCAGGGAACCGGCTTCGTCGTCACGGAGACGCCTGTAGCGCGCCCCGCCGGCGCCCGGCGGGCCGGGTCCGCGCGCATCTTGGGCGGGATGCCGTTCCTGCGGATCGGGGCGCCCGACTGGGCCGAACCCCCCACGCGCGTCGCCAACGTGCTTGGCCTAGCACCCGGAGTCCTGGCACTCCGGCGCGTCCGCGTCCTCCAGCTCCCGGACGGGAGCCCTAATAGCTGCGTGGAAGCGTGGTTCCCGCCCGAGATCGGAGAGGCGGCCCCCCGGCTCTCAGACACCGCTCCCATCGCCGAGGGCACGACGCGCTACGTCCGTCGGCAGACCGGACGGTTTCCAGTCGAGGGAGTGGACGTCACCACCGTGCGCCTGGCTACCGACCTGGAAGCGGAGCGGTTGGGTGTTGAAGAGGGCAGCGCGGTCGCGGTTCTCCTGCACACGGCGCACGACCAGGATGGGCGCCCGCTGGTCTGCGAAGAGGGGGTTACGCCTGCCTCGCTCTTCGAGCAGGTGGACACGTACCCGATGTAGGGAAGCACCGAAATCGAAGCTGGACCGGTCCGCCGGTCCAGCTTTTTTGACGCCCCATCATGCCGTCTGAACTGCGCAAACGAGTTGCATTGTTCACCAACTCCAGATTCATTGCTTGACTGGACCGGTCCACCGGTCCAGTCTATGGATGCAACGCCGCGCCACCTCATGGAGGAGCGGTTCTGGTTCGGGATGGCCTGCCGCAACGTGAGGCCCCGCGCTGGGAGTTGCTTGAGAACTGCATAGGTGGGCCCCGCCTCCCCGAGTCGAAAAGGCGGACCGCGCAGCGACTGTCTGCGCTTCTAACCTCGCGGCGTTCGCCGCGCCGGTTGCCTCCGCTGCACGTCTTGTACGTGCAGCGCTGAGGGGAGCCGGATCGAGACTCCACAAACGAGTGCGGTCCCGCGGGGTGCAACCCGAGGGACCGCGTACAGGGACCTGGTTGGAGGCACCTGTGATCACCAGTCTGACAGATGCGGAGCGGGCGGAACTGGCCCGTAAGGCCGCGGAGGCGAACAAGCGCAGCGAAGACAACGCCCGCGCCCGGGGCGGTCGTTGATGGCTGGCAGCGAGCACGACAAGACGAAGCCGCCGCTTCCCGTCCGTCCCCCTCGCCCGCACCCGTACCCGGCCGCTCACCCGGCCGTGGGCGGCGCGTTCGAGGGGGTGTGCTGATGGCGACGGACCCCGCGGCCTGGCACTTGGAGGCGAGTGCGGACGCGTGGGCCTCCGACCTCGGCCAGCAGGACCCCGCTCCAGCCGCGGCTGAGCGGGCCTGGCAACAGCAGGAGATCCGCACCGCCTACGAGGACGCGGCTCACCTGACCGAACAGCCCCGGTAACACCCACCACCTCGACAGCCCCGGCAACCAGCCGTGAAGGGCGCCGGATCGAATCCGGCCTGGGGCACCGCACCGCCGCCTTCTTTCCCCTTCGAGCTGGGAGTTCCCATGCGTTCTTTCGTGTCTGGCCACCGGGCCGACAGTCCACAGGATTTCCTCGAACTCGCCCTCGGTACGCCCGTCGAACTCTGGCTCGGAGTTGAGGGCGAGAGCGACGAGGAGCGTGCGGCGCGTCTGGACGCGGCCCGCGACATCCTGACCGATCCCGAGTTCGCGAGCGTGCCGGACGATCTGATCCGGCTGGCCGCGCAGGTGGTCGACGACCACCCGGAGCTGTTCAACGTGGTCCCGCTGGCCCGTCCCGCGCGCCGCCGTCCGGTACGCCGGGGGGCCGCGGCATGAGCCAGGAACTGACGCTGGACGGCCTGGCCGTGCCGCTGCGGGTGCTGCGCCTGCTCGCCGCGGACTTCGGGCACCTGCCCGCACCGGACGTCGACCTGTCGCCGGTGTTCCCGGACCGGTTGGAGCTGAGGTTCCATGACGGCCTGGCCGACTTCGAGACCTGGCGGGCCGCGCTGGGCATCACCCCGGACGACGTCACCTACCGCGAGCAGAGCGGCGACACCTGCGTGCTGAAAGCGTCCGTCGACTACGCGGGCGCCGTGCTGGAGCTGACCGGCTTCGGCGACTTACCCGCCCCCGCGCCGGTCAAGGCCACGGCCTGATGGCGTCGTGGGGCAAGTGCTTCGACCCGAACGGCGCCCGGTTCGGGATCCCCACCTACCCCTGGCGCTGCGCCCCGGACGGGCTGGCGACCCGCCGGCAGTTACGGGCCCGCGGCCTGCGTCCCGGCGGGCAGCCGGTGGTCGGGCAGGTCCTGCGCCCGCGCTACCGGCGCGGCCCGCTGGTCGCCTACCTCTACCGGCTCGACAAGGCGCTGCCGGTCCGGCCGATGACGCCAGGCAGGCGCCGCGCGCTGGAGTGCGCGATGCGCGCCCGCCGGACCTGCCCGAAGTGCCGCACGGACGCCGGCTACGTCATCCCCGCCTCGCTGGGTGTCTGCGTCCCCTGCGCCTACCCCGACGACCAGTAGAAACGGAGTGAAGAACATGGAAGCAACGGATGCCAAGCGCGTCCTGCGGCGGGCGGCTCACTGGAGCCTGCCGGTCGCTCTGACCGGCATGTCGCTCGGGTGGACCGTCTACGCCGTTGGGGAGATCCTTTCCCGCCAGGCGCCGCCGGCGCTCGCGATGACGGTGGCCGGTATCTACGACGCGGTGTGGCTGTACGCGCTGGCCATGGAGACCGCGCACCGCCGCCAGGGCTCCAAGGGCACCTTGCCGGCCGTGCTCGGCTGGGTGTTCCTGGTGACCTCGGTCGGCGTGCTGTTCACCCACGGCCTGATGTACGCCACCCCGGCCGTCGCCGTCATCGGCGCGGTCGTCCCGGCCGCTGCCAAGGCCACCCTGATCATGGCGGTGGAACGGGAGTCCACCCGGATCTCTGCCGGAGCGCAGCAGCAGATCGACGCCGTGCGCAGCGCGACCCGGGACCAGGTGGCCATCGGCCGGGCCGTCACCCGCGCCAAGGTCGACCGGCACACGACCGCGGCCGTGCTGGAGCGTGAGGAGCGCAAGGCTCGCGGCAAGGCGCAGAAGGTCCGCCACGAGGCAGCCGAGGAACTCGCCAAGCTCACCTCCGAGCACCCCGTCGACGACGACGTGCCCGAGGTTCCAGCGCTGTTCTCGGACGACGACCTGGCGCAGGTGCTGGGGCAGTGGACACAGGAGGGTGTGTCCCCGGGTGTGTCCCCCGTGTCCCCGCAGGTCGGCCCCGTGTCCCCGGCGCCGGAACTGGCCGCCTCGCAGGGCGCGGGACACACCCCGCTCGACTGGGCGGCGCTGGCCGGAGTGGCGACCGTGGCGGGTGTAGCGACGCCTCAGCCGGGCGAGCCTCTGACCGAGGAGCAGCTCACGGTCGTCCTGCGGTGGCTGCGCCACTCGGAGAACCCTCCGCTGTCCTACCGCAAGGCCCTGGCCGCGTACCGCGCAGCAGGGTTTTCCGCGAAGGAGGAGCGGGTGCGCAAGGCGTACGCCGCGCTGATCGACGCGGAGGACGCACAGCCCTGACCGAGCGTCCGGCACACACCAATGAAGGCCAGCCCAGGACTAGTGGGCTGGCCTTCGTTGCGACTGCCGGAAGCAGTCGACCGCACCAGTGAAGCAGACCCGGCAAGCCCCGGCGAGCGGCACCTTCGCAGACCCGCAGGGCAGACCCGGAGAGCTGACCTCAACGCCCCACGGGCCCCGTCCTCACGGCGCGGCCCCGCCTCCAACTCCGCGTCCCGGAAGGGAACTTCCCTGGTGAACCACACCTCTACGACCCGTCGCCGCTTGACGCTGCTGGTCGTCGGTACCGCCTGCACGGCCTTGGCCGTGGCCATCGGCGTGCGGCTGGCCGCCTACGGAGTGCCGCTCGCACTGCTCGTGGCCTGCTGCCTGTCGTGCCTGGCCACCTTCTCCAGCCTGCTCTTCCGCCTGGTCGACGCCCTGTCGACCACGACCCATCGGTGCAGGCGGCCCGGCTGCGACTTCCAGGTACGCCTGACGCACGCCAACGCCGCGGAGAGCCGCCGCTGGCAGGAGATCGCAGGGCAGCACCCGCACGGCAGCCTCTGAGCTGCGGTATTCGCCCTCATCCGGCAGGCCCGGCCGACAACCTCCTACAGCCCCGGCCGGGCCCTACTCCCCTTAAGGAGTGCTCACAGCATGACGGAACTCAGCACGGAGCCGGTAGCCGTCGAGACGGCGCCGCCCGCACCGCCCCCGCCGCCCGACAGCCCGCCGGCCGCGGCCAAGGACGGGAAGGAGGTGGAGCACACCCCGGGTGGGTGGCCGGTCGTCCCGCTCGCCCTGACCGGGGCGAACAGCACCGTCGGCATGGTCGCCGCGGCGTCCCTGGCCGGCGGCCCGATCGCGGCCATGGTCGCCGCCACCGGCATGGTGGTCCTCGGCACGGTCGCCGCCACCCGTTCCCGCAAGCCCAGCACCCGCCGCGACACCCGCAGGCAAGCCGCCCGCGCCGCCGGACGTGCTACAGCCCGCAGCGCAGGCCTGCGCCACGGCGGCATGACCGGCGGCAAGTCCGGAACCCGTTCGGCCGGCTCCCATGCTGCTCGCGCGGGCGGCCGGTCGGGCGGTGTGCCGGGGCAGCACCGCCGCGGCGGCGGGCTGGGCGCTCGCCACGCCGACACCGGTACTGCCGCAGGTCACAAGTCCCGCGGCACGACCGGTCCGGGTGCGTCCCCGCGCGCGGCCGGTGGCGGCGGCAGGGTCGGGCAGATACGGGCCCTGCGCGCCTCGCAGCAGGCCGCCGCCGGATCACGGGCCGCACAGCGGACGCAGACCACAGCGGCCCGCCGCGCGGTCGCCGACGCCGGCCGCACCGCCAACACCCGTGCTGGCAAGGGCGGGTTGGGTAAACGTGCCGGTCTGGCCAGCCGCCTTGCGGGCAGCGCCGTCCGCAAGGCCCGCACCGCGCGGGACGCGGCCATCGCCAAGCAGCGTGCCCGGCGCGACGCCAAGACGGTCGACACGGTGGCCGCGCAGCGTGCCGCGGTCCGCAAGGCCCCCGCGCGCAAGGCCGCCCGCAAAGCACTGCACCGGTCCGCGGCCCGCTTCCACGGCCGCCGCCTGCTCGCCGCCCTGCTCGCCCTGCCTATCGGCCTGCTCGGGATGCTCACCACCCCCCTGGGGCGCAAGTTCGGCATCCCGGGGCTGATGTATCCCGGCCGCCGCCTGTACGGGGCGATCACCGGTGCCGCGGCCCGGCAGCGCACCGAACGCGACGGCGCGATCCGCGAGGACCTGCGCGAGCAGGAAGCCGCCGCGGACGCGGAAGCCACCGAGGACGGCACCCAGGGCATCGCGGACAGCGTCGAACGGCCCGCCACCAAGGTCCCCACCCCCACGACACCCGAGGTCAGTGAAGGAGAGCACGTGTCCGGATTCCGGTTCGAAGAGGCCGCCTCCGAGATGGAGCAGGCCGCCAACGCCTACGACCCCGAGAACGCCATGGAGATCCTCGCCATGGTCGAAGGGCTCCCGGCCGCGCTGACCAGCGTGGCGAACGTGATGAAGATCCTCGCGGAGCGCTCCGATTCGGAGTTCCCGCTGGAGAAGGAAGTCGCGGACGGCTTCAACGACATCTTCGGCGCCCTGATGAGCGCCGTTGCGGTCGCTGAGGACATGGGCCCGCTGTTCCGGCAGGTCCACGAGCAGGACATCGCCCGCCACGAGGACCCCCGCAACGGCCACGACGCTGAGAAGGGCTGGAACGTCTGAGATGAGCAGCACCGCCACCACCAAGAAAGCCGGTAGTGGCCCGGTGCTGGACTGGGCGGCCGGTCACGGACCCGTGACCGGCGCCCTGTCCGCGACCACCGGAGCCTTCGCCATCGCCACCACCGGCGCCGCCACCGCCATGCCGCCCGGCTGGGCCCTCGCTGTCGGCGCCGCGGGCGCTCTGGGGCACACGGTTGTGGGCCTGCGGGTGCGCAACGCCGGCCGGACCCTGGCCACCCGCGCCGCGTCCTGGCTCATCGGAGCCGGATGGACCACGTGGGCCATGACCCACGGCCCCCTGACCTGGGCCGCCCTCGGCTCGCTGGCCACCGTCGGCGTCGGTATCGGCGCCGCCGCCCGCAGCGCCGCCCTGTACGAAGAGGCCCGCGAAGAGGAAGCGCTCACGGCCGAACACCGGCAGGTCGCCTCGGAGTTGTCCGCGGAGCGCCGGGCCGTCGCCGCGGAATGGGCCGACCGGATCCAGCGCGTGTGCTCCCTGACCGTGCGGGTGCTGGGGGTGGAGATGTGGGAGACCGGCACCGGGTTCTCGATCGATGCCGAACTCCCGCCCGGGGGCGCCACCTACGCCAAAATCGCCTCCGAGTCCGCCCGGCTGTCCGCGGACGCACGCCTCCCGCACGGCTGCACCGCCACCGCCTCTCCCGGCATCCACCAGGGGCGGGTCATCATCGACGTGACCACCGTCAACGTCCTGGAAGAAGAGCGCACCTACCCCACCGACTACAGCGTTCTGTCGCTGCACACGGGCATCCCGTGGGGCTACCGGACGAACGCGGAGCACATCCTCGCCTACCTGCGCGAACAGTGCGCCCTGGTCGTCGGCCCCACCGGATCGGGCAAGACCAACATGGTCCACGCGATCCTCGCCGGGTTCGCCCGTGCCGAGGACGTGCTGACCTGGGTGATCGACCTGAACGCCGGATCCGCCGGCCTGCCCTGGGTGCTGCCCGCGCTCAACGGACAGATCCAGACCGAGGACGGCGAGCCTGTACGGCCGGGCGTGGACTGGCTCGCCGGAACGTTCGACGAAGCCATGACCATGCTCGACACCGCCGTCCGCGTCGCCAAGCAGCGCAAGATGGGCTACCAGGACCTGCTCGCCCAAGCCAACACCGACCTCCTGCCCGTCAGTTCGCGGATCCCTCAGATCATGCTCGTGATCGACGAGGGTGCGGAGATCCTGGCCAGCCCGGACCGGCAGATGCGCAAGATGGCGGAGAAGATCCTCGAAGTCATCCGCATCGCCCGCGCCATGGGCCTGCGCACCGTCCTGACCGCGCTGGGGGCGACCGGCAGCGTGCTCGGGAACCTGATGATCCGCCGGGAGGCCAAGGTCCGCGTCGCCCTGACCGGGGGTGAGACCGAGGGCATGGACCTGAGCAAGATGTTCCCCGGCACCCGCGGCCTGCGCGTCGACCAGGCCCCGTACAAGGGCGCCGGGTTCATGGGCACCCCCGAGTCGCCGGCCGGGCTGTTCAAGGCGTGGCGGATCCTGCCCAACCAGATCCGGGACATCATCGCCGCCACCTCGGAGCGCCACCCCACCCTGGACGACGTGTCCGTGAAGGCGGCCGGGCCCGCCTACGTCCGGCGCTGGGACGCGGAGCGCACGGCATGGATGCGTGAGCAGACCCCCGACCAGGGCACCGACGCGGATGCGTACGGGCTGGCGTCGGGGCTGAAGCTGTCTGCGTTGGGTGAGGGGGCGGGGGAGGTCTTGCCGGAAGACGAGATGCTGGCCCGCTTCCGCGCGGAGATCGACGCGCAGTTCGCCACCGCCGCCGACCCGCACACCCCGGCCGAGCAGGCCCCGCCGGCCGCCTCGGGCGGGCTGAACCTGTCGGCGCTGCGCGGCGAGCAGGACAACTCGGCTCAACAGGCCGCGCTCGCCCTGCTACTCGCCGCCGGCTCCGAGGGCACCGGCGCATCCGCCATCGCCCGCGCGCTGGCCGACGAGTACGGCACGACCCGTCAGACGGTCGTCGGCTGGCTCAAGACGTGGGTCACGGACGGCACCGCCGTCCGGGTCGGGGAGGGCACCAAAGCCCGCTACGTCCACCACCGCAACGCACCCCAACCACCCCCCGACCAGTGATCACTTGTCGCCTGTCACCCCGCCAGAACACAGGCCGCCACGACCGCCCCCAGGGGGCCGGAAACGGCTTGTGAACTGGGAGGCGACAAGCGACAAGACAAGACAAGCGACAAGCCGCACGACAAGCACAGGCGACAAGCAACGCGACAAGCCACCACGCGGGCAGCACCCCGGAAACGGGTGCTGCCCGCCCTCGTTTCCGGGAGGTCGCTCGTGATCGTGACCCTGTCCGCCGTCGCACTCTTCGGAGTGCTGGCCCTCGTCCTGCTGCGCGGCCGTTACCTCGGCCCGTTCAGCGCCCTCGTCCTCTTCCTCTTCGGGTTCTTCACCGCCGGCACCGGCGCCGCCGGACCCGTCCGCGCCCTGTGCCTCGCGCTCGCCGACGCCGCCCGCCACCTCACCTGACCGCCGGGAGAACACCGCCATGCACGAGTACGAGAACAGTGCGGCCTGGCAGCCGCGGATGACCGACGCCGAAGTCACCGCGGAAGCCCGCCGGATCATCGCCGACGCCTACCGGCCCGCCAACCAGATGCCCACCGCCTACCGCGACACCAGCCCCCTGCCCGCCTACGGCACCACCCCGCCCGTCCCACAGCCCGACCGGCGAATCGTCCCGGCATGGGCCGCGGGCACCGCCGTGGCCGGTATCGGCGTCGGCGCCACCTGCGTCGGCATCGGGTGCGGAATCTGGCTCGCCTGCCAGGGATTCGCCGCCGTCACCCTCACCTCCGTCCTGTTCGTCACCCTGCCCATCGCCGGCGTCGCCGCGGTCGCCACCGCCCTCGGATCCGCCCTGCGCTCCCTGCGGGGTGCCCGCACGGAGACCCACCACCACTACGCCGGGCCCGTGCGGCAGGAGACCAACCAGATCACCGCACCCGCGTACGGGCTGATCGCCCGCAACCGCAACGAACTCAACCGCTGACCAGGAGATCCGTGTTCGAGATCCGCGTCATCTGCGAGCCGGCCGACGCCGACCGCATCACCCAGCACCTGGCCGACGCGTTCGCCACCGGCCCGGCACGCCAGTACCCCACCCGTGACCACCAGCGCGTGCGCCTGTACTTCACTGCCGACCACCAGCCCACCAGCCTTGAGAGCGAGTGACCATGTCGTTCGGAGAAACCCCGATCACCCTCGTCGGCAACCTGACCGACGACCCCGAACTGAAGTTCACCGAAGGCGGCGCCGCGCTCGCCAAGTTCACCATCGCCGTGACCCCGCGCAGCTTCGACCGCGCCGCCAACCAGTGGAAGGACGGCACCACCGCCTTCTACCGCTGCGCCGCCTGGCGCACCCTCGCCGAACACGTCGCCGACAGCCTCAGCAAAGGCTCCCGCGTGGTCGCGGCGGGCCGGATGCGCCAGCACGACTGGACCACCGACCAGGGCGAGAAGCGCTCCATGCTCGCCGTCGAAGTCGACGACATCGGCGCGTCCGTCCGCTTCACCACCGTCACGGTCAACGCCAAGCGCACCGGGCAGAACGGCCCGGCCGGCACCGACCCGTGGGCCACGGCCAACGGTTCCGCCGCCGCCGGATCGGACGCCGAACCCCCGTTCTAGCTGCGCCCGGGGCGACCGCCTCTCTCGCCAAAGACACGCGGTCGCCCCGGCAGTCCAGTCCCGTCCAAGAGACTTGGAGAACTTCAGCATGACCCATCCCGCCGCACTGCCGGAAGGCGGCAACGTCAGCCTGTGCACCGGCTCCGCCGCGCTGGACTTGGCCGTGGAAGCCGTCACCGGCCTGACCACGGTCCTGGTCGGTGAGAAGGACCCGGCCGCCTCTCGGCTGCTCGCCTCCCGCCTCCCCGGCGCCCGCAATCTCGGGGACATCACCGCGGTCGACTGGCCCGCGCTTGCCGCCGGTATGCCGCGTCCGGCGGCGCTTACCGCCGGGTTTCCCTGCCAGGACATCTCCAACGCCGGACCTCGGGGAGGGATCGCCGGTGACCGCTCCGGACTCTGGAAAACCATCGCCCAAGCCGTTCGCCACCTTCGACCCCGGCTCGTCTTCCTGGAAAACGTCGCCGCCCTGCGCAGCCGCGGGCTCGACGTCGTCGCCGCAGACCTGGCCGCGATCGGGTACGACGCGCGGTGGATGTGCCTACGCGCTGGAGATCCCGAGGTCGGAGCCTGCCACCGCCGCGACCGCTGGTTCGCCGTCGCGTATCCCGCTGCTGAAGACCCCCACCTCACAGCTCGGCAGGAACGGCGGACCGCAGCACCCGGACAAACGCAAGGCCGGGGGGCACGGGCCCACGCTGGAGGACGAAGTGGTGTTCTTGCTGCCCCCGGCGGAGGCCTGAGGCTGCTGCCCACGCCGGCCGCCGCCGACGGGACCGGAGGGCCCGGTACCTCACCGAAACGGCGGGGCGGGATGAACCTGCGTACCGCTGTCACGCTGCTGCCCACTCCGGCGGCACGCGACTGGAAGTCCGGCGCCTCCAACCTGATCGGCGTCAACTCCCGGCCGCTCAACGAGGTCGTGGTCAACCTCCTGCCCACCCCCAAGGCCTCGGACGGACCGCACGGCGGACCCAACCAGCGCGATACGGCGGGCAACTACTACCTCCCCGGACAGGCCGTCAGGTTGGACGGGCGGTGGGTGGCCACCAACGGCACCGACTACGGGCCTGCCATCCGCCGCTGGGAGACGGTCCTGGGGCGGCCCGCGCCGGAGCCGACCGAGGCGGGCACGAAGGGCAACCGCCGGCTGTCCCCGGCGTTCGTGGAATGGATGATGGGCGCTGATCCCGGCTGGGTCACCAGCCCGGAACTGGGGCTGTCCCGCTCCGACCAGCTCAAGATCCTCGGCAACGGCGTCGTCATCCACCAGGCCCACTACGCCTACCGCGCGCTGCTCGCCGCCCTCGCCGCCGACGCCGAAGTCACGGCACCTGCCGCGCCGTCCCAGCTCGCCCTGGACATCGCCTGAAGACGCCCGGGGCGACCGCCTCTCCCGCCAAAGACACGCGGTCGCCCCGGCCAACCAGTCCGCAACAGACCTGTTGGAGGCATCCAGCATGACCCAACCCACCCCTGCGCTGCGAGCGGCCCTCACGCTCGCCGCCGCCGGCGTGCCCGTGCTGCCCCTGCGGCACGGCAAGGTACCCGTCGGCAACTGCCCCGCCTGCACCCGCAACGCGTGCGGCGGACGGCCGAACATGAAGACCTCCGGCCCCTGCATCTGCCCGGCCCCCTGCCACGCGTGGGCCGCCGCCACTACCGACCCGCACATCCTCACCTCGCCCGCATGGGCGCCCGCCTGGCGTGAAGCCGTGGGAGTGGGCTACCACCCCGGCGGCGCCCGCCTCACCGTCGTCGACCTCGACACCCCCGACGCCGTCGCCTGGGCACAACGCCACCTGCCCGCGACCCGGACCGTGGCGACCCCACGCGGCCAGCACTGGATCTACCAGGGCACCATGCCCTCCAGCAACGCCGTCCGCCCCGGCATCGACCTCAAATCCCGTAGCCAGTACGCCCGTTGGCTCGGCCCCGGCACCGGACGCATGGCCGCTCTGCCCGCCGCCGTGCGCGCCCTGTCAGCACGGAAAGAAGCCACCCCGCCCCCCGGCGCGGGGGTGGCCTCTTCCCCCCACGAACGCACCGCGTGGGACCGGACGGTGGCCACCGGCTGCCGCCACACCGACGCGTACGTCCGCACCGGCCTGGAACGCGGCCTGGCCAAGATCCGCGAACACGCCGAATCCGGCGCCGGCTCCCAGGCCTTCGGCGTCGCCCGCTTCCTCGCCGCACAGCACACCACCTGCCCCGGACCCTGCGGGCTGGAGCTGATCGCCTCGCACATCACGGACGCCGCGATCTCCGTCGGTGTCCCCGCCGACTACGCGGGCCGCGCGGTCGCCAACGGCCTCTCACAAGGCAGCCGGCGGGCCTCATGACCCATCGCCCCAACCAGCCCCCGAGCGGCCTTCGCTCCGCCCCACGCGGCCTACCCACCCATGAGCCGGGCGGCCGAAAGAGCGACGCCGAAGGCGTCCTTTCAGCTCTTCGTTCTAACCCGCACCCGACCGCCCATCCCCGCCACGACAGCGAGGACCCGACACCGGACCGGCCGGAGATCCGCATCTACGCCCCGCCGGTCTACCGCCACCCCTACGACGGCGCCCGGTGGTCCAAGCGCTACGGCAACACCCCCACCGCCGCTTACGCCTGCCCCTGCGGCCAGACCGGCACCGCCAAAGGACGGGACGCCGTCGCCGACCTGGTCACCGAGTACGAAGACCACAAGCACCTCTGCACGGGAACTCGCGCCCCGCACACCGAAAGGAGGAACGCAGCATGACCGGCACCGTGCCCGCTCCGTCCATCGACGGCGCCGCGCTGCTCGATGAGGTCGAAGCGTTCCACCGCCGCTTCAACGTCTTCCCCACCGAGCACGCCTACGTCGCCGTCGCCTTGTGGGACGCGCACGCGCACCTGATGGACGCGCTCGACGGCACCGCCCGCATCGCCTTCCTCAGCCCCGAACCGGGCTCCGGGAAGTCACGGGCACTGGAGATCATCGAGACCCTCACCCCGCGCTCCGCGACCACCGTCAACGCCTCCGCCAACGCCCTGTTCCGGCTCGTCTCGGCCGACGAGGGCACCCCGACGCTGCTGTTCGACGAGATCGACACCGTCTTCGGGCCGAAAGCGGGCGGGAACGAGGAAGTCCGCGGGTTCCTCAACTCCGGCTACCGTCGCGGCGCCAAGTCCCTGCGCTGCATCGGGGACGGCTCCGACCAGAAAGCCGCCTTCCTCCCGTCGTTCTGCGCGGTCGCCATGGCCGGACTCGGCTCGCTCCCGGACACGATCCTGACCAGGTCCGTCATCATCCGCATGCGCAAGAAGGCGCCCAACGAGAAGTGCGAGCCCTACCGGCGCCGCGTCCACGAGAAGCAGGGCCACGCCCTGCGCGACCGGCTCGCCGACTGGGCAGCCCCCCTGCACGACCAGATCGCGAACGCCTGGCCGGACATGCCCGAAGGCGTCACCGACCGGCCGGCCGACGTGTGGGAACCCCTGCTCGCGGTCGCCGACGCGGCCGGCGGGCACTGGCCCGAACGCGCCCGCGCCGCCTGCGTCGCCCTCATCAAGGCCGCGCGGGAAGGCGACGAAGCCTCCCTCGGCGTGCGGCTGCTGACCGACCTGCGCGACCGCGTGTTCTGCGGAGTCGACAAGCTGCCCACCGCCGCCATCCTCGAAGTTCTCCTCGGCATCGACGACGCGCCGTGGGCCGACATGAGCGAGGACGGGCAGCAGATCAAGCCGCTCACCGCCCGCGCCATGGCCAAGCTCCTGAGCCAGTACGTCCGCCCCGACAACACCCCGATCAAGCCCAAGGGAATCCGCGTCGGCAGCACCACCCCCAAGGGCTACTACGCGGAGGACCTCAGCGACGCGTGGGCCCGCTACTGCACCCCCCTCCCCGGAGAATCCGCAACATCCGCAACAGCCGCAACACCGCAGGTCAACGGGGGTGAAATTGTGGCGGATACCCCTTCCGGGACCCGCCACATGTTCGCGGAATCCGACACACGCACCCTCCGCAGCGTCGGCTGACCAGCCGTACCCCACGGTGCCGCCACGTGCCCCGAGTGGCGGCACCTATCCGCAACACAAACAGCATCCGCCACAGATTCAAGCCGCTGACCAGCAATGTTGCGGCGTGGCGGATGTTGCGGATCCCTGAGAGCCCCAGAGCACCGGAGGAGTACACCCCGATGAGTACCCCCGCACTGGTTCCCACCCAGTTGCTCTACACCCCGGAGGAAGCCGCCAAGGTTCTCCGCTTCGGCCGCTCCACCGTGTACGAACTCATGGCCGCAGGCGACCTGAAGTACGTCAAGCGCGGCCGTTCCCGCCGCATCCGCTGGGACGTGCTTGAGGCCTACGCGAACGGCCTCGAACTGCTCCCAAACTGACCAAGACCAATCGAAGCCGCCCCGGACACACGTCCGGGGCGGCTTCTCGCATGGAGGAGTGCATGAGCACCCGCAACCCCAACATGGAGTCGTCCATCTACGAGGGCAGCGACGGTTGGTGGCACGGCCGCGTGACCATGGGCGTCAAGGACGACGGCAGTCCCGACCGGCGCCACCGCCGGGCCCGGACACCAGCTGAGGTCAAGCGCAAGGTCCGTGAACTGGAAGACCTGCGCGACAAGGGGCGCGCGCCCAAGGCCGGCCGCAAGCCGACCGTGGAGCAGTGGATGACCACCTACCTCACCGACATCGCGTCACTGAATCTCAAACCGCGCTCCTTGGACGACTACTGGTCCAAGACCAGGAACGACATCATCCCCGGCATCGGGAAGCACCGACTCGACAAGCTCCAGCCGGAGCACCTGGAGCGGATGTACCGCGTCATGCTCAACGAGGGACACGCTCCCTCCCACGTGCTCAAAGTGCACCGCATCCTGTCGCGCGCGCTGAAAATCGCCCACCGCCGCCGGTTGGTCGTTGAGAACGTGGCCACCCTCGTTGACCCCCCAACGGTCGACGAGACCGAGGCCAACCCGTTCACGACGGAAGAGGCCAAGGCCTTCCTGGAGGCCGCCGCCAAGCGGCCCACCTTCATGCGGTGGTGCGTCGGTGTCGGTATGGGCTTCCGGCAGGGCGAGACCCTCGGTCTCAGGTGGCCGTACGTCGACTTCGGCAACGAACTGTTCCGCCCTCAGTGGCAGCTTCAGCGCCTCACCTGGCGGCACGGCTGCAAGGACCCTCGCGCGTGCGGCGCGAAGTTCCATCGGTTCGAGCCGTGCCCGGACGGCTGCACCACCCACGAGGGTTACAAGCGCGGCTGCCCGAAGCCGTGCCCAAAGGGCTGCACGGGGCACGCCCGCGCATGCCCCGACCGGAAAGACGGCGGCCTGGTCTTCACCCGCCCCAAGACCAAGAAGAGCCGGAACGCCGTACCGATCCCGCCGCCGTTCATCCCGTACCTGCGCGAGCACAAGGCACAGCAGGAAAAGGCCCGCGCCGAAGCCGCGGACGCGTGGGAGGAACACAAGCTGGTCTTCTGCCGGCCGGACGGACGTCCCCTCGACCCCCGGCAGGACTGGGAGGAGTTCAAGGAGCTGTTGGCGGAAGCCGGGATCGACGACCGCCGCCTGTACGACGGCAGTCGGCACACCGCCGGCACGATCCTGAACGAACTCGGGGTCGACATGCCCACGATCATGGAGATCCTGCGGCATACCCAGATCAGTCAGACCCGACGGTACGTGCAGGGTCGGTCGCACCTCTCGAAGGATGCGATGCGTCGCATGGGGGACCACTTCATGCCGCGCCCGGCCAGCGCGGATACCGCGCCGGAACCCTCAACTGAGACCAGAACTGAGACCGGCGAAAGCCGCGCCGCCCGCGCGCAGCGTCGCCGCCGCATCCGCTGAACGAGAAAACCCAGCTCAGACACCGTCTGAGCTGGGTTTCTGTGGAGCCGCTTTCGGGATTCGAACCCGAGACCTACGCATTACGAGTGCGTTGCTCTGGCCATCTGAGCTAAAGCGGCGCGTCGCCCGCACTATGGTGCGATCAGCGACTTCGGTAAGTCTACACAGTTTCCGGGGGTGCTCCGTACATGCCCCGGAGCGGGGGCTCCGGGGCCGGGCGCAGGGGTTATGAGCAGCGCTTTCCCTCTGCCGGCGGGGTGCCGTGGAGGAGGTAGGTGTTGATCGCGGAGTCGATGCAGGTGCTGCCCCGGCCGTAGGCGGTGTGGCCGTCGCCGACGTAGGTGAGGAGGCGGCCCGAGGAGAGCTGGCCGGCCAGGGACTGGGCCCAGGGGTAGGGGGTCGCCGGGTCGCGGGTGGTGCCGACCACGACGATGGGGGCGGCGCCCTTCGCCACGATCCGGTGCGGCTCGCCGGTCGCGCGCACCGGCCAGTACGCGCAGTTCAGCGACGCCCACGCCAGGTTCGGTCCGAACACCGGGGACGCCTTCTCGAACTCGGGCAACGCCTTCTCGACCTCCCCGGGGGTGGTGAAGGCGGGCGGCAGGTCCAGGCAGTTCACCGCGGCGTTGGCGAACATCAGGTTCGAGTAGCGGCCGTCGGCGTCCCGCTCGTAGTAGCTGTCGGAGAGGGCGAGCAGACCCGCGCCGTCGTTGTCCTTCATCGCCGTGTGCAGGGCGTCGCGCAGCTGCTCCCACTCGGCCTGGTCGTACATCGCCGCGATCACACCGGTCGTCGCGAGGGACTCGGTCAGTTTGCGGCCGTCGGGGTCGCCGGTCGGGACGGGGTGCGCGTCGAGCTTCTTGAAGAAGGTGCTGAGGTTGTCGGCGATCTGCGTCGGGGTGCTGCCCTTGTCGCCGAGCGGGCAGTCGGCGCGCTTCGCGCAGTCCCTGGCGAAGGACTGGAACGCCGTCTCGAAGCCCGCCGTCTGCTGGAGGTTCAGCTCGCGCGCGGACAGGGACGGGTTCATCGCGCCGTCCAGGACCATCCGGCCGACCCGGTCCGGGAAGAGGCCGGCGTAGGTCGCGCCGAGGAAGGTGCCGTAGGACGCCCCGACGTAGTTCAGCTTCGGGTCGCCGAGGACCGCCCGCAGGATGTCCATGTCCCGGGCCGAGTCGACGGTGGAGACATGGCGCAGCAGCTGCGCCGAATGCTTCCCGCAGGCCTCCGCGAACGTCTTGAACTCCCCGACCAGCCGGTCCGTCTCCCGCTGGTCGTCGGGGGTCATGTCGGTCTCGGTGAACGTGTCCATCTGCGGCCCGTCCAGGCACTCGACGGGCTCGCTGCGGGCGACCCCGCGCGGGTCCACGGCGACCATGTCGTAGCGCGCCCGCACCTCGGCGGGGTAGCCGATGCCCGCGTACTGCTGGAGGTAGTCCACCGCCGAGCCGCCGGGTCCGCCGGGGTTGACCAGCAGCGATCCGAGCGGTTTCGCCTTGCCGGTGGCCTTCTTGCGGGCGACCGCCAGCCGGACGTCACCCGCGCCGGGCTCGGCGTAGTCCAGCGGGGCCTTCATCGTCGCGCACTGGAAGCCGGGGACGCCGCAGTCGCGCCAGGTGAGCTTCTGGTCGTAGTACCGCGCCAGCGCGGACGGCGTCGCGCGGGGCAGCGCGGCCAGCTGGGCGGTGCCGGCCGACGTGGACGCGGACGTCGCCGTCGCCGTCGACGCGCTCCCCGCGGAGGAGCACGCGGAAGCGAGCAGGACGGCGGCCGAGAGCAGGACGGCCGCCATGGTCCGGGTGCGGGCCCGGGGTCGAATTCGGTGCTGGCGGGGGATTCGCCTGATGTGCATCAATCGAGCGTAACGCCGAGAAATGATCTCCGTGCGGTGCGCGGTGACTGTGGCTCGTACGGGTGACCCGGGTCAACGCCGTGCACGCCACCCAGGGGTCGGAAGGCCGTCGGAACCGGACGCGCCGCCAGTCTCAGCCCGGTCTCAGCAGCCCGGTCTCAGCAGCCCGGTCCCAGCCCGGTCTCGGCCCGGTCCTAGCCCGCTCTGAGGGCCATCGTCATCGCCTCCACCGCCAGCAGCGGCGCCACGTTGCGGTCCAGGGCCTCCCGGCAGGCGGCGATCGCCTCGATCCGGCGCAGCGTGGCCTCGGGCGAGCCGGCGCGGGCGAGCCGGTCCAGAGAGTCCTCGGCGTCCGCGTTGGCGATCGCGACCCTGGAGCCCAGCTGGAGCGCGAGGACGTCGCGGTAGAAGCCGGTCAGGTCGGTGAGGGCGACGTCGAGGCTGTCGCGCTGGGTCCTGGTGCGGCGGCGCTTCTGCATGTCCTCCAGGTCCTTCATCACGCCCGCCGTACCCCGCGGCAGGCGCCCGCCCTGGGCCGCGCCGAGCGCCGCCTTCAGCTCCTCGGTCTCCTTGCCGTCCATCTCCTCGGCGAGCTGCTTGGCGTCCTCCGCCGCCGCGTCCACCAGCTCCTGGGCGGCCTTCAGGCACGCGCCGACCTCGTCCAGCCGCAACGGCAGCTTCAGCACGGCCGCGCGGCGCTCGCGGGCGGCCGGGTCGGTGGCCAGCCGGCGGGCCCGGTCGACGTGTCCCTGGGTGGCGCGGGCCGCGGCTGCGGCGGCCTGCGGCTCGATGCCCTCGCGCCGGACGAGCATGTCGGCGACCGCGTCCACCGAGGGAGTGCGCAGGTTCAGGTGGCGGCAGCGGGAGCGGATGGTGGGCAGCACGTCCTCCAGCGAGGGCGCGCAGAGCAGCCAGACCGTGCGGGGGGCGGGCTCCTCGACGGCCTTGAGGACGGCGTTGGCCGACTTCTCGTTCAGCCGCTCGGCGTCCTCGACCAGGATGATCTGCCAGCGGCCGGTCGCGGGTGCCGTGTACGACTTGCGGACCGTGTCGCGCATGTCCCTGACCAGGATCTCGGCGCCGACGGCGGCGACCGTGGTGACGTCCGCGTGGGTGCCGATCAGCGCGGTGTGACATCCGTCGCAGAAGCCGCAGCCGGGGACGCCGCCCAGGGCGCGGTCGGGGCTCACGCACTGGAGGGCGGCGGCGAAGGCCCGCGCCGTCTGGTTGCGGCCGGCGCCGGGCGGGCCGGTGAACAGCCAGGCGTGTGTCATCTTCGACGACTCCGGCGGCGGCCGGTCGGTCGCCGCGGCGGTGACCAGGGCGTCGGCGTCCCGGGCGGCGGCGGTGAGCACCTCGCTCACCCGCTCCTGCCCGACGAGGTCGTCCCACACGGTCATGGGTCACGCCGCCCTTTCGTCATAGGTACCGGTCCCGTTCGTCATAGGTGCCGGTCACGCACCGGTCCCGTACCGGTCAGAGGATCCGGGCCCGTTCCCGTCGGTCTGCGCGGGCCGAAGTCCGCCGGGTCCGTGGTCCGGCCTCCATTGTGCGGGTGCCCACTGACAACGGGGGCGGCGCCGGTCGGAATCCCCGACCCGCACCGCCCCCGTGGCAGAACCCTCAGCCGCGCCGGCCGCGGCCCCGGCGGCCCCGCTCGTCGTCGTACTCGGACTCGTCGTACGACCCCAGCAGCTCGTCCGCCAGCGACGGCAGGTCGTCCAGCGGGGTCTCCTCGGCCCAGTCGGGCCGGGGGCGCCGGCGGGCCGAGCCGTCGGCGCCGGTACCGGCGTCCGCGTCCGCGTCGACCTGGGGCATCTCGCGGGTGCGGTCCTCGGAGCCGTCGGGGTTCCCGCCCGCCCGCTCGTCCCGGAAGAAGCCGGACGGCATCCGGTCCGCCGGGGCGTCGGCGGGGGCACCGGCGTCGTCGCGCACAGGGGGCAGCACGGCGGTCTCGTCCGCCGCTCGCGGCGGCACCGGCGGCAGTACGGCTGTCTCGTCGGCCGCACCCACGGGAGGCAGCACCGCCGTCTCGTCGGCGGCGCCCGGCGTCACCGGCCGCAGGACCGCCGTCTCGTCGGCCGCTCCCGCGGGCCGCACCGGCGGCTGCGGCAGCTCCGCGGTCACCTCGGCCTCGGACTCCGCACCGGACTCCGCGCGGGACTCCGCACCGGACTGTGCGCCGGACTCCCGGGAAGCGGGCGCCCGCTCGTCGCGCACCGGGCGCAGCACCTTCGTCTCGTCGTCCCGGGCCTCCGGCTTGCCGTGCGCGGCCTCCGCCTCCGGCCTCACCACCGGCGTCGGCATGGTCGTCGCCTCCGGGGTGACGCCGGGGGCCCTCGGCGGGCGGGCGGCGGACTGCTGGGCGGCCACGTCGGCCGCTGCCGCCGCCTCCGCCGCGGCGCGCCGCGCCTGCTCGGCCTTGAGCAGGGCCTCCTCGGCCTTGCGCTGCTTCTCCAGGCGCCGTTCCTCGGCCTCGGCGCGCAGCCGGGCCTCCTCCTCGGCCTGCCTGCGGCGCTGTTCCTCCTCGGCCTTGCGGCGGGCCTCGGCCTCCGCGCGGGCCTTCTCCTCGGCGAGCAGCCGGGCCTGCTCCTCCTCGGCCCGCTTGCGCGCCTCCTCGGCCCGCAGCCGGGCCTCCTCCGCCTGCCGTTCGGCCTCGCGGCGCTGCGCCTCCTCCAGCTCGCGGCGCTTGCGCTCCTCCTCCTCGGCGCGGAGCTTGGCGAGCTGCTCCTGGCGCTCGCGTTCGACCCGCTCCTCCTCGGCCTTGCGCGCGGCCTCCAGCTCGGCCTTGCGGCGAGCCTCCTCCTCGGCGGCCTTGCGCGCCTCCTCCGCGGCCTTGATCTCGGCCTCGGAGAGCGGCAGCACGGTGTCGAGCCGGGCCCGGATGACGGTGGTCACCGACTCGGGCTCCTGGCCGGCGTCGACGACCAGGTAGCGGCCGGGGTCGGAGGCGGCGAGGGTGAGGAATCCGGCCCGTACGCGCGCGTGGAACTCGGCGGGCTCGGACTCCAGCCGGTCGGGCGCCTCGGTGAACCGCTCGCGGGCGGTCTCCGGCTCCACGTCCAGCAGGACGGTCAGGTGCGGGACGAGTCCCGCGGTCGCCCAGCGGTTGATGCGGGCGACCTCGGTCGGGGACAGGTCGCGGCCCGCGCCCTGGTAGGCGACGGAGGAGTCGATGTACCGGTCGGAGATGACGACCGCGCCGCGCTCCAGGGCGGGCCGGACGACGGTGTCGACGTGCTCCGCGCGGTCGGCGGCGTAGAGCAGGGCCTCCGCGCGGTGCGAGAGACCGGCGGACGAGACGTCGAGGAGGATCGAGCGCAGCCGCTTGCCGACGGGGGTGGCGCCGGGCTCGCGGGTGAGGACGACCTCGTGGCCCTTGGCCCGGATCCACTCGGCGAGGGCCTCGGCCTGGGTGGACTTGCCGGCGCCGTCGCCGCCCTCCAGGGCGATGAAGAAACCGTTGGCCGTGGGGGCCTGCACCGGGTCGTCGCCGCCGAGCAGCGCGTCCCGCAGGTCGTGGCGGAGCGGTACGCCCGCGCGGTCGTCGACCTTCGCGAGCACCAGGGCGGCCACCGGCAGCAGCAGCGCGCCGACCAGCATCAGCGTGAACGCGGCACCGCCGTGCGCGAACACGAACTTGCCGTTCTCCAGGCGGTGCGGCCCGATCAGCGAGGCCACCAGGGGCGCGATCAGCGCGCCGAGCGCCACGGCGACCCGGACCACCGCGTGCAGGTGCTCGGTCGTCCGCGTCCGGCGGGAGTCCTCGGTCTCCTGGTCGAGCAGGGTGTGCCCGGTGTTGGCGGCCACGCCCGCGCCGATGCCGGCCAGCGCCACGATCAGCAGCACGGTGGTGACGTCGGGGACCAGGCCCGCGGCCAGCAGCGCGACGCCGGTGAAGGCGATCGCCAGGAACAGCAGGCGCCGGCGGGAGAGCGTCGGGAGCAGCGCGGGGGCCGTACGGATGCCGACGGCGACGCCGCCGGTCAGGGCGAGCACCAGCAGGCCGTACAGCACCGGGCCGCCGCCCAGGTCCGCGGCGTGCAGCACGGCGACGGCGACGGCGGCGGCGATCGCCCCGGCGATCGCGGCGCAGGCCAGCACCAGGATCGGGATGGCGCCGGTACGGCCGGTGTCGGTGCCCGCGGCGGTCTTGGGGCGGCGCAGGCCCTCCAGCGGCGACCGCGCGCGCGGGGTGCGCGTGCCGGGCACCTCCAGGTAGACCAGGACCGAGAGGGACGCGGCGAACAGGCCCGCCGCCAGGTACGAGCCGAGGGCCGCCTGGTGCTGGGCGAACCAGGCGATGCCCGTGCCCAGCAGGTTGTTGACCAGCGACGCGACGACCAGGGCGGCGGCTGCGGCCGGGACCGTCAGGAACGTGGTCCGCAGCGAGAGGCGGCGCAGGGCGTCCAGGTGGTCGGGCAGCGGTCGTACCGTCGCGCCCTCCGGGGGCGGGGCGGGCAGCAGCGCGGGGGCCGCGCTCTCCCGGCAGACGGTCCAGAAGCGCTCGGCGACCCCGGTGACGAAGGCCGTCGCCAGGACGAACGTCAGGGCGTCCGCCGGGGTCCAGTCGATCCACAGGGGCGCGATGATCAGCAGGACCGTGCGCAGGCCGTCGGCGCCGACCATGGTCCAGCGGCGGTCGAGCGGGCCGTCCTGCGCGGTCAGCGTGGTGAGCGGGCCCAGCAGGACGGCGCCGAAGAGCAGGGTGGCCAGAATGCGCACCCCGAAGACGACCGTCACCGCGAGCGCCGCACCGCGGTAGCCGCCGCCGAAGGAGCCCTGGGCGACGGCTGCCTGGAGCGTGAGCACGACAAGGACCAGCAGCGCGAGGCTGTCGCCGATCCCGCTCACGAGCTGGGCGCCCCACAGGCGCCTCAGTTCGGGTCGGCGCAGCAGCGCGCGGACGGCGCGCTCGCGGGAATCCGCTACCAGCGCGTCGTCCGGGTCTGTCTGGGGGGCCGTTGGCTGCTCGGCTCGCGTCATGCTTTCAGCCTATCGGCAGCCGCAGACAGCCCGCGGCGACCGTCCACAGGTACGCACGCCCCGACACCAAGTTGATGCCGGGGCGTACACAATGCGAAGCCGATGTGAGGACCCAGGAGCGCCTCGGCCGCCCCAGGACGGCCGATTCAGCCCTCCCCGACCGGCTGAGGCGAGCGGGCTCAGTCCTCTCCGGCCGTCTTGGCGGCCGTGGCCTTCTTGGCGGCCGTCTTCTTCGCGGCCGTGGCCGTGGTCGTCTTCTTCGCGGCGGTCTTCTTGGCCGCCGTCTTCTTCGCCGGTGCGGCCTTCTTGGCAGCCGCGGCCTTCTTGGCGGGCGCCTTCTTCGCCGTCTTCTTGGCGGGCGCCTTGGCCCGCTTCTCGGCGAGCAGCTCGTAGCCGCGCTCCGGGGTGATCTCCTCGACGCTGTCGCCGGAGCGCAGGGTCGCGTTGGTCTCCCCGTCGGTGACGTACGGCCCGAAGCGGCCGTCCTTCACCACGACCGGCTTCTCGCTGACCGGGTCGGTGCCCAGCTCCTTCAGCGGCGGCTTGGCGGCGGCCCGGCCGCGCTGCTTGGGCTGGGCGTAGATCGCCAGCGCCTCTTCGAGGGTGATCGTGAAGAGCTGGTCCTCGGAGGTGAGCGAACGCGAGTCCGTGCCCTTCTTCAGGTACGGCCCGTAGCGCCCGTTCTGCGCGGTGATCTCCTGGCCCTCGGCGTCGGCGCCGACGACCCGCGGCAGCGACATCAGCCGGAGCGCGTCCGCCAGGGTGACCGTGTCCAGGGCCATGGACTTGAAGAGCGAGGCCGTGCGCGGCTTGACCGCGTTCTTGCCGGTCTTCGGGGTGCCCTCGGGGAGCACCTCGGTGACGTACGGGCCGTAGCGGCCGTCACGGGCGATGATCTGGTGGCCGGACTCCGGGTCGGCGCCCAGCTCGAAGTCGCCGCTCGGCTTGGCGAGCAGCTCCTCCGCGAGCTCGACGGAGAGCTCGTCGGGGGCCAGGTCCTCGGGAACGTCCGCGCGCTGGTGGCCCTCGGAGTCCTTCTCGCCGCGCTCGATGTACGGGCCGTAGCGCCCGACCCGCAGCACGATGTCGTTGCCCACCGGGAACGACGACACCTCGCGCGCGTCGATCGCGCCCAGGTCGGTCACCAGCTCCTTGAGGCCGCCGAGGTGGTCCCCGTCGCCATTGCCTGCGTCGGCGGCGCCGCCCGTGGCGGTGCCCTCGCCCTCGCCGAAGTAGAAGCGCTTCAGCCACGGCACGGCCTTGGCCTGGCCTGCGGCGATGCGGTCGAGGTCGTCCTCCATCCGGGCGGTGAAGTCGTAGTCGACCAACCGGCCGAAGTGCTTCTCCAGGAGGTTGACCACGGCGAAGGAGAGGAAGGACGGCACGAGGGCCGTGCCCTTCTTGAACACGTATCCCCGGTCGAGGATCGTGCCGATGATCGACGCGTACGTCGACGGGCGGCCGATCTCGCGCTCTTCCAGCTCCTTGACCAGCGAGGCCTCGGTGTAGCGGGCCGGGGGCTTGGTGGCGTGCCCGTCGACCGTGATCTCCTCGGCGGACAGCGGGTCGCCCTCGGTGACCTGCGGCAGCCGGCGCTCGCGGTCGTCCAGCTCGGCGTTCGGGTCGTCGGCGCCCTCGACGTAGGCCTTGAGGAAGCCGTGGAAGGTGATCGTCTTACCGGAGGCGCTGAACTCGACGTCCCGGCCGTCGGCGGCGGCGCCGGCGATCTTGACCGTGACGCTGTTGCCGGTCGCGTCCTTCATCTGGGAGGCGACCGTCCGCTTCCAGATCAGCTCGTAGAGCTTGAACTGGTCGCCGGTGAGGCCGGTCTCCGCGGGGGTGCGGAAACGATCTCCCGAGGGGCGGATCGCCTCGTGCGCCTCCTGCGCGTTCTTGACCTTCGCGGCGTAGGTCCGCGGCTGGGCCGGCAGGTAGTCGGCGCCGTACAGCTGCGTGACCTGGGCGCGGGCCGCCGCGATGGCGGTGTCGCTCAGCGTCGTGGAGTCCGTACGCATGTACGTGATGTAGCCGTTCTCGTACAGCTTCTGGGCCACCTGCATGGTGGCCTTCGCGCCGAAGCCGAGCTTGCGCGAGGCCTCCTGCTGGAGGGTCGTCGTACGGAACGGGGCGTAGGGCGAGCGGCGGTACGGCTTGGACTCGACCGAGCGGACCGAGAACCGGGTGTTCTCCAGGGCGGCGGCGAGCGCGCGGGCGTTCGCCTCGTCGAGGTGGAGGGTGTTCGCGGTCTTGAGCTGTCCCAGCGAGTCGAAGTCACGGCCCTGCGCGACGCGCTTGCCGTCCACGGCCTGGAGGCGGGCGACCAGAGACGACGGGTCGCTCGGGTCACCGGCCCGGCCGGTCCCGAAGGTGCCGGTCAGGTCCCAGTACTCGGCGGACCGGAACGCGATGCGCTCCCGCTCCCGCTCCACCACGAGCCGGGTCGCCACGGACTGGACACGGCCGGCCGACAGGCGCGGCATGACCTTCTTCCACAGGACCGGCGAGACCTCGTAGCCGTAGAGGCGGTCGAGGATGCGGCGGGTCTCCTGGGCGTCGACGAGCTTCTGGTTGAGCTGGCGCGGGTTGGCGACGGCAGCCCGGATCGCGTCCTTGGTGATCTCGTGGAAGACCATCCGCTTGACGGGGATCTTCGGCTTGAGAACCTCCTGGAGGTGCCAGGCGATGGCCTCGCCCTCGCGGTCCTCATCGGTGGCGAGGAAGAGCTCGTCGGACTCCTTCAGCAGGTCCTTGAGCTTCTTGACCTGCGCCCTCTTGTCGGCGTTGATCACATAGATGGGCTGGAAGTCGTGCTCGACGTCCACGCCGAGGCGCCGGACCTCGCCGGTGTACTGCTCGGGCACCTCCGCGGCGCCGTTCGGAAGGTCACGGATGTGCCCGACGCTCGCTTCGACGACGTATCCGGGGCCCAGATAGCCCTTGATCGTCTTCGCCTTGGCAGGGGACTCGACGATGACGAGTCGGCGGCCGCCCTGTGCGGTCTCGCTGGTCGGGGACAACTTCGCTCTTCTCTCCGGTCGACGCTGGGGCCTCCCCAGGCCTTGTTCCCGGGGTCGTGGCACGGGCACGGATACCCGCTCACTTGGTGACGCTGCGGAGTGTGACGGTACATCCCGCCCCCGTGTCAAACGGGAAAAGCCCACAACGGCCACTCGAACGGTAACCCGACTACCGCCATTCCTGCCGCCCGGAGTCCCCGGTCGCCCTCTGGCCCCTGTCCGGAGCGTGATGCTCCGATTACCGGAGGGATGCCTTCAGAGGCGGGTCAGGCAGTACGCCCCGAGGCCCAGCGCGATCACCGCGGCGAGGCTCGCGAGGGTCGCCGATGCGACCTGACTCACACCCTGGGCGACGGGTTCGCCGCGCCGGAGCCGGATGCCGGTCCACACCAGCAGCGCGCCTCCGAACAGGGCGAACACCGCCCCCGCGAAGATCGCAGGTCCGCTCTCCATGGCCCGTGCGCCCCTTCCCTGCCGTTTCCCTGCCGCCCGTGACTGCCCAGCGCCCGGAGACTGGCACGGGCGGGCGGCGGCTGGGAGGCCGACGGGCGAAATCGAGGTGAACGAGCGGCCGGGGTCCACTCGAACATCCGATCTGCGGACGAGGGGCGGACCGGCGACGGACCGGCAGTGGATCGGCGGTGGATCGGCGGTGGATCGGCGACCGACCAGCGACGAACCGCCACGCGAACGTTCCGACCAGATTTTTCCGGCCTTTTTCTTCTCCCGGCGTGTCTCGCGGGCCGCAGGGCACGTCTTCCGGCCCGTCAGACCGCCGGCTCCAAGAACCCCTGCTCCACCAGCAGCCGGATCTGGGCGGGCGTGCGGTCGCGCAGCAACACCGGATCCTCACCCGTCAGTTGCGCGATGGCGTCGAGAATCCGCCCCGCGCTCAGCGTGCCGTCGCACACCCCTGCGAACCCGGCGCCCACCGTGTCCACCTTGGTCGCGCGGCGCATCCCGCGGTGCTGACGCAGCACCACGTGCTCCGGGTCCTCGGCGCCGGGCAGCCCGACCTGCTCCTGGACCACCTCGACGGCGAGCCTGAAGTGGTCTTCCAGGAGGTCCGCGTCGTCGTGGTCACGGAGGTAGTCGAGGCGGTCGAAGTGCGCGCGGATCGCCTCGCCGAGCGGCTGTTCGATCGGATGCGGCCACTCCTCGACGGTGACCGAGGGCACGGCGGCGCCGGTCCTGTGCAGCGTGATCCAGCCGAATCCCACCCCCTTCACCTTGCGTGCCTCGAACTCGTCGAGCCACGCGTCGTACCGCGCCTGGTACTCCACCGGGTCGCCGCGGTGGTCGCCGGAGTCCCGGAGCCACAGCTCGGCGTACTGGTTGACGTCCTGCACCTCGCGCTGCACGATCCACGCGTCGCAGCCGCGCGGCACCCACGACCTGACCCTGTCCTGCCAGTCCTCCCCCGCGACGTGCTGCCAGTTGGCGAGGAACTGCGCGAACCCGCCCTCGTTCAGCCGTTCCCCGGCCTGTTGAACGAGCGAGCGGCACAGATCGTCCCCGCTCATCCCGCCGTCCCGGTACGTCAGCCGGGCTCCCGGCGAGATCACGAACGGCGGGTTGGACACGATCAGGTCGTACGTCTCCCCCTCCTTCACCGGCTCGAACAGCGAGCCCTCGCGCAGGTCGGCCGCCGGTGCGCCGGAGAGCGCCAGCGTGAGCGCCGTGATGTGCAGGGCGCGCGGGTTGAGGTCCGTCGCCGTCACACGCGTGGCGTGCTGGGCGGCGTGCAGCGCCTGGATACCGGAGCCGGTGCCGAGGTCGAGGGCGGCGGCCACGGGCGTGCGGACGGTGATGCCGGCCAGGGTGGTGGACGCGCCGCCGACCCCGAGGACGACTTCTTCGTGCCGCTGGCCGATGCCGCCCGCGCCGCCGACGGCGCACCCGAGGTCGGAGACGATGAACCAGTCCTCGCCGTCGGGCCCGCCGTACGGCCGTACGTCCACGGTGGCCGCGACCTCGTCGCCGCCGGCACGGGTCAGCCAGCCGCTGTCCAGGAGGTCGTCGACGGGCAGGACGCCGGCCACGCGCGCGTGCGGCACGGGCTGCTGGAGGAGGAACAGCCGGACGAGCGTCTCCAGCGGCGTGTCCCCGCGGGTCGCCCGCAGCGCGGGCACCGTCTCGCTGCGGGCCAGCGCCGCGTAGGCGGGCGCGCCGAGCAGGTCGAGCAGGCCGTCGGCGGTGAACGAGGAGCCCAGCAGGGCGGTGCGCAGCCGGGCGGCGGCGTCGGGGCGGTCGGAGGCGGGCAGGGTGGCGAGGCCGGAGTCAGTCACGCCGTCCATTGTGGCCCGTGGCCGGGCCCGGCCACGGGCTCAGCACACGGCCGCGGGCCACCGGAGTCGGTACGGCACACCGCCCCCGCTCCCGCCTCGTCCTCGGCCCCGGCGCAGTCCCCGGGGCCCGGTCCCGCCTCGGCTCCCCAGGGCCAGGTCCCGCCTCGGCTCCCCGGGGCCCGGTCCTGCCTCAGCCCGCTGTCGACGAGCTCGCCGAGGCCGACGACGAAGCGGCCGACGACGGAACCGACGACCCGGTCGACGTCGTGGCGGAGACCTTCTTGCAGCTGGCCTGCTCGGCGATCGCGTCCTTGACCTCGCCCTGTTCCAGGGCGTTCAGCGCCGCGGTACCGCTCTTGCTCTGCGCCTCCAGCTGCGTCGTCTGGGAGGCGATGTCCTGGAGACCGGAGGCGAACTTCGCCTGGTTCTTGGTGTCGAGCGCGTCGACCTTCTTCTTCAGGTCGGCGTAGGACGCCGAGAGGCTGTTGAGGGTCGTGACGACGGCCTGCTGGCGCTTGGCGCCGTCGTCCACCCCGGGAGGCGCGCCGGCGCTGCTGATGGCCGCGGCGAGCGCCTTGTAGCCGTCGGACATGTCCTGGAAGGCCTGGGAGTCGGTCTTCTGGATGGTCGCGGCCGAACTCGTGGTGTCCGAGGCCGTCGTGGAGATCGCCTCGTTCGCCGCCTTGATCTTCGCGTCCTGCGCCGGCACCGCGTCGCACACGGTCTTGGCCCAGGCGATCAGCTTCGGGTCGGTGCCCTTGTTGTTGCTGCTGCACCCGGACAGCGCCACTACGAGTACCGCACCGCCGGACAGTGCGGCCGCGAGCTTCTTGTTCACCGGATCGGTCCCTTCCATGGCTCTCGGCCCCCGGAATCTACACGGCGGACGGACAGCACCCTCATGGAAGCACCCATTAAATACGCTTTTGGGTAGATTCGCTCCGGGGAGAGAAGGCTCACGACGAGACGACGCGCACATCCCCGCTCCCAGGCACGAGCGCGCACGAGTGCGCTCCGGCACGCCCCGGCACACTCCGGCGCGCTCCCGCGTGCGGCAAACCGAAAGCGCCCCGGCATACGAAACGGGCGGACGGCGTGTCAGCACGCGCCGTCCGCCCGCTCGTTGACCGGCCCCCTCTCGCGAGGGACCCGGTGGGCGTCGTAAGACCGCCTACGAAACCACCGCGGGATCGGCCGACTTGGCCACCCGTTCGGCGCTGTCCTCGTCGTCGCCGACGGCGATGCCGCGCCGCTTGGAGACGTAGACCGCACCGACGATGACGATCAGCGCGAGGACCGCGACCAGGATCCGGATCCCGATGCTCTTGTCATGGCCGTAGGAGAACTTGATCACCGCGGGCGCGATGAGCAGGGAGACCAGGTTCATGACCTTGAGCAGCGGGTTGATCGCGGGGCCGGCGGTGTCCTTGAAGGGGTCGCCGACCGTGTCGCCGATGACCGTGGCGGCGTGGGCCTCACTGCCCTTGCCGCCGTGGTGGCCGTCCTCGACGAGTTTCTTGGCGTTGTCCCAGGCACCACCGGAGTTGGCCAGGAACACCGCCATCAGGGTGCCCGCGCCGATCGCGCCCGCGAGGTAGGAACCGAGCGCGCCGACACCGAGGGTGAACCCGATGAAGATGGGCGCCATCACGGCGAGCAGTCCCGGCGTGGCCAGCTCGCGCAGGGCGTCCTTGGTGCAGATGTCGACGACCTTGCCGTACTCCGGCTGCTCCGTGTAGTCCATGATCCCGGGGTGCTCGCGGAACTGCCGCCGCACCTCGTAGACCACCGAACCCGCCGACCGCGACACGGCGTTGATGGCCAGTCCCGAGAACAGGAAGACGACCGCCGCGCCGGCGATGAGGCCGACCAGGTTGTTGGGCTGCGAGATGTCCATCGACAGCGTCAACGGGGAGCCCGCACCACTGAGTTTCGCGCCCACGTCCTGCACGTTCGTGGTGATCGCGTCCCGGTACGACCCGAAGAGCGCCGACGCCGCGAGGACGGCGGTGGCGATGGCGATGCCCTTGGTGATGGCCTTGGTGGTGTTGCCGACGGCGTCCAGGTTGGTGAGCACCTGCGCGCCCGCGCCCTCGACGTCGCCGGACATCTCGGCGATGCCCTGGGCGTTGTCGGAGACCGGCCCGAAGGTGTCCATGGCGACGATGACGCCGACCGTGGTGAGCAGGCCGGTGCCGGCCAGCGCCACCGCGAACAGCGCGAGCATGATCGACGTACCGCCGAGCAGGAACGCGCCGTAGACGCCGAGGCCGATCAGCAGCGCGGTGTAGACGGCCGATTCCAGACCGACCGAGATACCGGCGAGGACGACGGTGGCCGGGCCGGTCAGCGAGGTCTTGCCGATGTCCATGACCGGACGCCGGTTGGTCTCGGTGAAGTAGCCGGTCAGCTGCTGGATGACGGCCGCGAGCAGGATGCCGATGGCGACCGCGACGAGCGCGAGGATCCGCGGGTCGCCGTCCTTGGCCCGGATGGCCGCGTCGGAGATCCCGTCGAGGTCGGAGTACTTCCCGGGCAGATAGACGAAGACCGCGATGGCGACCAGCACCAGCGAGATCACCGCGGAGATGAAGAAGCCGCGGTTGATGGCGCTCATGCCGCTGCGGTCGCTGCGGCGCGGGGCGACCGCGAAGATGCCGACCATCGCGGTGAGCACGCCGATCGCCGGCACCAGGAGCGGGAAGGCCAGTCCGGCGTCGCCGAAGGCCGCCTTGCCGAGGATCAGCGCGGCGACCAGGGTCACGGCGTACGACTCGAAGAGGTCGGCCGCCATGCCCGCGCAGTCGCCGACGTTGTCGCCCACGTTGTCGGCGATGGTCGCGGCATTGCGCGGGTCGTCCTCCGGAATGCCCTGCTCGACCTTGCCGACCAGGTCGGCGCCGACGTCGGCGGCCTTGGTGAAGATGCCGCCGCCGACACGCATGAACATGGCGATCAGGGCGGCACCGAGACCGAAGCCTTCGAGCACCTTCGGCGCGTCGGCCGCGTACACCAGCACCACACAGGAGGCGCCGAGCAGGCCGAGCCCCACCGTGAACATGCCGACGACGCCGCCCGTGCGGAAAGCGATCTTCATGGCCTTGTGCGAGACGGCGGTGAGATCCTTTTCCGGTTCGCCTTCCGCCGGAGTGGCTTCCCGGGCCGCCGCGGCGACGCGCACATTGCTGCGCACGGCGAGCCACATGCCGATATAACCGGTGGTCGCCGAGAACGCCGCGCCGATCAAGAAGAAGATCGACCGGCCGGCGCGCTGATTCCAGTCGTCCGCGGGCAGCAGCAGGAGCAGGAAGAACACCACGACGGCGAATACGCCGAGCGTGCGCAACTGCCGGCCCAGATAGGCGTTGGCGCCTTCCTGGACCGCCGCCGCGATCTTCTTCATGCTGTCGGTGCCCTCGCCCGCCGCGAGCACCTGACGCACCAGGATCCAGGCGACCACGAGCGCGGCCAGCGCCACGACGGCGATGACCGCAACCAGGACCCGGTTGTCGTCGGTCAGGACTGCGGCTGCGAGGGTTGTGGGGTGATGGCCCAACTGATGAGGGGTAGAAAGCCCCGCCATTCGTCCTCCTTGACGCTTGGGCTGAGCTCAAGATGTGGACGGATTCTAGGTACCCGCGAGTGATCTAAACAGGGGACGGTAAACGGAATTGGCCTTCTCGTGCTCTTCAGCAAATGATCGAGGTCGCGCCGGGGAACCCGAAAGCGGTAATGCCCTAAAAGCATTGACGGCGACGTTTACTTGATCGAATGAAGGCCCTATTGATCGTGAAAGAATTCACTAAATCCATCACACGAGATCACTGTACGACCAGCCGCAGGTGGCGCGAGGCGCGGACGTGCGGACATGCCGAAGGGCCCCACACAGGGGGCCCTTCGGTACGCAGACGGGGTGACGCGTGGGCGGCTCTCAGGTGAGCGCGACCCCGGGCGGGGTCGTCGGCCAGGTCATGCGGATCAGCCCGCCGTGCTCCCCGGCCGTGACCTCCACGTCGTCCACGAGGCCGCTGATGACCGCGAGGCCCATCTCGTCCTCCTCGGCCTCCACGTCCGCGTCCGCCGTGCCACCGGACGACCGGTCGCCGGGAACGGAACGGGGTGCCTCGTCGCCGACCTCGATGGAGAACTGTTTCTCCTCCTCGATCAGCGCCACCCGTACCGGCTCGGTGATGCCGGCGGCCTGGTGCAGACCAACGGCACGGGAACAGGCCTCGCCGACGGCCAGCCGGACCTCGTCCAGCACGGCCTCGTCCACTCCGGCCCTGCGAGCCACCGCCGCCGCCACCAGTCGGGCGGTGCGGACGTGCTCGGGCAGCGCGCTGAAGCGGAGTTCAACGGTGGCCATACGTCCCCCTCGGAACTACGGGCGTGCGGTGGGGGGCCGGGCCGCCGAAGAACCCGGAACCCCCCGATGAATTGCGTCCGCCGCGGGCACTGCGGCCCGTACACGGCTGCCGGCACGGGCACGCGGGCCCGAACGGGCGGGGGTGACACGGGCGTCCGTACAGCGCTTGGCGCGTGCGAGGACGAGGCCGTGCCGAGGGCCGGCCGGACGGCTCGGACCGATCGGCGGTCCGGGGTACGTCGGCCGGCCCGGGGTCAGTCGGTGGCCGCCACCGCTTCCTCGACCGAGGTGTGGATCGGGAACACCTTGGTGAGGCCGGTGATGCGGAAGATCTTCAGAATGCGCTCCTGGTTGCACACCAGGCGCAGCGAACCCTCATGGGCACGCACCCGCTTCAGGCCGCCGACCAGCACGCCGAGCCCGGTGGAGTCGAGGAAGTCCACGCCCTCCATGTCGACGACGAGGTGGAAATTCCCGTCGTTCACCAGCTCGACCAGCTGTTCGCGCAACTTGGGCGCGGTATATACGTCGATTTCGCCACCGACCTCGACGACCGTACGATCGCCGACTGTACGGGTCGACAGGGACAGGTCCACGGATCCTCCAGCACCTTGCTATCGAGCGGTCGCCCCTCGGGACACCTCGGCTTGCGGCCCCTGGGACGGTTCGCCAGCCGCGATGGCATTCAATCACTTACGGCAGGCGTGCACGACGCCTTGGCCCCATTGTCCGTCATGCCAGTGACACACTCGGTCCCGATGGCCATAAATCACCGATCCGATCGACCGCCGGTTCCGGCCGTGTCCGGGTTCTCTCCGGGCACGGTCCTGGACCGGCTCGCCTCCGGGCCGAGCCGGGCTTCGCGCATCACTCATACGGAGCACTTGCCCCCGCGGGCGGGTCGGCATGCCGTCTGGCCTGACCGGATTCGTTCGGAGGTCGTCGCGGCCGTCCAGGCGTGCGGCATCGAACATCCCTGGGAACACCAGGCACTGGCCGCCGAGCACGCCCTGGACGGCGACTCGGTGGTGGTCGCCACCGGCACCGCCTCCGGCAAGTCCCTGGCCTACCTCGTACCCGTCCTGTCCACCCTCCTGGACGGCTCCGAGGCCGCCAACGGCCGCGGCGCCACCGCCCTCTACCTGGCGCCCACCAAGGCACTGGCGGCCGACCAGTGCCGTGCTGTGAAGGAACTTTCACAACCGCTGGGAAACTCGGTCCGCCCCGCGGTCTACGACGGCGACACCCCCTACGAGGAACGGGAGTGGATCCGCCAGTACGCCAACTACGTACTCACCAACCCGGACATGCTGCACCGCGGGATCCTCCCCGGGCACGCCCGCTGGTCCTCCTTCCTGAAGTCGCTGAAGTACGTCGTCGTCGACGAGTGCCACACCTACCGGGGCGTCTTCGGCTCGCACGTCGCCCAGGTGCTGCGCCGCCTTCGCCGCCTGTGCGCCCGCTACGGGGCCTCCCCGGTCTTCCTGCTGGCCTCCGCGACCGCCGCCGAGCCCGCCGTGGCCGCCGGGCGCCTGACCGGCCTGCCGGTCGTGGAGATCGCCGACGACGCCTCCCCGCGCGGCGAGCTGGTCTTCGCCCTCTGGGAGCCGCCGCTGACCGAGCTGCACGGCGAGAAGGGCGCCCCGGTCCGCCGTACCGCCACCGCCGAGACCGCAGACCTGCTGACCGACCTCGCCGTGCAGGGGGTGCGCTCGGTCGCCTTCGTGCGCTCCAGACGCGGCGCGGAGCTGATCGCCGTCATCACCCAGGAACGGCTGGCCGAGGTCGACCGTTCCCTCGCCCGGCGTGTCGCGGCCTACCGCGGCGGCTACCTCCCCGAGGAGCGGCGCGCCCTGGAACGCGCGCTGCACTCCGGGGAGCTGCTGGGACTTGCCGCCACAACGGCCCTGGAGCTGGGTGTGGACGTCTCCGGGCTCGACGCCGTACTGATCGCCGGGTACCCCGGTACGAGGGCCTCTGTGTGGCAGCAGGCGGGTCGCGCGGGCCGCGCCGGGCAGGGCGCCCTCGCCGTCCTGGTCGCCCGTGACGACCCGCTGGACACCTTCCTCGTCCATCATCCCGAGGCCCTGTTCGACCAACCGGTGGAATCGACCGTCCTCGACCCCGACAACCCGTACGTCCTCGCCCCGCACCTGTGCGCCGCCGCGGCCGAGATCCCGCTCACCGACGACGACCTCGACCTCTTCGGTCCCGCCTGCAAGGAGCTGCTGCCGCAGCTGGAGGCCGCGAAGCTGCTGCGCCGCCGGACCAAGGCCTGGCACTGGACGCGCCGGGAGCGGGCCGCCGAGCTGACCGACATCCGCGGCGAGGGCGGTCGCCCGGTGCAGGTCGTGGAGGCGGGCACGGGTCGCCTGCTCGGCACGGTGGACGCGAGCGCCGCGCACTCCACGGTCCACGAGGGCGCGGTCCACCTGCACCAGGGCCGCACCTACCTGGTGCGCTCCCTCGACCTGGAGGACTCGGTGGCCCTGGTCGAGCAGGCCGACCCGCCGTACTCCACGGTCGCCCGCGACACCACGGCCATCTCCGTCCTGGAGACCGACGTCGAGGTCCCCTGGGGCGACGGCCGCCTCTGCTACGGCTCCGTCGAGGTCACCAACCAGGTGGTCTCCTTCCTGCGCCGCCGGCTCATCACCGGCGAAGTGCTGGGCGAGTCCAAACTCGACCTCCCTCCCCGTACGTTGCGCACCCGCGCGGTGTGGTGGACCGTCACCGAGGACCAGCTCGACGAGGCCCGGATCAACCCGGAGATCCTCGGCGGCGCCCTGCACGCCGCCGAGCACGCGTCCATCGGCCTGCTCCCGCTCTTCGCGACCTGCGACCGCTGGGACATCGGCGGGGTGTCGATCCCGCTGCACCCCGACACCCTCCTGCCGACCGTCTTCGTCTACGACGGCCACCCCGGCGGCGCCGGCTTCGCGGAGCGCGCCTTCCACACGGCCCGCACCTGGCTGACGGCGACCCGGGAGGCGATCGCGGCGTGCGAGTGCGATGCCGGGTGCCCGTCCTGCATCCAGTCCCCCAAGTGCGGGAACGGGAACGAGCCGTTGCACAAGCGGGGGGCGGTGCGACTCCTCACGGTGCTCTTGAGGGGGGCGCCGGAGTAGGCAGTCGGGTCGGTGCAGGCCGGTGGGGGCTGGTCGCGCCCACGCGGCGGAGCCGCAAATGTCACAGCCCCGCGCCCCTTTGGGGCGCGTTGCAGGCGTCGCTCGCCGGAAAGACTGCCGGGCCTGCTCTGGCCCTCACCTCCGCCGCGAACGGTCCCGCACCCGACGCTGCCGAGACATCCGAGACGTCACCGACGATCACACATCGCGTCAGCCGCGTGTCCTGGGTCCGAGCAACCCGGTCGGCCCGCGCGCAGGCCGCCGCCGTCCCCTCGGCCCAGTGGTCGGCCGCGGCGAGCGCGGCCATGTCGGCGCCTCCCGCCGCGCGATGCCGGACGACCACGGCGTGCCCCAGTCCCAGCACCACCCCGAACACCACACACAGCACGGCGATCGCACCGACGCTCCAGACTGTGGCGGCCCCCCGGTCGGGCGCCCCGTAGGGGCGCGGGGCTGTGACATTTGCGGCTCCGCCGCGTGGGCGCGACCAGCCCCCACCGGTCCGCAGCCGACGAGCGACCACCGCACGCCCCCTCACGCCCCCTCCGCCAACGCGACCGCCGACTCCCGCAGCTCGAACGGCAGCGCACCCAGCACCGGCGGCCTCGCCACCACCGTCACCCGTACCTCGTCACCCTCCCGGCCCACCGTCACCGTCGCCCCGTCCGGCGCCGCCTCCTTCGTCACCGCGATCACCGCGTCCTCGGCGTCCTGCCGCGCCGCGGCCCGCGCCCCGGTGCGGGCGGCGTCCACGCAGCGGATCTGGGCGGCCACCACGAGCAGCCCCCACACCAGCGCCATCGTGAACGCCACCAGCACCGGCAGCACCACGGCCGCCTCCGCGGTCACGAACCCCCGGTCCGCCCCGCGCCCCCGGTCACATCCGCGCACTGAGGGCTCGTTTCACGATGGCCTGGAGCTCCGCGCTGACCTGCCCGCTCGTCACGACCGCGTAGAGGACCGCCGCGAACCCGACGGCGGCGATGATCCCCATCGCGTACTCGGAGGTGACCATTCCGGCGTCCCGGCGCCCCAGCTTCCACATCTTCCAGTACATTTCGCGCATGTCGACTCCCTCGAACTCGCTCTGTCTTGACTTCGGTTGGATCTGACTTCAGTTCCTGTCGGTGGCCCGCCTGTCGTGCCCTTCAGCCACCACCCCCTCGCAGCAACCCGCCCGCGAGTCCGATCACCACGGGCAGCACACCGACCGCGATGAACGCGGGCAGGAAGCACAGCCCCACCGGCGCCGAGATCAGCACGGCCGCCCGTCGGGCCCGTGCGGTCGCGCTCCTCGCCCATTCGGCCCGGGCGTCCGAGGCGAGCCGGGCGACGGGGGCGGCGGCCGGCATCCCGGACTCGTCCGCGCGTGCCAGCAGCCGGGCCAGGGCGGCGGCACCCGGCAGTCCCGCCAACCGCCGCCAGGCGACGGCCGGTTCGCCGCCCAGCCGGACCTCCGCCGCGCCCCGCGCCAGCGCCTCCCCGACAGGCCCGCCGAGTGCCTCTCCGACGGCCTGGGCGGCGACCACCGGACCGGCCCCGGCGGCGATGCAGGCGGCCAGGAGATCCGCGGCGAGCGGGAGTTGACGTGCGGCCTCGGCCGCCTCCGCCTCGGCCGTCCGGTCGGTGCCGCCCGCCCCGCTCCGCCACCGCCACAGCCCCGCCGCGACGCCCAGGCCCAGCAGCGCCCCGACGACCCCGCCGACCAGCACCCAGCCGCCGCACGCCACCCCGACAACCGGCAGCCAGCTGCGGACGGCACCGCCGACGGCGGAGTGCTTCTCCCCTCGCTCCAGCAGCTCCAGCCGCTCCAGGCCCAGCAGTTCGGCCACCTTGCGCCGGGCCCAGCGCCTGCGCCTGGCCCGCTCCAGCCGCCACGCCGACCAGCCCAGGGCCACCAGCACCGCGACCGCCACCCCCAGCCTGTGGACAACCTCCGCGCTCATGCCGCCTCGGCTCCTCGCACGATCCGGGCCGCCCACCACATCCCGGCGCCCTCGAACACCGCGCCGACGGCCAGGCAGCCCAGGCCCGCCCCGGTGTGCAGCAGCACCCGCAGCGGGTCGGCGCCCATGGCCGAGCCGAGCAGGAGGCCGAGGGCGGGCAGCGCGGCGAGCAGCACCACGGTGGCCCGGGCACCCGACAACTGGGCGCGCAGGTCGGCACGTTGATCGCGCTCGGCGCGCAGGGCGGCGTCCAGGCGGTCGAGACCGGCCGCGAGTCCGGCGCCCTGGTCGACCGCCACCCGCCAGCAGGCCGCGAGCCCCAGCAGGCCGTCGGCACCGGGCTGCCGCGCCGCCGCCGCCAGCGCCCCCGGCACGTCCCCGCCGAAGCGGGCCGCCGCGACCACGGCCGGCCGGGCCTCGCCGAGCCCGCCGGAGTCCCGTGCGGCCCGCAGCAGCGCCTCACCCGGCTGCCGTCCCGCGCGCACCTCCCCGGCGAGCGCCCCGCACAGCGCGATCACCGCGTCGGCGCGCGTCTGCCGGGTCCGCCGCGCCTGTCGGGCCAGCCGCACCCGGCGCAGCACCGGCACCCCGGCCGCCCCCGCGAGGGCCGGAAGGACCGAGGCGGCGAGGAGCGCGAGCGCGACACCGGCGGCCAGGGCCCACCACTCACCCCGCCAACGGCCGCGCAGCCGCCGTAGTTCCCCGAGCGCCTGCTCCCAGGAGGGCGGCCCGGTGGTCACCACCCCACCCCCGGCGAGCAGCAGCCGCGTCCGCCGTACCTCGCGGTGCCGCTCGGCCAGCAGCCAGGCCATGACCCCACCGCACACCAAGGCCGCACCGATCGTCGTCTCGCCCGTCTCACCCATCACACGAACCCCTTTCAAGTCACGGATCACTTCAGGTCACGGATCACTGACGTCGCTTCGGACCGGAGCTCACGGCTCCCCCGCGTCACCGCCGAGCAGCCCCCGCAGCCGCTCCCACCCCTGCTCGCGCGCGAAGGCCGCCGCGTCCCAGCGCAGTGCCGGTACCGTTCGCACCAGCCCGGCGGAGTCCCGCTCCAGGACGTGCACCTCGGCGATCCGCCGCCGGCCCGCACGGTCCCGTACGAGGTGCAGCACCACCGACAGTGCGGCGGCGAGCTGGCTGTGCAGGGCGGCCCGGTCGAGCCCGGCGGCCGTGCCGAGGGCCTCCAGTCGGGCCGGTACGTCCGCGGCCGTGTTGGCGTGCACGGTGCCGCAGCCGCCCTCGTGGCCCGTGTTGAGCGCGGCCAGCAGATGGACCACCTCGGGCCCGCGGACCTCGCCGACGACGAGCCGGTCGGGCCGCATCCGCAGGGCCTGCCGGACCAGATCCTCCAGCGTGACGAGGCCGGCGCCCTCCTGGTTGGCGGGCCTGGTCTCCAGCCGAACGACGTGCGGGTGTTCGGGCCTGAGCTCGGCCGAGTCCTCGGCGAGCACGATCCGCTCGCCCGGGCCGACGAGACCGAGCAGGGCACTCAGGAGGGTCGTCTTGCCGGTGCCGGTGCCACCGCTGACCAGGAAGGACAGCCGGGCCGCGAGGAGGGCCCGCAGGATCCGGTCGCCGCCCGGGGGCACCGTCCCGGCCGCGACCAGCTCGTCGAGGGTGAACGCCCGCGGCCGGACCACCCGCAGGGACAGGCAGGTGCAGCCGACGGCCACCGGAGGCAGGACCGCGTGCAGGCGGGTGCCGTCGGGCAGCCGGGCGTCCGCCCAGGGACGCGCGTCGTCCAGGCGCCGGCCGGCCACCGCGGCCAGCCGCTGCGCGAGGCGCCGTACCGCCGCCGCGTCCGGGAAGGCGACTCCGGTCAGTTCGAGGCCGCCGCCGCGGTCCACCCAGACCCGGTCCGGGGCGGTCACCAGGACGTCGGTGACCGTCGGGTCGGCGAGCAGCGGCTCCAGGGGGCCGCTGCCGACCAGTTCGGAGCGCAGCCGCTCGGCCGCGCCGAGGACTTCGGCGTCGCCGAGGACCCGTCCCTGGGCGCGCAGCGCCTGTGCCACCCGCGCGGGTGTCGGTTCGGCTCCGCTCTCGGCGAGCCAGCGCCGTACCCCGTCGAGCAGGGCCGGGCCGTCCGCGCCCGCGGTGCCGGGCCTCATGCGACACCACCGGCCTCGACGAGCGTGCGTTCCCAGAAGTCCTTGCAGAAGCGGGCCAGCGGTCCGCGGGGGACGGCACCGGGCGGTTTGCGGTTCGGGCGGGACAGGCCGGGTTCGGCGGGTACTTCGCCGGCCAGCGGCAGGCCGAGCAGCCGGGCCACCTCGCGGTCGTCCAGGCCCGGCGCGTAGGGCCCGCGTACCGCCACCCTGAGGTCGCGCACGACCATGCCGACGGTGCCGGCCACCCGTCCGGCCGCGGCGACGGCGCGGAGTTCGGCGGGGACCACCAGGACGGCGAGGTCGAGCTGGGTGAGGACCTCGGCGACCTCGTCGTCCAGGCGGCGCGGCAGGTCGACGACGACCGTGCCACCGCGCCGCCGGGCGGCGGCGAGCACCGCGCGGACGGCGGGCGGCGGGATCGCCACGCAGTCGCCGCGGTCCCAGCTGAGGATCCGCAGCGAGTGCAGCTCGGGCAGGGACTCCTCCAGGGCGCCGCTGCCGAGCCGGCCGCGCGAGGCGGCGAAGGCGGGCCAGCGCAGGCCCTCGGCGGTCTCGCCGCCGAGGAGTACGTCGATTCCGCCGCCCAGCGGATCCGCGTCCACGAGCAGGGTGCGCAGTCCCTCCCGCGCGGAGGTGACGGCGAGCGCGCAGGCCAGCGTGGAGGCACCGGCCCCGCCCCGGCCGCCGATGACGCCGACGGTGAGGGCCGGGCGGCCCACGCCCTCGACGACGTCGGCGATCCGGTCCACGAGCCACTGCTCGCCGTCGGGCAGCATCAGGACGTGGTCCGCGCCGATCTCCACGGCCCGTTTCCACACGTCGGGGTCGTCCTGGTCGAGGCCCACCAGGACCACCCCGCGCCTGCGGGTGGCCCCGCGCACCCGTCGTGCGGCGTCGTCGCCGACCAGGACGAGCGGGGCGGACTCCCAGCCGCCGCCGCGTTCCGGCGGGCCGTGGTGGACCTCCGGTTTGGCGCCGGCCGCGGCACACAGGCGCAGCAGGTCGTCGAGGAGTTCGGCGTCCTCGGTGACGATCATCGGGCGTCCGGGCCGTCCCGAGGCGGCGGACGGCGGGTCGTGGGTGACGGTTCCGGTCACGTGAGCTTCCCCCTTGGCTGCGTTCTCCCGCGTGGCCCCTGCGGCCACGCGATTCCCAAACGTGCGAAGAACCGGCAAGCGGCTCCTTATGCACGGCCGACAGAAACCGGCCATTGGCGCCCGACAAACGGAACCGGCCATGAACTCGCCGCCGCCGGAGCGCGCTGGAATCACGGTGCAGCGAACCCGGAAATCGTGTGGATCTTGGTCCAAAACTGTGGACAACTCGACGGCTGTGAATATCGCCGTCACCCCTACCGGTGAGGCCCGTTCCAGGACCTGCGCGACTTCCACAGCGCAGCGCTTCGACTACCCAACGTGACGGATCATGGGCATACGAGAGGGGCGGCCGAAGCCGCCCGACCTAGGCCTCACGGCCCGCGAGACAGGAGGAAAAACCCGCCCGGACATGCGACGACCCCCACCGGGGGGGAGAGTGGGGGTCGTCTTCACGGCCGACTCGGGGGGGGGAGGAGCCGGACCGCGTTAGCACGGTCGCGAACGATCCGTGACTTCCATGGTGTACCCGAGAGCCCTCTCAGGCAAACCCACGCGCCACACCTTACGCCGAATGGTGGGCGCCTATGCTCGGGGGCGTGGAAAGCCACTCCTTGCCCCGCACAGCGGCCTTCTTTGACCTGGACAAGACGGTCATTGCGAAGTCGAGCACGCTCACGTTCAGCAAGTCGTTCTACCAAGGCGGTCTGATCAACCGCAGGGCGGCGCTGCGCAACGCGTACTCCCAGTTCGTGTTCCTGGTCGGCGGTATGGACCACGACCAGATGGAGCGCACGCGCGCGTACCTGTCCGGTCTGGTCCGTGGCTGGAATGTCCAGCAGGTCAAGGAGATCGTCGCCGAGACCCTGCACGACCTGATCGACCCGATCATCTACGACGAGGCCGCCTCCCTCATCGAGGAGCACCACAAGGCCGGCCGGGACGTCGTCATCGTCTCCACCTCGGGCGCCGAGGTGGTCGAGCCGATCGGCGAACTCCTCGGCGCCGACCGGGTGGTGGCCACCCGCATGGTCGTCGGCGACGACGGCTGCTACACCGGCGAGGTGGAGTACTACGCGTACGGGCCGACCAAGGCCGAGGCCGTCCGGGAGCTGGCCGCCTCGGAGGGGTACGACCTCGACCGCAGCTACGCCTACAGCGACTCGGCGACCGACCTGCCGATGCTCCAGGCCGTCGGGCATCCGCACGCCGTGAACCCGGACCGCGCGCTGCGCCGCGAGGCACTCGCCCGCGGCTGGCCGATCCTGGACTTCAACCGGCCGGTACGGCTCAAGCAGCGGATCTCCGCGCCCCCGCGCCCGGCCCTGGTCGCCGCGGCGGCCATAGGGGCAGCCGCCGCCACCGCGGGCCTGGTCTGGTACGCGAGCCGGCGCCGGAGCACGGTGGGCTGAACCGGCCACCGGTGCCCGTTTGGTGCGTCTTTGAACCTAAAAGTAAAGAACTGCAGGCAGGGCTTCCGCTTGCTCCGGGCTTGCAGTACAAAGGGGTTAGCGGCCCGCGAGACCGAAGGACATCCGAGAGGATCACCTTTAAAACGCATTTGGCCCCACGGACCCAGCATGGACACTGGGCACCCACGCGACGTCGACCCGTCGATTACGGGCCAGCCGCACCAGGTGACGGGCAAAGTTCCCGACCTGATGGGCGACATATCGAGGACGCTTGGTAACCCGGTGAGCATGCCAGCGGCGGTACGAGATCTCGTACCGCCGCAACCCTTTTCCCAGCCGCTTCCTACGCCGCCCCGCGCTGCAGCGCCTCGCACACCGCCGTCGACTCGCGCACGCCGAGTTCCACCGCACGCCCGCAGTGCGCGATCCAGGCCGCCATCCCGTCCGGAGTACCGGAGACATAGCCGTCCAGGGCCGCCAGATAGGAGGCGCGACCCAGTTCGGCGTGGCCGACCTCGGCGGGGCAGACGGCCTTGGGGTCGAGGCCGCTGCCGATCAGCACGATCCGCTCGGCCGCGCGGGCGACCAGCCCGTTGCCCGAGGTGAAGGGCCGCAGCGCGAGCAGCTCGCCGTGCACCACGGCGGCCGTCACCAGCGCGGGTGCCTCGCTCCCCGCGACGATCAGTTCGGAGAGCCCTTCCAGGCGCCCCGACACCTCGTCGGCGTCCGGGAGCGCCAGTTCCACCAGTGGCTCGTCGACGGCCTCGCCGGCCCGGCGCGGCCTGCCGACCTCGTCGCCGTCCGTCGCGGTCGCCACGAGGTGCAGCCGGGCCAGCACCCGCAGCGGCGACTGACGCCAGATGGACAGCAGCTGGCCCGCCTCCGCGGTCAGCCGCAGGGCCGCACCCACCACGCGCGCGTCGTCGTCCACACCGAAGTCGGAGCGCCGCCGCACCTCCTCCAGCGCCCAGTCGGCACCGGACAGCGCGGCGCTGCCCCGGGCGGCCCGCAGCGCGGCCTCCGAGGTGACTGCGTTGCTGCGGCGCCGCATGATCCGGTGGCCGTAGACCCGGTCCACGGCCTTGCGCACGGACTCCACGGACTCGGCCACCCCGGGCAGCGAGCCCAGGGCCGCGAGCGGATCGGCGGTCGCACCAGTCGTACTCATGAGTACGACAGTACGCACCCCGCCCCGAGGCTCCACGAAGGAGTGGTCTTCTTCACTTCCCGTGACACGTACAGCTACCGCGCGACTACCCTTCGTGAACATGAAAATTGCTTTCGTCGGAAAGGGCGGCAGCGGCAAGACCACGCTCTCCTCCCTGTTCATCCGCCATCTCGCGGCCGACGGCGCGCCGGTCGTCGCCGTCGACGCCGACATCAACCAGCACCTGGGCCCCGCGCTCGGCCTCGACGAGACGGAGGCGGAGGCACTGCCCGCGATGGGCGAGCGGCTCTCCCTGATCAAGGACTACCTGCGCGGCCACAACCCGCGCATCGCCTCCGCCGCGACGATGATCAAGACCACCCCGCCCGGCGAGGGTTCGCGGCTGGTCCGGGTCCGGGAGCCGAACGCGGTGTACGACGCCTGCGCGCGGCCGGTGGAACTCGACGGCGGCGCCGTCCGTTTGATGGTCACCGGGCCCTTCACGGACGCCGACCTGGGGGTCTCCTGCTACCACTCCAAGACGGGAGCGGTGGAGCTGTTCCTGAACCACCTCGTCGACGGCCCCGACGAGTACGTCGTGGTGGACATGACGGCGGGCTCGGACTCCTTCGCCTCCGGCATGTTCACCCGCTTCGACATCACGTTCCTCGTCGCCGAGCCGACCCGGAAGGGGGTCTCCGTCTACCGCCAGTACAAGGAGTACGCCCGGGACTTCGGCGTCGTCCTGAAGGTCGTCGGCAACAAGGTGCAGGGGCAGGAGGACATCGACTTCCTGCGTTCGGAGGTCGGGGACGACCTGCTGGTCACGGTCGGGCACTCGGACTGGGTGCGCGCCATGGAGAAGGGCCGGCCGCCCCGGTTCGAGCTCCTGGAGATCCCCAACTCCCGCGCCCTGCGCGCCCTCAAGGCGGCCACCGACGCGACGTACGACCTGCGGGACTGGGAGCGCTACACCCGGCAGATGGTCCACTTCCACCTGAAGAACGCTCTGTCGTGGGGCAACGAGCGCACCGGAGCCGACCTGGCGGCGCAGATCGACCCCGGTTTCGTGCTCGGCGAGGGGGTGGCCACCCCCGCCTGACGGGTGGCCGACCCCGGCTCCGCGCCTACTGCTTGGCGGCCGGCGCCCCTGGCACCCCCTTCGGTGCCGGGGCGGGACGGCCGGAGAGGAAGGACTCCCAGCCCGGCCGCGGGGCCTCGCCCACGTTCAGGGTGCGCAGCTTCGCCAGGACCTGCGGGTCCTGGGCGTCCAGCCAGTCGGCCAGCTGACGGAAGGAGACACAGCGCACCTCGGGCTTGTTGCAGACGTCCGCGACGACCTCGTCGAGGGCGCGCATGTAGGTGCCGCCGTTCCAGGACTCGAAGTGGTTGCCGATGACGAGCGGTGCGCGGTTGCCGTTGTAGGCCCGGTTGAAGCCCTGGAGCAGCCCGTCGCGCATCTGGTCGCCCCAGTAGTCGTACTTGTCGGGGTCACCCTGGGTCGACGTGCCGGACTGGTTGACCATGAAGTTGTAGTCCATGGTCAGCTGCTCGTAGGTGTGGCCGGGGAAGGGGACCAGCTGCATCGACAGGTCCCACAGCCCTTCTCGCTTCTTGGGCCAGACCTGGTCGTTGACGCCGCTGGTGTCGTAGCGGAAGCCCAGTTGGCTCGCCGCCTTCACGAAGTTCTTCTGCCCCTCCAGGCAGGGGGTGCGGGCGCCGATGAGCTCCTTGTCGTAGTCGAAGGGCAGCGGTGCGGCGTTCTTCATGCCGGTGTTGGTCTTCCAGGTCTTCACGAACTGCTTGGCCTGGGCGATCTCGCTCTTCCACTCGGCCACCGACCACTCGCCGACCCCGCCGTCGGGGCCGCAGAAGTGCCCGTTGAAGTGGGTGCCGATCTCGTTGCCCTCCAGCCAGGCCAGCCGGAGCTGCTTGACCGTGTCGGTGATGCCCTGCTCGTCGTTGAAGCCGATCTCGGAGCTGCCAGGTGAGTGCTGCGGGGGCCGGTAGAGGTCGCGCTTCTCCTCGGGCAGCATGTAGACGCCGCTGAGGAAGAACGTCATGTTCGCGCGGTTCTCCTTGGCGACTTTGCGGAAGTGCGAGAACAGCTTCTGGCTGTCCTCGCCCGAGCCGTCCCAGGAGAACACCACGAACTGCGGTGGCTTCTCACCGGCCTTGAGCCGCTCGGGGCGGGGCAGATGCGGCTGCGCCCCGGTGTACGCGGTGGACCCGTCGCCGATCAGACGGACCACGCTCTGGGGGGCCGGCGCTCCCTTCTGCGGCCCGGACGCCCCTTGTTCGGAGTTGGTACCGGTCGAGCAACCGGCGACCGACGCGGCACAGGCCGCGGCGGCCACGGCACCGACCGCAATCCTCTGGGTGGCGGCCAATTCCGCTCACCTTCTTCCTTCTCTCGGCGAACGCCGGTGACGGCGTTTTATGGCGATGTGCCGGGTATCTGCCGACAGCGCGGCCAAGATCGCATAGGACCGAGAGAGGGATTAATACGACAAGCCGATGAACTGCTCACTTCATCCATTGAGGTGAACGGATGCCCCATTCGCGAAGAAAATCCATGCCTGACCTTTACTCTGCATTACGATTCGTTTACTGAACGTTGGTTCATCCCGCCCAGATCCGCGACCGCGCTGCCCCGGAGGAGACGGGAAACATGTCATCAGCCTGCGTACCCACCCACCCCGAGGGCCTCGGCCTGGCCCGGGCCACGACTCCCAAGGCCGTCACCGGCACCGACCGGCAGCCGCAGCACCCACCCACGCCCGCGCCGACGCCTCCGCGCCGCCGCTTCTCCGTCGCGGGCGCCGACCTGTCCGCGGCCGTCGCGGTGTTCCTGATCGCCCTGCCGCTCTCCCTCGGCATCGCCCTCGCCACCGGCGCCCCGCTCCAGGCCGGCCTGGTCGCGGCGGCCGTAGGCGGCCTGGTCGCGGGACGGCTCGGCGGCTGTCCGCTCCAGGTCAGCGGCCCCGCCGCCGGACTCACCGTGGTCACCGCCGACCTGATCCACCGGTACGGCTGGCGGGCCACCTGCGGCATCACCGTCCTCGCCGGGCTGGCCCAACTGGGCCTTGGCTGCCTGCGCGTGGCCCGCACCGCGCTCGCCGTCAGCCCGGCCGTGGTGCACGGCATGCTCGCCGGCATCGGCGTCACCATCGCCGTCGCCCAGCTGCACATCGTCCTCGGCGGCACCCCGCAGAGCTCGGTGCTCGCCAACGTCCGCGCGCTGCCCGCCCAGTTGGCGAACCTGCACCCGGCCGCCGTAGCGATGAGCGCACTGACCCTGGCCCTGCTGCTGGGCTGGCCCCGGATCCCGGGCAGAGCGGGCCGCCTGCTGCACACGGTCCCGGCCGCCCTGGTCGCCGTCGCCGGTGCCACCGCGACCGCCGCGCTCACCGGGCTCGCCCTGCCCCGGGTCGACCTGCCGTCCTGGAGCAGCCATGCCCTGGCCGGGCTGCCCGAAGGGCCGGCGCTCGGTCTCGTCGCCGCCGCGCTCACCACCACGCTGGTGTGCAGCGTGCAGTCGCTGCTGGGTGCGGTCGCCGTGGACAAACTGGTGGCCGGCCGCACCGGACCCCAGTCCCGGCTCGGCCGCTCCGACCTGGACCGGGAACTGCTCGGTCAGGGCGCGGCCAACATCGTGTCGGGGGCGCTCGGCGGGCTGCCGGTCGCGGGGGTCGCGGTGCGGAGTTCGGCGAATGTGCAATCCGGTGCCGTGAGCCGGAACTCCACGATGCTGCACGGCGTTTTCGTAGTAGTCGCCGCGCTGCTGATGGTCCCGGTCCTGGACCTCATCCCGCTCGCCTCGCTCGCCGCCCTGGTGATGGCCGTCGGCATCCAGATGGTGTCCCTGCACCACATCCGCACGGTGACCCGCCACCGAGAAGTGCTGGTGTACGCCGTCACCACGCTCGGGGTGGCCCTCGTCGGCGTCCTGGAGGGCGTGGTCCTCGGGGTCTCCGTGGCCGTCGCCGTCGCCCTGCACCGCCTCACCCGCACCCGGATCACCCACGAGGAGAAGGAAGGAGTCCATCACGTACACGTAAGAGGACAGCTCACGTTCCTCGCGGTGCCCCGGCTCAGCAGAGTCCTGCATCTCGTACCCCAAGGCGCCCGTGCCGTGGTGGAGTTGGACGGTTCGTTCATGGACCACGCGGCGTACGAGTGGCTGCGGGACTGGCGCAGGGCCCACACCGCGCAGGGCGGCTCCGCCGAACTGACCGGCTGCCGCGCGGGCGTCCGCGCACCGGAGTACGGCCACAGGCCGGAACCCGGCCGCCGCGCCGAGCCGCGAACGGGTCACGGTCCCGGCCTGCCCACGGGTCACGGTCCCGAGCCGCACACGGGTCACGGTCCCGGCCCGCGTGCGGGTCTCGGTCCCTGGCGCCGGCCCGGGAGATCGGCCGGTGCGGGTCATGAACTCGCCCGCGGGATCAGCGCGTTCCAGCGGGACACCGCGCCCCTGGTCCGGGCGGAGCTGGCCCGGCTGGCGCGCGAGGGGCAGCGGCCGTCGCAGCTCTTCCTCACCTGCGCCGACTCCCGGCTCGTCACGTCGATGATCACCTCCAGTGGTCCCGGTGACCTGTTCGTGGTCCGCAACGTCGGCAACCTGGTCCCTCTTCCGGGTGAGGAGAACGGCGACGACTCGGTGGGGGCCGCGATCGAGTACGCGGTGGACGTGCTGAAGGTGCGGTCCATCACGGTGTGCGGGCACTCCGGGTGCGGGGCGATGCAGGCGCTGCTCGACTCCGGGACCGGGGGCGCGGCGACCCCGCTCGGGCGCTGGCTGCGGCACGGGCTGCCGAGCCTGGCGCGGCTGGCCGACGAGGGCGGAGCGGGGGCCCGACTGGCCGGGCGGGCGGCGGCGGACACGGTGGAGCGGCTCTGCCTGACCAACGTGGTCCAGCAGTTGGAGCACCTGCGGGCGCACGACTCGGTGGCGCGGGCGCTGGCGGCGGGCGCGCTGGAGCTGCACGGAATGTACTTCCATGTGGGCGAGGCGCAGGCGTACCTGCTCGGCCGGGGCGGTGCGGACGGAGACGGAGAGGGCGGGGTGTTCCAGGGGGTGCCCGGTGCGGAGGAGCTGTCCAGCCCGGCGTGAGCGCGGGGGCGGCCGGGCCGGTCGGGCCGGTCGGCACCCCGCGCACACCTGACAGGTCTAAACCAATTATTCTGCGGCCCTTGTCACCGGGGCCCCAGGTCTGATGAGCTGTGGCCTGGGACACAACGGACACCCTTCGAAAGGGAGATGTCGTGAGCAACGAAAGCCTGGCCAACCTCTTGAGGGAGGAGCGACGCTTCGCGCCGCCCGCTGACCTGGCCGAGAACGCCAATGTCACGGCCGAGGCGTACGAACAGGCCAAGGCTGACAGGCTCGGCTTCTGGGCCGCGCAGGCCCGCCGGCTGACCTGGGCCAAGGAGCCGACCGAGACGCTGGACTGGTCGAACCCGCCGTTCGCCAAGTGGTTCAAGGACGGCGAGCTCAACGTCGCGTACAACTGCGTGGACCGGCATGTGGAGGCCGGGCTCGGCGACCGGGTCGCCATCCACTTCGAGGGTGAGCCCGGCGACAGCCGTGCGATCACCTATGCCGAGCTGAAGGACGAGGTCTCCAAGGCGGCCAACGCCCTGCTGGAGCTGGGCGTCCAGAAGGGCGACCGGGTCGCGGTCTACATGCCGATGATCCCGGAGACGGCGGTCGCGATGCTCGCCTGCGCCCGGATCGGCGCCGCGCACTCCGTCGTCTTCGGCGGCTTCTCGGCGGACGCGCTGGCCACCCGTATCCAGGACGCGGACGCCAGGGTCGTCATCACCTCCGACGGCGGCTACCGGCGCGGCAAGCCGTCCGCGCTCAAGCCGGCCGTGGACGAGGCGGTCGGCAAGGTGGACAACGTCGAGCACGTGCTGGTCGTACGCCGCACCGGGCAGGAAGTGGCCTGGGACGACTCGCGGGACGTGTGGTGGGACGAGATCGTCGCGCGGCAGTCTGCCGAGCACACGCCGGAGGCCTTCGACGCCGAGCACCCGCTCTTCATCCTCTACACGTCCGGCACGACGGGTAAGCCGAAGGGCATCCTGCACACCTCGGGCGGCTACCTCACCCAGGCGTCGTACACGCACTGGGCGGTGTTCGACCTCAAGCCGGAGACGGACGTGTACTGGTGCACGGCCGACGTCGGCTGGGTGACCGGCCACTCCTACATCGTGTACGGGCCGCTGGCCAACGGCGCGACGCAGGTGATGTACGAGGGCACCCCGGACACCCCGCACCAGGGCAGGTTCTGGGAGATCGTGCAGAAGTACGGGGTGACGATCCTGTACACGGCGCCCACCGCGATCCGCACGTTCATGAAGTGGGGCGACGACATCCCCGCCAAGTTCGACCTGAGCAGCCTGCGGGTGCTCGGTTCGGTGGGCGAGCCGATCAACCCCGAGGCGTGGATCTGGTACCGCAAGCACATCGGTGCCGACCGGACGCCGATCGTGGACACCTGGTGGCAGACCGAGACCGGCGCGATGATGATCTCCCCGCTGCCGGGTGTCACCGCGACCAAGCCCGGTTCCGCGCAGACCCCGCTGCCCGGCATCTCGGCGACGGTCGTCGACGACGAGGCGCACGAGGTGCCGAACGGCGGTGGCGGCTACCTGGTCCTGACCGAGCCGTGGCCGTCGATGCTGCGCACGATCTGGGGCGACGACCAGCGGTTCCTGGACACGTACTGGTCGCGGTTCGAGGGCAAGTACTTCGCGGGCGACGGCGCGAAGAGGGACGACGACGGCGACATCTGGCTGCTCGGCCGGGTGGACGACGTCATGCTCGTCTCCGGCCACAACATCTCGACGACCGAGGTGGAGTCGGCGCTGGTGTCCCACCCGGCGGTCGCCGAGGCGGCCGTGGTCGGCGCCGCGGACGAGACGACCGGTCAGGCGATCGTCGCCTTCGTGATCCTGCGCGGCACGGCGAACGCCGAGGACGAGAACCTCATCGCCGACCTGCGCAACCACGTCGGCGCGACGCTCGGCCCGATCGCCAAGCCGAAGCGGGTCCTGCCGGTGGCGGAGCTGCCGAAGACCCGCTCCGGCAAGATCATGCGCCGGCTGCTCCGCGACGTCGCGGAGAACCGGCAGCTGGGCGATGTCACGACCCTGACCGACTCGACGGTCATGGACCTCATCCAGGCGAAGCTGCCCGCGGCGCCCAGCGAGGACTGACCCGACCGGCACGGCCCCAAGAGGGCGCCCGGCGCGAAACGCGCCGGGCGCCCTTTTTGCACCTACCGTGAAACCCATCTGGCAGCTCCCGTCGCATCTTAGGTAAACTAAGCAAAGTAGCGTGATCCAAAGGTGTCGAGATCCAAAGGTGTGCCGGGAAGTCTGGTCGGCAAGTAGCCCTGTCCTGCCCACCGACCGGAGGTTCCCGTGTCCCGCCCCCGCACCGCCGCCCCCGTCCGGAAGGTCCTCGGGCGGCTCTCGCTGCCCGAGCGGACCGTCGTGGCGGACGCGCTGCGGACCGAGACCGTCGGCGGTGTGCTGCTGCTCGTCGCCGCGATAGCCGCACTGGTCTGGGCGAACATTCCCGCGCTCCACCACAGCTACGAGAGCGTCGCCGACTTCCACTTCGGCCCCGGCGCCCTCGGCCTGAACCTCTCCGTCGCCCACTGGGCCGCCGACGGCCTGCTCGCCGTCTTCTTCTTCGTCGCCGGCATCGAACTCAAGCGCGAGCTGGTGGCGGGCGACCTGCGGGACCCGAAGGCGGCCGTCCTCCCGGTCGTCGCCGCGCTGTGCGGAATGGCCGTACCTGCGCTCGTCTACACCCTCACCAACCTCGCCGGCGGCGGCTCCACGCAGGGCTGGGCGGTGCCCACGGCCACCGACATCGCCTTCGCGCTGGCCGTGCTCGCGGTGATCGGCACCTCGCTGCCGGGCGCCCTGCGCGCCTTCCTGCTCACCCTCGCGGTCGTCGACGACCTGTTCGCGATCCTGATCATCGCGGTCTTCTTCACCGAGCGGATCCACTTCGCCGCGCTCGGCGGCGCGGTCCTCGGCCTCGCCGTCTTCTGGCTGCTGCTGCGCAGGGGCGTGCGCGGCTGGTACGTGTACGTCCCGCTCGCGGTCGTGATCTGGGCGCTGATGTACAACAGCGGCGTGCACGCGACCATCGCCGGTGTCGCCATGGGCCTGATGCTGCGCTGCACCACCCGCGAGGACGAGCAGCACTCCCCCGGCGAGCACGTCGAGCATCTGGTGCGGCCGTTGTCGGCAGGGCTGGCCGTGCCCCTGTTCGCGCTCTTCAGCGCCGGCGTGAAGGTGTCCGGAGGGGCGCTCGGCGACGTCTTCACCAAGCCGGAGACGCTCGGGGTCGTCCTCGGCCTGGTGGTCGGCAAGGCGGTCGGGATCTTCGGCGGGACCTGGCTGACCGCCCGCTTCACCCGGGCCACGCTCAGCGAGGACCTCGAATGGGCGGACGTCTTCGCGGTGGCCTCGCTGGCCGGGATCGGCTTCACGGTCTCGCTGCTCATCGACGAACTCGCCTTCGCCGGCGACGCCGTACTCACCGACGAGGTCAAGGCCGCCGTGCTCACCGGCTCGCTCATCGCGGCCCTGTGCGCCACGGTCCTGCTGAAGATACGCAACACCCGCTACCGCAGGCTGGTCGAGGCCGAGGAACGGGACGACGACCTCGACGGCATCCCGGACGTGTACGAGCAGGACGACCCGGCGTACCACCTGCGGATGGCGGAGATCTACGAGCGGAAGGCCGCCGAACACCGCAGGATCGCGGAGGAGAAAGCCGCCTCCTAGCCGCCTCCCAGGGGATCGGCGGGCGGGACGCGCTTGCCGAAGTGCCGGGCGGGGCAGGCGCGCAGGGCGACCGTCCGGCATGATCTGACGAGACGGTACAAAAGGACCGGTGCAAAAGGCCGGCGCAAAAAGGCCGGCGCACAACGGGCCGGTCCCTGGAGACCGGTGCAGAAGACGACGAAGACGACGAAGACGCAGAGGGAGAACGCGATGAGCGCACCCGACGGCAGCCCGGTCGGTGCCGAACGCAGCATCGGCCAGCTGTTCGCCTCGGCCACGGCCGAGATGTCGGCGCTGGTGCACGACGAGATCGCGCTGGCCAAGGCGCAGCTGAAGCAGGACGTCAAGCGGGGCGCGACGAGCGGCGGCGCGTTCTCGGCGGCCGGGGTGCTGCTGCTGTTCTCCCTGCCCATGCTCAACTTCGCGCTGGCGTACGGCATTCGGACCTGGAGCCACTGGAACCTCGCGCTCTGCTTCCTGCTCTCCTTCGCGGCGAACGTCCTGGTGGCCGTCGCGCTCGCGCTGGTCGGCGTGGTGTTCGCGAAGAAGGCCAAGAAGGGCCAGGGACCGCAGAAGGTGGCCGCGTCCATGAAGGAGTCGGCGGGCGTGCTGCAGAACGCCAAGCCGCATCCGCGCCCGGAACTCCCCCGGGACGACGTGCGCGCCATCGAGGCGGCTGTGGGACGCTCGTCGTCATGACGGACCCCGCTCCCTCGGCCGTACGGCTGGAGGGCCCCTGGACGCACCGGGACGTCGCCGCCAACGGCGCCCGGTTCCACATCGCCGAGCTCGGCGACGGACCGCTGGTCATGCTGGTGCACGGCTTCCCGCAGTTCTGGTGGGCCTGGCGGCACCAGCTGGTCGCGCTCGCCGACGCCGGCTTCCGCGCCGTCGCCATGGACCTGCGGGGCGTCGGCGGCAGCGACCGCACCCCGCGCGGCTACGACCCGGCCAACCTCGCCCTCGACATCACCGGCGTGATCCGTTCCCTCGGCGAGCCGGACGCCGCGCTGGTCGGCCACGACCTGGGCGGCTACCTGGCGTGGACGGCAGCCGCGATGCGCCCCAAGCTGGTACGGCGGCTCGCGGTGGTGTCCATGCCGCACCCGCGGCGCTGGCGCTCGGCGATGCTCCGGGACCGCCGGCAGACCGCCGCCGCCTCCTACATCTGGGGCTTCCAGCGGCCCTGGATCCCCGAGCGGCAGCTCACCGCCGACGACGGCGCGCTCGTCGCCCGGCTGATCCGGGACTGGTCCGGCCCGCGGCTGCCGGACGACGAGGCCGTGGAGACGTACCAGCGGGCCATGTGCATCCCGTCCACCGCGCACTGCTCGATCGAGCCGTACCGCTGGCTGGTGCGCTCCCTGGCGCGCCCGGACGGCATCCAGTTCAACCGCAGGATGAAGCGGCCGGTGCGGGTCCCGACGCTCCACCTGCACGGCTCCCTGGACCCGGTGACCCGCACCCGCAGCGCCGCCGGCTCCGGCGAGTACGTCGAAGCGCCCTACCGCTGGCGGCTGTTCGACGGACTGGGGCACTTCCCGCACGAGGAGGATCCGGTGGCGTTCTCCGCCGAGCTGGTCAACTGGCTGAAAGATCCCGAACCCGATCGGTGACCGCGCCGATGCGCCCGGTATCCGGATCTGGACACCTGTTCTACGAACGGCCACATGCCCGGCGCATAGGCCGATTGGGGGGCGTGCGGGAGGTTATCGACCTTGGGGCAGGGGCAGACGTCCGGGTATGGGCTGGACGCACGACTACAGTGACGCACCCCGCAACCGCCGTACGACAGGCGGTCTGAACTCCCACCGAGGAGGTGCCCCGCAACTGCCGGGAACCGACCTCAGGGTGGGGATTCCGCACATCCTGCGCCGCCGGGCCCGCTGGGTCTCGGTACGTCTGCGCCATACCCGCGGCTGACACCTCACAGGACCCCGCAGCACCCCGCAGCACCCGGAGGGGGCGGACGGGGCTCCTAGAGGGCGCAGCTGTCGGTGCCCACCTGCTGGCTCGCGGTACGGCCCCGGGCGATGTCCGCCTGGATCTCGTCGGCCGTGAGGGCGTACCCGGTGTCGGCGTCGTCCAGTGACTTCGCGAAGACGACCCCGTACACCCTGCCCTCGGGCGTGAGCAGCGGGCCGCCGGAGTTGCCCTGGCGGACGGTCGCGTACAGCGAGTAGACGTCGCGGCGGACGGTGCCGCGGTGGTAGATGTCCGGGCCGTTGGCCGTGATCCGGCCGCGCACCCGGGCGGGCCGGACGTCGTACGAGCCGTTCTCCGGGAATCCGGCGACGATCGCGCTGTCGGTCGTCTCCGCGTCCTTGGCCGAGAACTTCAGGGCCCTGGCGCGCAGGTCCGGCACGTCCAGTACGGCGATGTCGCGCTGCCAGTCGTAGAGCACGACCTTGGCGTCGTACTTGCGGCCCTCGCCGCCGATCTGGACGGTGGGCTCGTCGACGCCGCCGACCACGTGCGCGTTGGTCATGACCCGGCGGTCGGCGAAGACGAAGCCGGTGCCCTCCAGGATCTTGCCGCAGCTCTGCGCGGTGCCCGTGACCTTGACGATGGACTGCTGGGCGGTGGTGGCCACCGCGCTGTTGGCGAGGGCCGGGTCGGGCGGCGAGACGTCGGTGATCGGCTCGTTGGCGAACGGGCTGAAGACCTGCGGGAAGCCGTTCTGCGCGAGGACCGCGGAGAAGTCCGCGAACCAGTTGTCGGCCTGGTTGGGCAGCGCTCTGGACACCCCGAGCAGCACCTTGGAGTTGCGCACCTCCTTGCCGAGGGTCGGCAGGGTGGTGCCCGCGAGGGCGGAGCCGATCAGCCAGGCGACCAGCAGCATCGCCACCACGTTGACCAGGGCGCCGCCGGTGGCGTCCAGGGCGCGGGCCGGGGACCAGGTGATGTACCGGCGCAGCTTGTTGCCCAGGTGGGTGGTGAGCGCCTGGCCGACGGAGGCGCAGACGATGACGACGACCACGGCGACGACCGCGGCGGTGGTGCTCACCTCGGCCTTGTCGGTCACCGCGTCCCAGATCACCGGCAGGACGTAGACGGCGACGAGTCCGCCGCCCAGGAAGCCGATCACCGACAGGATGCCGACGACGAACCCCTGGCGGTAGCCGACGATCGCAAACCACACGGCGGCGACCAGCAACAGGATGTCCAGCACGTTCACCGAGTCAAGCCTCGCCTCGTCACTTCACGATCACCACAGGTCGGCCGGGGGTCCGGCCCGCCGCGAAGCGGCAATCGGACGCGGCGTCCCCCGGGAAGACACTCAACGGTGGACACCCTGTCATGACCGCCAGTCGAGCGTGACCAGCTTCTCGCGGTCCCAGGAGCGCTCCCATCCCGCATAGTGCAGCAGTCGGTCGATCACCCCGGCCGTGAACCCCCACACCAGGGTCGATTCGACCAGGAATGCCGGACCTCGGTGGCCGCTGGGGTGCACGGTGGTGGCCCGGTTGGCCGGATTCGTGAGATCCGCCACGGGGACCGTGAAGACCCTCGCCGTCTCGTTCGGATCGACCACGCCCACCGGTGTCGGCTCGCGCCACCAGCCCAGCACCGGGGTGACCACGAACTTGCTCACCGGGATGTACAGCCTGGGCAGCACCCCGATGAGCTGGACACCGGCCGGATCCAGCCCGGTCTCCTCCTCGGCCTCGCGGAGAGCGGCCCGCAGCGGCCCGTCGGCCTTCGGGTCGCCGTCCTCGGGGTCGAGGGCACCGCCGGGGAAGGACGGCTGCCCGGCGTGCGAGCGCAGCGAACCGGCCCGCTCCATCAGCAGCAGCTCGGGCCCCTGCTCTCCCTCACCGAACAGGATCAGCACGGCCGACTGCCGTCCCGCCCCGTTCTCCGGGGGCAGGAAGCGGCTCAGCTGGAGCGGCTGGACGGTCTCCGCGGCCCGCACCACCGGGTCCAGCCACTCCGGCAGCCCCTCCTTGCTGAGCGCCACATCCCCGCGTGGACCGTCCGTCTGCGCCTTGCTGTGTGTCACGGCATCCCCCGTCCTGCCCTGCTCCCCCGTCCTGCTGCCCGTTCCAACGCCCGAAGTCTCCTTGATCGTTCCGTTCTCCGTCCCTGAGAAGACCCCTGGGTCATGTCCCTGATACGGCGCCCAGCGGCGGCGCCGGCCGGCCGCCCGCGTCCAGATAAGCCTGCGGCGGCTTGAGCCGCTGGCCGGGGAAGCCGCCCTTCTCGTACTTGAGCAGCTTCTTCGCCTTCTCCGGGTCGGTCTCGCCCTCCCCGTAGGCCGGGCAGAGCGGGGCGATGGGGCAGGCACCGCAGGCGGGCTTGCGGGCATGGCAGATCCGGCGGCCGTGCCAGATCACGTGGTGCGAGAGGTCGGTCCAGTCGCTCTTGGGGAACAGCGCGCCGACGGCGGCCTCGATCTTGTCGGGGTCGGCCTCCGCAGTCCACCGCCAGCGCCGGACCAGGCGCTGGAAGTGCGTGTCCACGGTGATGCCGGGGCGCCCGAAGGCGTTGCCGAGCACGACGAACGCGGTCTTGCGGCCGACGCCGGGCAGCTTGACGAGGTCTTCGAGCCGGCCGGGCACCTCGCCGCCGAACTCCTCCACCAGCCCCTTGGAGAGCCCTATCACCGACCTGGTCTTGGCCCGGAAGAACCCGCACGGCCGCAGGATCTCCTCGACCTCCTCCGGGTTGGCGGCGGCCAGGTCCTCGGGGGTGGGGTACTTCGCGAACAGCGTCGGGGTGGTCTGGTTGACCCTGAGGTCGGTGGTCTGGGCGGACAGCACCGTGGCCACCAGGAGCTGGAAGGGGTTCTCGAAGTCCAGCTCTGGGTGGGCGTACGGGTACACCTCGGCGAGCTCGCGGTTGATCCGGCGGGCCCTGCGGACGAGCGCGGCCGGCGACTCGGTCTTCCCGACGGGCTGCGCCTGCCCGACAGCGGGCTTCTCGGCCGCAGCCTTCTTCGCCGTCGTCTTCGCGGCCGTCGCCTTCTTGACCGTCGCCTTCTTGACCGCCGCTTTCGTGGCCGGCGCCTTCTTGGCCGGCGCTGCCTTCTTCGCCGTCGTCTTCTTCGCGGCAGCCTTCTTCGCGATGGGCGCCTTCGCGGCGGGCGCCTTCGCGGCGGGCGTCTTCACCGTCGCCTTCTTGGCGGCTTTCACCGCTTTCGTCGCCTTTTTCGGCTCACCGGAGGCAGCATCGGACCCTTGTTCGCCCACAGCGGAATCACCTCGTACAACCACCCGCCCAGCCCCCTTGGCCTGTGCTCTCACCGGCGATTTGGACACCCGGCCAGCCTAAAGCCCGGCACCGACATCCGCCCCGGACCCTGAAGATCAGCCCCCGATTGGACCCCTGCCGCTTACCCAGGCACACCTGTGCGGCATCCTTGTGACAGATCACACTGTTTGGACGGTCCAGCAAAATGGGGAGCACGGTCCCCTGGTACCAAGGGGGAGCAAGATCCCCTGAGCAGGTCGACAAGGAGAGAACTCGTGGACGACGTTCTGCGGCGCAACCCGCTCTTCGCGGCGCTCGATGACGAGCAGTCCGCGGAGCTGCGTGCCTCCATGAGTGAGGTGACCCTCGCGCGTGGCGACTCCCTGTTCCACGAGGGCGACCCGGGCGACCGGCTCTATGTCGTCACCGAGGGCAAGGTCAAGCTCCACCGCACTTCCCCCGACGGCCGCGAGAACATGCTCGCCGTCGTCGGCCCCGGCGAGCTGATCGGCGAGCTGTCGCTGTTCGACCCGGGTCCGCGCACGGCGACCGCGACCGCGCTGACCGAGGTCAAGCTGCTGGGCCTCGGCCACGGCGACCTCCAGCCCTGGCTGAACGCGCGCCCCGAGGTGGCCACCGCCCTGCTGCGCGCCGTCGCCCGCCGACTGCGCAAGACCAACGACGCCATGTCCGACCTCGTCTTCTCCGACGTGCCGGGCCGGGTCGCGCGTGCCCTGCTCGACCTCTCGCGCCGCTTCGGCGTGCAGTCCGAGGAGGGCATCCACGTCGTCCACGACCTCACGCAGGAGGAGCTGGCCCAGCTGGTCGGCGCGTCCCGCGAGACCGTGAACAAGGCACTGGCGGACTTCGCCCAGCGCGGCTGGCTGCGCCTGGAGGCGCGGGCCGTGATCCTGCTGGACGTCGAGCGCCTGGCCAAGCGGTCCCGGTAGCGCCGGTTTCTGGGGGCTCTCGCCCCCAGACCTCCGCGTCGTCGGCCTCCGGCCTCGCCCTCAAAGGCCGGACGGGCCGGTATCTGGTTCCCCATGTCTGACACAGTCGCGTCCCGGGGCCTCGACCCCCTGGGCTTCATAGAGCGCGAGGGCTCGCACGCGCGCGTGCCGCTCGTGTTCCGTCCCGTGGTCGCCGCCGCCCGTGACCGGCTCCTGGACGTCTTCGGGGCGCGCCTGGACAGCGCCTACCTCTACGGCTCGATCCCGCGCGGCACCGCGCGGCCGGGACGCAGCGACCTGGACCTCGTGGCCGTCCTGCGCGAGGAACCGGCCGACGCCGACCGGGACGCGGCCCGCGCCCTCGGCGAGGCCGTCGACAAGGAGTTCCCGCAGACCGACGGGGTCGGCACCCTGCTCTACTCCCGCGCACGGGTGCTCAGCGACCTGGAGCGGTACGACATCGGCTGGTTCGTGGCCTGCCAGTGCACCCCGCTGCTCGGCGAGGACCTCGCCGAGTTCCTGCCCCGCTACCGCCCCGACGCGGTGCTCGCCCGCGAGACCAACGGCGACCTGGCGCGGTACCTGCCGCGCTGGCGGGAGCGGATCACGGCCGCCGAAGACACCGAGGACAGCCTGCGGCCCCTGGTGCGCTTCATGTCCCGGCATCTCGTCCGCACCGGCTTCACCCTCGTCATGCCCCGCTGGAACGGCTGGACCAGCGAGCTGCGGGAGATGGCCGAGGTGTTCGCCGGCTACTACCCGGAGCGGGCCGGACAGCTGCGCCGGGCGGCCGTACTGGGATACGAGCCGGTCGGCGACCGCGCGGTGCTGCGCTCGTACGTCGACGACCTCGGCCCGTGGCTCGCCACCGAGTACGCGCGCGTGCACGGCGTGAAGGCGCCCCGGCCGGAGGGCTGGGACTAGAACCCGGCGCTAGGTCTCGGCGCTGGAGCCCGGCACGAGAGACCAGCGCGGGAGACCAGCGCTAGATCTCGGACTGGATCAGCCCGTGGTCGGTCAGGTACTCCAGCTGGGCCCGTACCGACAGTTCCGCCGCCGGCCACAGGGAGCGGTCCACGTCGGCGTAGACGTGGGCGACGACCTCGGCGGGGCTGCGGTGGCCGTTCTCCACGGCCGTCTCGACCTGGGCCAGCCGGTGGGCGCGGTGGGCCAGGTAGAACTCGACGGCGCCCTGGGCGTCCTCCAGGACGGGTCCATGGCCCGGCAGGACGGTGTGGACGCCGTCGTCGACGGTCAGCGAGCGCAGCCTTCGCAGGGAGTCCAGGTAGTCGCCCAGCCGGCCGTCCGGATGCGCCACGACCGTCGTACCGCGTCCCAGGATGGTGTCGCCGGTGAGGACCGCGCGGTCGGCCGGGAGGTGGAAGCTCAGCGAGTCGGCGGTGTGGCCCGGGGTCGGTACGACCCGCAGCTCCAGGCCGCCGGTCGTGATCACGTCGCCCGCGGCCAGGCCCTCGTCGCCGAGCCGCAGCGCCGGGTCGAGGGCACGCACGCGGGTGCCGGTGAGTTCCGCGAACCGCGCGGCGCCCTCGGCGTGGTCCGGGTGGCCGTGGGTGAGGAGGGTGAGCGCGATGCGTCTGCCGGCCTTCTCGGCCGTGTCGACGACGTTCTTGAGGTGGCCGTCGTCCAGCGGGCCCGGGTCGATCACGACGGCCAGGTCGGAGTCGGGCTCGGCGACGATCCAGGTGTTGGTGCCGTCCAGGGTCATCGCGGATGCGTTGGGCGCCAGCACGTTGACGGCCCGCGCGGTGGCGGGCCCCGGGAGGACTCCGCCGCGCGGCTGGCCCGGCAGTGCTGCTGCGTCCGTCATGGTCAGGCTCCACCGGTCGTCAGGTCGGTCGGTATGTGCTTGGTGAACTCGTCGTGGCCCGGCCAGGTCAGGACGATCTCGCCGGCCGCCAGCCGGGCGCGGGCCAGCACCGGGGTCATGTCCCGTGCGGGCGCCCCGGCGAGCGTCTCGGCGGCCGTGGCGTAGGGCTGGAGCTGGCGCAGGGTGGCGATGGTGGGCGGCATCATCAGCAGCTCGCCCTCGTCGTAGCCGGCGGCGGCGTCCGCCGGGCGGATCCACACCGTGCGGTCGGCCTCCGTGGAGGCGTTGCGGGTGCGCTGGCCCGCGGGCAGGGCGGCGACGAAGAACCAGGTGTCGTAGCGGCGACTCTCGAACTCCGGGGTGATCCAGCGCGTCCAGGCGCCCAGCAGGTCGGAGCGCAGGACCAGGCCCCGCCGGTCGAGGAACTGGGCGAAGGACAGGTCACGGGCGACCAGGGCCGCGCGGTCGGCCTCCCAGTCGTCGCCGGTGGTGTCGCCGACGACGGCGTCCGGAGCGGGTCCGGCGAGCAGGACGCCCGCCTCCTCGTACGTCTCCCGGACGGCCGCGCAGACGATCGCCTGGGCGCCCGCCTCGTCGACGCCGAGCCGGTCGGCCCACCACGCGCGCGTGGGGCCCGCCCAGCGGACCTGGTGGTCGTCGTCGCGCGGGTCGACGCCGCCGCCCGGATACGCGTACGCGCCTCCGGCGAAGGCCATGGAGGCGCGTCTGCGCAGCATGTGGACGGCGGGACCGTCCGGGGTGTCCTTCAGGAGCAGCACGGTCGCCGCACGCTTGGGGGCCACCGGCACGAGGGTGCCCTCCGCGTGTGCGCGGATGCGGTCCGGCCACTCGGGGGGATACCACTGTCCATCGGCCATTACCGGAGGCTATCCCGTGGTGCGCGAATGTTCGAGAGGGGCTTCGGCGGACCACCCGTCACGGACCGCCCTCCGGCTCCGGTCGGCTACGGCTCCGGTCGGCTACGGCTCCAGCTCGACCTGGACCTCCACCTCGACCGGCGCGTCCAGCGGCAGCACCGCGACGCCCACCGCACTGCGCGCGTGCACGCCCTTGTCTCCGAGGACCTCGCCGAGCAGCTCGCTGGCGCCGTTGATCACGCCCGGCTGCCCGGTGAAGTCGGTCGCGGAGGCGACGAAGCCGACGACCTTCACCACGCGCGCGACCCGGTCCAGGTCACCGGCGACGGACTTCACGGCGGCCAGGGCGTTCAGCGCGCAGACGCGGGCGAGCTCCTTGGCCTCCTCCGCGGTGACCTCGGCGCCGACCTTGCCGGTGACCGGCAGCTTGCCGTCCACCATGGGCAGCTGGCCGGAGGTGTAGACGTACGCACCGGACCGTACGGCCGGCTGGTAGGCGGCGAGCGGCGGGACGACGGCCGGCAGCGCGAGACCGAGTTCGGCCAGCTTGGCCTCCACGGCGCTCACGACGACTTCTCCCGCTTCAGGTAGGCCACGAGCTGCTCGGGGTTGGGCCCGGGCACCACCTGGACGAGCTCCCAGCCGTCCTCGCCCCAGGTGTCCAGAATCTGCTTCGTGGCATGGACGAGCAGCGGCACGGTTGAGTATTCCCACTTGGTCATGTGGGCGACTGTATCCGCTGTGACGGACGGGACACGTGGCCCACCGCACGCACGGTTATCCACAGCCTCCCGCGTGAGTGTCCGGCCGACTGGTTAGTCTCGAAGATGTGAGCAGGCTCCAGGTCGTCAGCGGCAAGGGCGGGACCGGAAAGACGACGGTCGCCGCCGCACTCGCGCTGGCCCTCGCGACCGAGGGGAAGCGGACGCTTCTCGTGGAGGTCGAGGGCCGGCAGGGCATCGCCCAGCTCTTCGAGACGGAGGCGTTGCCCTACGAAGAGCGGAAGATCGCCGTAGCGCCGGGAGGGGGTGAGGTCTATGCGCTGGCCATCGATCCCGAACTGGCCCTTCTGGACTACCTCCAGATGTTCTACAAGCTCGGCGGGGCGGGCCGGGCGCTGAAGAAGCTCGGCGCGATCGACTTCGCCACCACCGTCGCGCCCGGCCTCAGGGACGTGCTGCTGACCGGCAAGGCGTGCGAGGCGGTGCGCAGGAAGGACAAGGCCGGGCGGTTCATCTACGACTACGTCGTCATGGACGCCCCGCCGACGGGCCGCATCACCCGCTTCCTGAATGTCAACGACGAGGTGGCCGGGCTCGCCAAGATTGGCCCGATACACAATCAGGCGCAGGCCGTGATGCGGGTGCTGAAGTCCCGGGAGACGGCCGTGCACCTGGTCACTCTGCTGGAGGAGATGCCGGTCCAGGAGACCGCCGACGGCATCGCCGAACTGCGGGCCGCGCGGCTGCCGGTGGGCCGGGTCATCGTGAACATGGTCCGTCCCGAGGTGTTGGACGCCGCCGATCTGGAACTCGTACGGACGGTACCGCGCACCGCCGTGGCGCAGACGCTGTCGGCGGCCGGGCTCGGCGGGGCGCGGCGCGGCGGGAAGGCCGAGCAGCTGGTGGACCCGCTGCTCGCGCAGGCCGCCGAGTACGCCGAGCGGTACGCGCTGGAGCACGAGCAGCGCGCGGTCCTCGCCGAGCTGGACCTGGAGCGGCACGAGCTGCCGTTGCTCGCCGAGGGCATGGACCTGGCGGGCCTGTACGAACTCGCCACCGAGCTGCGGGAACAGGGGATGTCATGACTCCGGATCCGGACCCGGCCAAGGAACCCGCAGGGGACCCCGCCAAGGAACCGGCGCAGGACGGCGCGCGCCGGCTGGCCCACGCGCCCGTGCTCGACATCGATCCGCTGCTCGACGACCCGGAGACCCGGATCGTGGTGTGCTGCGGCTCGGGCGGGGTCGGCAAGACCACCACCGCGGCGGCCCTGGGCCTGCGGGCGGCCGAGCGCGGGCGCAAGGTCGTGGTGCTGACCATCGACCCGGCCCGGCGGCTCGCCCAGTCCATGGGCATCGACTCGCTGGACAACGTGCCGCGGAAGGTGAAGGGCACCGAGGGCCCCGGCGAACTGCACGCCATGATGCTCGACATGAAGCGCACCTTCGACGAGGTCGTCGAGGCGCACGCGGACGCCGAGCGGGCCGCCGCCATCCTGGCCAACCCCTTCTACCAGTCGCTCTCGGCGGGCTTCGCGGGCACGCAGGAGTACATGGCGATGGAGAAGCTGGGCCAGCTGCGGGCCCGGGACGAGTGGGACCTGATCGTCGTCGACACCCCGCCCTCCCGCTCCGCCCTGGACTTCCTCGACGCGCCCAAACGCCTCGGCTCCTTCCTGGACGGCCGGCTGATCCGCCTGCTCACCGCGCCCGCGAAGCTCGGCGGCCGTGCGGGCATGGCCTTCCTGAACGTCGGCATGTCGATGATGACCGGCACGCTCGGCAAACTGCTCGGCGGGCAGCTGCTGAAGGACGTACAGACGTTCGTGGCGGCGATGGACACGACGTTCGGCGGGTTCCGCACGCGCGCGGACGCGACGTACAAGCTGCTTCAGGCGCCCGGTACGGCGTTCCTGGTGGTGGCGGCTCCGGAGCGGGACGCGCTGCGGGAGGCCGCGTACTTCGTGGAGCGGCTGGCCGCGGAGGACATGCCGCTGGTCGGTCTGGTCCTCAACCGCGTCCACGGCAGCGGCGCCGGCCGGCTGTCGGCCGAGCGGGCGCTCGCCGCCGCGGAAAATCTTGAGGAGCCCCGCATTGTGGATCAGAGGGGCGGGAAAGCTGGACTTCGTAACTCTCCCGACACGTACGGCAGTTCTGAATCACCCGCGCCTGTGCCGTCCGAGTCCCGGCCCGACGAATCCCCCTCGTCCGGGCCCGCGGACATGACTGCAGACACGACTCTCGACACGGCTGCGGACACGACTGACGAATCCCCCTCGTCAGAAGGTCCCGACCGCACCGTCGACCAGCTCACCGCAGGCCTGCTGAGGCTGCACGCCGAGCGCATGCAGCTGCTCTCCCGCGAGCAGCGCACACGTGACCGCTTCACCGCGCGCCACCCCGAAGTGGCCGTGGTCGAAGTGGCCGCGTTGCCCGGCGATGTCCACGACCTCACGGGGCTGCGGGACATCGGCGACCGGCTCGCGGCCGGCCGGCCGGAGCTGCCGTAGACCTGCGCGGTCTGTTCGTGGACCCGTCCGGTCTAGCTCACGGCCGCGTAGTTCTCGTACACCTCGTCGCTGTCGAGGGGGACGATTCCGGTCCCCCGCTCGTACTCCGAGCGCGCTGTCTCCAGGAGCCTGCGCCAGGAGGTCACGGTGGGCCGCCTGCGCAGCAGTGCGCGACGCTCCCGCTCCGTCATGCCTCCCCACACGCCGAACTCGACGCGATTGTCCAGCGCATCAGCCAGGCATTCCGTGCGTACCGGACATCCGGTGCACACCGCCTTGGCCCTGTTCTGCGCTGCTCCTTGAACGAACAGTTCATCCGGATCGGTAGTGCGGCAGGCAGCCTGCGCACTCCAGTCGGTTACCCAGCCCATACCGGCGCCGTCCTCTCCCGAATCGAGGCTCCCCCACGGCGGCAGCGGCATATTCACCGCCGCCAGTTGAGGACGTTACGGAAGGTGGGCACAGCGCAACACCCCCTTCGGGCCCAATCTTGAATGGCCCGAACGGACTATGGGTAAGCGGCAGATCACCCGCGGGAGTGAGCTGGCGACATGCGTGATCATCGCGGCAAACCGGGACAGCTGCGGTGCGCCACAACGGACGCCGAGTGACACACGAGGCGGATTCGGACACGCCATCAACACTTCACCCGAAAAAAAGTGGGCAGGATCCGAAACGATTCGGGGTCGCCGGACGTATTGATACGTGACCGCACTGCTGTGACAGTTGAGAGCAGCTTAGGCCAAGGCCTGTACGTGTGTCCGGCGAATGGCAAGGTAGACCGTTCATGTCGTCGTGCCGTCGGGCACGGTCGCCGGTGTCGCCCTCTATGTCACGATCCGGCACTCGAACATCCCGAGAGCCACCCGCTCACCCGGAATGCTCATCCCCACGGATTAGGCTGCCCCCATGCCAAAGAAGCGCTCGGGCGGTGGTCTGTCGACCACGCAGCAGGCCGCCAAGTTCCTCGGTGTCAGTGTGCTCGCGGGAGCCGTGATGGCGGGCATCGCGCTGCCCGCGGCCGGGGCACTGGGCCTCGCGGCCAAGGGTTCGGTGCAGGGGTTCGACGAGATCCCGGCCAACCTGAAGAGCCCGCAGCTGAGCCAGCGCACCACCATCCTCGACAGCAAGGGCAACCAGATCGCCCAGGTCTACTCCCGTGACCGCACGGTGGTGGAACTCAAGGACATCTCGCCGTACATGCAGAAGGCGATCGTCGCGATCGAGGACTCGCGCTACTACCAGCACGGCGCCATCGACCTGAAGGGCGTGCTGCGGGCGCTGAACAAGAACGCGCAGAGCGGCGGGGTCGCCCAGGGCGCGTCCACGCTCACCCAGCAGCTGGTGAAGAACTACTTCATCGAGGAGGCCGGCGACGACCCGACCAAGGTCGCCGAGGCCACCCAGCAGACCCTCGGCCGCAAGGTCAAGGAGCTGAAGTACGCGATCCAGCTGGAGGAGAAGCTCGGCAAGAAGAAGATCCTCGAGAACTACCTGAACATCACCTTCTTCGGCGAGCAGGCCTACGGCGTCGAGGCCGCCTCCCAGCGTTACTTCTCCAAGCACGCCAAGGACCTCAGTCTCCCCCAGTCGGCTCTGCTCGCGGGCATCGTGCAGTCGCCGAGCCGCTACGACCCGGTCAACGACGAGGCCGAGGCCACCAAGCGGCGCAACGTCGTGCTCGAACGCATGGCCCAGCTCGGCGACATCTCCCAGGCGGAGGCCGACAAGGCCAAGGAGACCCCGCTCGGCCTGCACGTGACCCAGCCGAAGAACGGCTGCATCACCGCGGTCAAGGGCGCCGGGTTCTTCTGCAAGTACGTCGAGAACGTCTTCCTGACCGACCAGACCTTCGGCAAGACCCGCGAGGCGCGCGCCAAGCTCTGGAACCAGGGCGGCCTGACCATCCGCACCACCCTGGACCCGCAGGCCCAGGACTCGGTGCAGAGCTCGATCAAGGACCACGTCTACAAGTCGGACTCGGTCGCGGCAGCCGCCACCCTCGTGGAGCCCGGCACCGGCAAGATCCTGGGGATGGGCCAGTCCAAGCCGTACGGCTACAACAAGAACGAGACCGAGTACAACTTCTCGGTCGACCGGGACTACGGCGGCTCCAACTACGGCTTCCCGACGGGTTCGACGTTCAAGCCGTTCGTGGCCGCGGCGGCCATCGAGGGCGGCAAGTCGGCGACGCAGGAGTACTCGTCGCCGTACAAGATGAACTACCCGAGCCCCGTGCAGCAGTGCGACGGCAAGCAGTGGGTCAACACGACCGGCGAGCAGGTCGAGAACGAGAACGAGTCCGAGGTCGGGCCGTACCAGATGAAGAAGGCGATGGCGAAGTCCATCAACACCTACTTCGTCCAGCTGATCTCCGACATCGGCCTGTGCCCGGTGGTCAAGATGACCGACTCGCTCCACGTCCACCAGGGCGACGGTTCGAAGCTCCCGCAGACGCCGGCCATCGCCCTCGGCGCGATCGGCCTCTCCCCGCTGACCATGGCGAGCGCGTACGCCTCCTTCGCCGACCGGGGCATGTACTGCACGCCGGTCGCCATCGAGTCGATCACCCAGAAGGTCGGCAACGAGCAGAAGTCGATCCCGGTCCCCAAGTCGACCTGCTCGCGGGCGATGAGCGAGAAGACCGCGGACACGATCAACACCCTGCTGCGCGGTGTGATCGACTCCGGTACCGGTCAGCAGGCCGGTCTGGACGACCGGGAGAGCGCGGGCAAGACCGGTACGACGGACGCCCGTAAGAACGCCTGGTTCGTCGGCTACACGCCCAACCTCGCGGGCGCGGTCTGGGTCGGCAGCGCCAAGCAGAACATCGAGATGACCAACATCACCATCGGCGGCGTCTACCACTCCGAGGTCTTCGGCGCCGACACCCCGGGCCCGATCTGGAAGGACGCCATGACGGGCGCCCTGGAGGGCAAGCAGTCGGAGGACTTCAACCTCGTCGACATCCCGGACGAGAACGACCACGACAAGGGTCACGGGAACGGCAACGGAAACGACAACGGCGGCACCGACACCGGCGGCCTGATCGGCGGTCTCATCGGCGGCACCGACACCGGCGGCTCGACGGACGGCGGCACCACCCCGACCCCGACCTTCTCCCTCCCCGACGGCTTCATCCAGGGGACCACGAACGGGGGCCGCAACGGCAACGGCGGGAACCGGGGCTGATCGACAGCTTCCACTCGCTACGACGGTGGGGCCGCACCTCTCGGAAGAGGTGCGGCCCCACCGTCGTACCGCCTGCTGCCGACCCGCGCGCTGTCAGCCCAGGAGCGTCAGCCCTGGAGCGTCAGCCCTGGAGCCGCTTCTTCACCGCGGCGGCGACACGGCCGCCCTCGGCCAGGCCGGACACCTTCGGGTTCACGATCTTCATCACGGCGCCCATGGCCCGCGGCCCCTCGGCACCCGCCGCCTTCGCCTCCTCGACGGCCTGGGCGACGATCCCGTCCAGCTCCGCGTCGCTGAGCTGCTTCGGCAGGTAACCGGCGAGGACCTCGCCCTCCGCCTTCTCCCGCTCGGCGCTCTCGGCACGGCCGCCCTGGGTGAAGGCCTCGGCCGCCTCCCGGCGCTTCTTCGCCTCCTTGGCGATCACCTTGAGCACCTCGTCGTCGGAGAGCTCGCGCTTCTCCTTGCCCGCGACCTCCTCGTTGGTGATCGCGGCGAGCGTCATCCGGAGCGTGGCCGAGCGGAGCTCGTCGCGTCCCTTGATCGCGGCGTTGAGGTCGTCCTTCAGCTTCGACTTGAGCGTGGTGGTCATGACACCGATTGTCGCAGGTGCCGCATGCCCGACGCCCGCCGATTTACCCACCTCACGTACCGCCCGGTCTCTGGGCGCCCGCCCGGTCTGACACGATGGTCATATGCGCGCTCGATACGGAGTACCCCTGGGAATCGCGGCGTTCGGCGCCGCGGGTGTGTTGTACGCGGCCGGCTTCGAGGTCCGTTCCTTCCGCCTGCGCCGGGTGACGGTCCCGGTCCTCCCGCCGGGGATGCGCCCGCTGCGCGTGCTCCAGGTCTCCGACATCCACATGGTGAGCGGCCAGCGCAAGAAGCAGCGCTGGCTGCAGTCGCTGGCGGGCCTGCGCCCGGACTTCGTGATCAACACGGGCGACAACCTGTCCGACCCGGAGGGCATCCCCGAGGTGCTGGACGCGCTGGGCCCGCTGATGGAGTTCCCGGGCGCGTACGTCTTCGGCTCCAACGACTACTACGGCCCCAAGCCCCGCAACCCCGCCCGCTACCTGCTGGAGAAGGTGAACGGCAAGCACGGCCTGAACGGCAACCCGCCGGTCGTCGGCGCGATCCACCTCCCCTGGCAGGACCTGCGGGACGGCTTCGACGGGGCGGGCTGGCTGAACCTGACGAACACGCGGGGCACCCTGAAGATCGAAGGCGCCTCGGTGGAGCTGACGGGACTGGACGACCCGCACATCAAGCGTGACCGCTATCCGCAGGTGGCGGGCGGCCCGTCCGGTACGGCCGACTTCTCGATGGGCGTGGTGCACGCCCCGTACCTGCGCGTCCTGGACTCCTTCACGGCCGACGGCTACCCGCTGGTCCTGGCCGGCCACACCCACGGCGGCCAGCTCTGCGTCCCCTTCTACGGCGCCCTGGTCACCAACTGCGACCTGGACGCGGACCGCGTGAAGGGCCTGTCCACGCACACGGCCGAGGGCCGTACGTCGTACCTGCACGTCTCGGCGGGCTGCGGCACCAACCGCTACACCCCGGTCCGCTTCGCCTGCCCACCGGAGGCGACGCTGCTGACGCTGGTGGAGCGCAAATAGAACGGGCGGGGGAGCCGGAGGGGGCAGGGGCCCCGGCCGACGGGGTTCCCACCCCGCTAACCCACCCGGCCTAGACCAAAATGCCAGTCATGCCCCCTTCTCCCTAATTTGAGGGCATGACGACTCCTCCGATACCCAGGGACATACCCGACCTCCCCGCGGTGCCGGGCACGCCCGTGCTCATGCCCGGATACGTTCCGGCGACGGCGGTGGTCGCTCCCGTCCGCCGCCCCGCGACCGCGGTGTTCCGCCTCCTGACGGCCGTGCTGGCGTCGGCGGGCGTGGCGCTGGAGCTGCTGCTGGGCAGCCCGGACCGGATCATGGGCTACTTCGGAGTCCAGGCGGCGATACTCCTGACCCTGGTGAGCCTCCTCTCGGCCCGCCGGGCCTGGCAGGCGGGCCGCCCCGTGCCCTCGTCCCTGACCGGTGCGGCACTCCTCTACGCCGTCGTCTCGTCCCTGGTCTACCACCTGCTCCTGGGCCACACGACTCCCCCGTTCTCCATGACGGGCTCGACGCATCTTCCGGTGGCCTGGCACGGCCAGTGGCTGGCCCTCCAGCTCCTCTACACGGCGGCCCCCGCGGCGGCGCTCCTGGACTGGCTCGTCCTCACACCCCGGGCCCGCCTCCACCTGCGCCAGACGCCGGCGTGGATGCTGTACCCCCTGGCCTACCTGACCTTCACCTTCGTCCGCGCGGAACTGCTCCTCCCCGGCACGCCGGGCCGCTACCTCTACCCCTTCCTCGACGCAGAGCAGCACAGCTACCGCGCCACCCTCGCCAACGCCCTCCTCCTGGGCCTCGCGTGCTACGCCCTCGCAGTCCTCCTGGTAGCCCTGGACCACACCCGCCCGAACCCGGTCGGACGCCGCCCCTAAACCGGATTTCGTCTCCAGCCACCAGTGGGCTAAAGTAAACGACGTCGCCGCGACAAGCAGTACAGCAGCGACACCGGGGTGTAGCGCAGCTTGGCAGCGCGCTTCGTTCGGGACGAAGAGGTCGTGGGTTCAAATCCCGCCACCCCGACAGCCGAAGTACAAGGTCAGGGCCGGTTTCCTTCGCGGGAAACCGGCCCTGATTCGTGGTGAGTGACTAACTGAGTGACTACCGGTCCGGGTCGTCCTTGAAAAGGTCGTCCATCACGACCGCTCCGGTCTGGATCACGGGGCGGATCTGCTTCCGGTAGACCTCCTCAGTGACGGCCGTGCCGGAGTGCCCGACAAGGCGCGAGATCTCTTCGAGCGGCACGCCCTTGTCAGAGAGCAGCGACACGAAGCTGTGCCGCAGCTCCCGCGGGGTCCACTCCGCAGCGTTCACACCCTCTGCCTTGGCGATGGCCTGCCGGAAGGCTCGCCGGACGTTCGTGGAGTCGAGTTCCTTGCCGACGGCGGACGCGAACACCAACCCGTGTTCCTCCCATGCGTCGTCTGCGGCGAGCCGGTCCCATCCCTGATCTTCCCAGTGCTGCCAGAGCACCTCTATGCATCGCGCCGGGAGCGCGAGAGTGCGCCGGGACTTCCGGGTCTTGGTGTCACCGCCGGCGCGGACCGACCGCCACACCGCCATGTACGGCGGGATCGGCGGATCGGCGCCTGGCTCGCCCTTGAGAAAGACGTGGTCCCAGGTGAGTGCACGCAGTTCCTCCGTGCGGGCGCCGGTGAGCAGGGCCAGCACGACGTATGCGTGCATGGACGTGCGCTCAGCGGCCTTCAGCACGGATTCGGCTTGGGCGAATGTCAGTGCCTTGGACGGGCGGCCCGGCTGGCCCTTCGGGACGGAGCACAGTTCCACCACGTTGCGCTTCACCTTGTCGCGCGCCATGGCACGCTTCACCGCGCGATTCAGGCACGAGTGAATCCCCTGCAACGTGCGCGTGCTGAGCGTCTTTGCCTTGGTGGCAAGCCACTTGTCCACGTCTTCCGCGCTCAGGTCCCGAAGCTTGCGGGCACCCAGAGAAGGAATCACGTGGTTCCGGCTCAGGATGGTGCAGGTGTCCAGGGTTCCCTTGTCCCGACCGGCCAGGCCGTACATCAGCCAGTCGTTCACCGCGTTCTCGACGGTGTACCCCGAGGGCGCGATGGCAAGGCCGTCCTCATGGTCACGGATGACTTCCTTGAGCTTGTTCTTGGCCTCGGTCTTGGTTTTGCCGCTGCCCTTCTTCACGATGCGCTTGCCGCTCGGGTCGTAGCCGAGGGTCACGCTCGCGATCCAACGCTGGCGCCTCTCATCCCAGTGGAGGCCGCCGTCTCCCCTGCTTCGGCGCTTGGTCACTTCTGCTCTCCTGCCTCGCGCTCAAGCAGCGCGACGTATTCGGCGATGGCGGACGCGGGGATGAGGCGCGCACGTCCCTCCTTGACCGTGCGGAGACGGCCGGCGCGGATCAGTTCGTAGACGACAGTCCGGCTCATGTTCAGGACGCGGGTCGCGTCCTGAACCCGGTAGAGGAGGGGTTCGGTGAACGTGTCGCGCTCAGGCACGGCGAGGGTCACGGGTTCCTCCTCAGATGGGGTTCCGCGGTGTCGGAGCCGGACAGGCCGGACAGCTCCAATTCCGGCTGTCCGGGGTGTTCGTGCTGGTCAGACGGTGTAACCGGACAGGCGGACAGTGCGGACACCTCTTGCGTGCCCTCTGTCCGGGTGTCGGTGTCCGGGTAGTACCGGCCGCTGGGGTCCTTGGTGAGCTGTCCGGCGTCGGCCATGCGGTTGCAGGTGCGCCGGATCGTGTCCAGGTCGACGTTCGGCAACTCGCCCGCCATGTCCTTGGGCTTGGCGCCGGGGTGGGCGCGGACGTGGCGCAGGATCGTGGCGCGGGTGTCGCCGACGGTGTGGTCGGAGACCGGGCCGTCCAACAAGTGCCAGGCACCGGAGGCGGGTTGGAAGCTGAGTGCGTACTCGGCTTCGTCCACGTCGCGGCCGGTGACGTGCAGGATGCCGTCTGCCTGGCCGCGCGCCCGCTTCAGTACGAGGGTGGCGTCAGCGGCTCCGGCGATGCCGTTGGTGCCGGAGACCTCGGTGAGGAAGTCCTCGGAGGCTGCCTTGCGGACGTGGTGGACGAGGACGACGGCCACGCCGTAGTGGTCGGCGAGCCGCTTGGCGTATCCGACGGCGACATAGTCCGCGTCGTAGGCGGAGACGCCGGCCGGAGCCTGGCCGCGCATCTTGGCGAACACGTCGATGACGACCATGCGCGCGTCGGGGTTGCGCTCCAGCCACTGGGCGATGGCCTCGGTGCCGCCCTGGGGGAAGGGCGGGCATTCGGTGACCAGGGTCAGACCGGCGGGGGCGGGCTGTCCTCCGAGGAGTTTGCCCATGCGGGTCTGGAGACGGCGCGGGGTGTCTTCCAGGGCGAGGTAGAGCACCGGTCCGCCCTGAACGGGCACGGAGTCGAACGCCTTGCCTCCGGCCGCGACGGACAGGCCCAGTCCGAGGGAGAGCCACGACTTGCCGACCTTGGGCGGCCCTGCGAGCACGCTGACGCCTTCGGCGAGGATGCCGGGCACGGCCCATTTCGGTTCGGGGAAGTGCGCGGCCATGAGCTGATCGGCCGTCCATGCCGTCCTCGGGCGCTCCCGCTTCGGCGGCGCCGTGGGTGCCGGTTGGGGGTCGCTGGGCACGGAGTACAGATGCAGCGGCGGGATGGGGTTGGCGCTCATGCCGCGACCGTCCTCGGGCGCCGTGCTCCGGCCCGCAGGCCGGAAGCGATGGTGCGCCGTGCCTCACGCTCGCCCTGGCCGACTTGGAGCGCCGCAGTGAGGAGCCAGCCGGTGACGTCGGCCTCGCCCAGCTCGCCCCCGGACACGAGCTGTCCCAGGGCGACCGCGGCGACGTAGAGGGCGTTGTTGTGCTCGTGCGGTCCGGAGCCGGTGACGCGCTCCACTTCGCCGTTGATCGCGGAGCGGAGGAAGGCGGTGCGCCGTCCGTGGCCGGTGAGGGCGACCGTGATGGGCGTCTGCGGGGGCAGCGGTGCCGGGCGCAGGAGGTCGGCGAGCCAGCCCGGCAGGGGTGCCACGGGCCGGTGGTGGGTGACCGTGTACGGGTGTCCGGCGACGGTGCTGCCCGCGCCGACCACGAGTCCGCCCCACGCGCGGGTGTCGACCTTCCACCCAAGGCCGCGGGCGCTGTCCCCGGCCGTGTTGCGCAGGGGCTCGCCCTCGGGCGCGAGGAAATACAGGTGGGTGCCGCCGCTCCAGGTGCGGACGGTGTAGGTGTCGCCGGGGAAGGGCTGGCCGTGGCGCGTGCAGAGCACGGCGAGCACATCGGCGCCGTGGGTGACCCCGTGTTGGGCCCACGTGGCCGGCGGGGTGTCGCCGGGGTGCTTGGGCTTGTCCAGGTCGATGACGATCAGGCCGGAAGGGCCGGTGGCGATACCGACGTTGAAGGCGCCGGCGGACCACGCGCGGGAGATGCGCTCCGGGTTGGTGGTGGCGCGGGTCTCCCAGTCGGAGACGGCCGGGCGCTTGTCACCGGGGATGAGAGGGAAGACGCGCCAGTCACGCGACGCTGCGTCAAGCGCAGAGGTGAGCTGGGCAGAGCCGTCCGGGTACGGCATGCTGGGGGTTCTCCTGTTCTGTCTTCGGGCGTGCAGGGAGAACCGCGGCGGCGGGCGACCTTGCTGGGGATTTCCGCCGCCGCGGCATTGCTACTGGTTCTTGGCCCAAGCGCCGTACTGCTGCCGGACGTACTGGCGCGGATCACAAGCCGTGGCCGTGTCGTCCAACTCGATCAGCCGGTGGGCGGCGCGGGTGGCGAGTTCGGCCGCGTCGCTGGTGACGCTGTCGGTTTCGTCGCTGAGCGCGATGCGGTCCAACAGCGCGGCCTTGCGGAGCCAGAACTCACGGTTGAGCCCGTCGTAGAACGGCCTGTCGGCTGCGGTCCGGGCGGTCCATCCGATCTCGCTGATGATGCTCGGGGCGAGCGCGTACGCCTCTTCCGGCGTGGGCCACGGCTCCGGCGCGGGGCGGTGGTCGGCGGTGAGGTACAGGCGGGTGCGCTGGCCGTCGCGGGTGGGGTGCTGGCGCGCCGGACCGGTGGTGAAGGCGGCGGCCAGGGCCGCCCTGACGCGGTCCTTGTCGGCCGGGTCGCAGATGATGCGGATCTCGAACACGACGTGTCCTCTCAGGGGAGAAAGGGGGGTGTCTGCCTGGTCAGGCGATGTCCAGAGCAAGCTGAGACGGCGCGGGGGCCGCAGCCTCGGGGGCGAACGTGGCGAGCAACGCGCGGTAGGCGAAGTGGGCCTGATGGATGACCACGCCGTTACCGAGGATCTTGAGCTGGTCGGAGCGGGACAGACCCAGCTCCGCATCCGTCACCCAGCCGGGATCGGCGCCCATCATCCATTCCACGAACGCCGGGGACAGCCGACGGTTTCCCTTGGTTCCCGCCTCCGTCGGCTCCGGCGCGGGTCGTCCCAGGACGGCCTCCCAGCGGCGGATGGCGGGCCCGTAGTCGGTGCCGTTGGTGGCCACCCATCGACCGTCCAGGCGTACGGCCTGGCCGGGGAGGTAGTAGTTGCCGGCACGATCGCGCTGGTTCGGGCCGCCATGGGGGCCGTCGGACGCCTTGGGGGTGGGCAGCAGATTCACCACCACCTCGTTCAGCGGCCGGGAGTTGACGGTCAGTAGGTTGGAGGCGCCGGACTTCCAGTCGCGTGCGGCGGGGGTGGGCAGCAGGGTGACAGCAGTGCGCAGGTTCATGCCGCCCTTGCGCTTGGGGGAGGTGCCGGGGCCGCCGGTTCCGTCGGCGGCGGCCGGGGTGGGCAGCAGCCTCAGCTGTCCGTCGGGGGCAGCAAGAACACCACTTCGTCCTCCAGCGTGGGCCCGTGCCCGCCAGCCCGGCGCTTGTCCGGGTGCTGCGGACCGCCGTTCCTGCCGAGCTGCGAAGTCGGGGTCTTCAGCAGCGGGATACGCGACGGCGAACCAGCGGTCGCGGCGGTGGCAGGCTCCGACCTCGGGATCTCCAGCGCGTAGGCACATCCACCGCGCGTCATACCCGATCGCGGCCAGGTCGGCGGCGACGACATCGAGCCCGCGGCTGCGCAGGGCGGCGACATTTTCCAGGAAGACGAGCCGGGGTCGAAGGTGGCGAACGGCTTGGGCGATGGTTTTCCAGAGTCCGGAGCGGTCACCGGCGATCCCTCCCCGAGGTCCGGCGTTGGAGATGTCCTGGCAGGGAAACCCGGCGGTCAGCGACGCCGGACGCGGCAGCGAGGCGGCGAGCGCGGACCAGTCGACGGCGGTGATGTCCCCGAGGTTGTGGGCGTGGGGCAGGCGGGCGGCCAGCAATCGGGAGGCGGCCGGGTCCTTCTCGCCGACCAGGACCGTGGACAGGCCCGTGACGGCTTCCACGGCCAAGTCCAGCGCACCGGAACCGGTGCACAAGCTGATGTTGCCGCCCTCCGACGGTGCGACGGGGCGATGGGTCATGCTGGAGACCTCCACAGGTCAGTTCGTGGCAGGCGGAGACAAGGGCGGCCCCGCGACTTTGGCGAGACGAGGGGGCCGCCCTTGGCGCAGCTACTGCCGGGTGGTGTTCAGGCGGCGGGCGACGGCATCGAGCTTGGCCGTGAGATCGGCGGCTGGGGTGTCGCTGAACGAGTGCAGGGCGACGGTCGCGGCGATGATGACGTCACAGAGTTCGTCGGCCACGTCGGCGGTGGTGTGGCTGATGCCCTTGCGGGGGTTCTGGCCGGTCATGCCGATGTAGGCGGCGGATGCCTCGCCGGCTTCCTCGGTGACCTTCATCAGTCGCATCGCCGTCTCGTGCTCGGCGGTGCCGTTGGTGGCGTTCAGGACGGCGGCGATGCGGGCCGCGACGGGGATGAGGAGAGCGCTCACAGGGTGTTCCTTTCGGCAGTGGGGAGTTGGGGCAGTCCGGTGTGTTCCAGGGCGGTGGGGTCGTAGCCGGGCAGCGCGGCGCGGGCGACCAGGGCGGCGGCGAGCTGTTCCGCGTACGCGGCGCCGCTGCGGGCGACTTCGACTTGGGCTGTGGCGCGCAGGGTCTCGACGCGTTCGACGTGGGCGCGTTCCTCGCGCCGGTCGCTCATGTGTCGCTCGTGGGCGAGGCGTTCACGCCGCTCGGTGCGCCAGTACCGTGCGGCGAGCGCGTAGGCGCCGGTGGTGGCCAGTGCCCACAGCAGCAGCGGCAGGGGCATGCCGTCGGCGTATCCGGCGACGCCAGCGAGGGCGAGGGAGCCGGAGGCGGCGAAGGCGGTCCCGGCGATGACCGGGTCTCCGGCGCGGCCGATGCTCGCGCACGCCCCGGCGCCGGCGGCGGCGAGGGAGAGTGCGGTCATGAGCACGGCGTTGCCGACGGAGTGTTCGGCGCCGTTGGCGTTCCAGATCCGGGCGAGCGCCAGCACGGTCGTGGTCGCCAGCGCGGGGGCGGCCTTGGGCGCGGCGAGGGCGAGCCAGTGCCGGGCCACGATGGGTTCGTTGGGCAGAGTCACGGTCGGCTTCCTCCGTCAGTTGCCGAGCTGGCCGAGCGAGTCGGCGGCGGCCTGCACGAGGTTGTGGATGGGCTCGTACGCGCCGGTTCCGGCGACGAAGAACCCGAACAGGAAGAGCACGGTGGCGGCGAAGCCTCCGGCGGACTTGGTCTTGACGGCGAAGGCGGACGCGGCGCCGAAGAGCAGCACGGCGGAGACGGTGAGGGTCATCGGTTGGCCTCCGAGCGCTCCGGGCGGGGGGTGTCGGTGCCGTCGCGGTAGATGCGCTGGGCGCGGTTGTAGAGCCAGCGCCCGGCGCGGATGCGCTTGCCGGTGGCCTTGCAGCGGCGGCAGCTCTTGCCGCGCTTGGGCCGTCCCTTGCGGTCGGTGGTCGTGGCGAAGCCGAAGCCGTTGCACTTGCGGCAGGTCCCGAACGGGCTGGCCGCACACATTCCGCTGTAACCGAGGGTGACGAGTATCAGGCAGGCGATAGCAAGGGCAGTGAGGGGCATCAGGGGCCCTTTCTCGGGTTTTCCGGGGTTTTCGCAGGTGGGGTGCTATGCGCTAGTTCGCAGATCAGGTGCTATGGGGTGTGCTAGCGGGGGTGCTACCGGTAGCAGGGCGAGGTGCTACCGGTAGCACCGTCCGGGGCTAGGCGGCGCCCCGGTTTTCGTCACGCTCCGCAATCGCCTTCGTGAGGTCGGCGCGGAGGATGCCACGGCGGGTGGTGCGGGTGCCGTCCTCGGTCGTGCCCGCGACGTCGCGGGTCTTGATGCCGTGCGGCTTGAGCGCGCTGGTGACGTTCTCGCCCTTCCAGCCGCCGTAGACCTCGGGGCGCAGTTCGGCGAGCCGGGCGGCGATCCGCTCGTTCCACACCCGCTCTTCCGACGGCGGCACGATGGCCGCTATGTCGGCGAGCAGGTCGTAGGACGGACCGGCCGCGGCCTCGGGGTCGTCCCCGAGCGCGTGCCCGGACAGGGTGCCTTCGGCCTTGCGCAGGGCGTGTGCGCGCTGGGCGATGGCGTTGGTGGCCGGGTCGTCCAGGTAGGCGGTGCGGACCACGACCGGGAGCGCGGTGGCGCCGGCGAGGTAGCCGTTACCGGCGTCGATCTCCGGGCGGAAGGAGGTGGCGCGTACGCCGTTCTTGTACGCGGACGTGCCCAGGATCATGTCGTTCTCGACCTGGCCTGCGACCCGGAGGGCGAAGCGGATCGAGACGTTGCCGCTGATCCCGGTCGGCAGCGAGTCCTTGTCCGGGCGCTGCGTGGCAAGGATGAGGACCACCCCGAGTGCGCGACCGAGCTTGATGATGAACTCCGCGTCGTCACCAGCCTGTTTGCCGTACTTGGAGTGGGCGAACAGGTTCTGGCACTCATCGAACACGGCGACCAGCGGCCACAGCTTCAGCGAGCGCTTGTCGGCAATCTGCCGGGTGATGCGCTTGTCCGGGCACAGGTCCCTCGGCAGCTTCTTCATCGCAGCCGCGCGGCGCATGACTTCCTCGCGCAGCAGCTTCAGCGAGTCGGCCGCGTACTTGATCGAGTCGTCGTCGATACCGGAGACGAACCGGTGGCTGACGCACTCCAGCGCGTCCAGGTCGCCGGTGCCCTTGTTCTCGTGCAGCCACAGTTCCACGGAGGGATCCATGGCGGCGCCGCAGGCCAGCACCCGCACGGACGCGGTCTTGCCCTGGCCGGGCAGTGAGCCGATCAGGATGTTGTGCTGGATCATCGGCACGGACTGAGCACGCCCCCGCGGGTCGATGCCGAACGGGATCCGCTTGAAGACGTCGTGCTTGCGGGCGCCTGCGAGCTGCCACTTGACGATGCCGGTCTTGGACAGGTCCCGGTCGCCCACCCACAGGATGAGTCGTCCCTCGTGCTCGCTGGGGTCGGCGTCCGGCCACACGCACCCGAGCGGGCGGCGCAGGCCGGAGGCGAGCCGGGCGCGCCGGTCGGCCACGTCGGCGACCGTGACGCCCAGGGGAAGGTCGATGTCCGCGCGCCAGCCCGGTCCCTCGCGGGTGATCGGGGCGACGAACTTGATGCCGTCCTGGCCCTTGGCGACCGCGGTTGCGATCTGGCCGATGCCGATGGACGCCATGGCCTTGACCACGATGTCACTGGTCAGCTTCTGCACCTCGGTCTTGATGACCGCGCGGGAGGCGAGCGGCGCATCCGCCGGCACCCCCGCCACCCCGCAGCAGAACACGATCACGGTGGTGGCGATGACCTGCGTCATCGGCTCTGCGCCGAAGACCAGGAACAGGCCCATCCCCAGGGCGAACAGGGTCCCGACGATGGTCAGGATCATCCGCAGCCGGACCCGCCGGTCGCGCTGGCGGGACAGCTTGAGGTACAGCTCGGAGTTCTCCCGGCGCGCCTCGGCCTGGCGTAGCGGCTCTCCTTCCGCATCGATGGCCCAACGGCCGATCCTGCCCAGGATGTTGACCAGGCCGCGCGGCGAGCGCCACACCAGCTTGGGCACGTACAGGAACGGCACGCGGACCGCGTGGAAGGCGAGGGTGTGCCCCACGTGCCCGGCCAGCCAGCGCATCGCGTCGGCGAACTCCGGGCCCGACTTCACCCACGCGGGCAGGACGTCCAGGCGCTTGGAGTCGCGGATGCGGTCGATCAGACCGGGGCCCGACTGCGCCGGGGCCGGACGGTCGACCATCGTCGGGGCGGAGTCGTCCGACTCCCCCTCGCTCGGGTCGGCCGACGCGGTCGGCTGCGAGTCGGCCGACCGGTCGGGGCCGGAGTCGGCCGACGCGTCGGCGGTGCGGTCGGCCGACTCGCTGCGGGCCGACCGGGCCTTGTTCAGGTCGACCACGTCGCCCGCCGGGTCGGCGGACATCTCGGCTTCGAGCCGGTTGAAGAGTTCGTTGTCGTCGTCGGGGTGCTTCACTGAGGTTCCTTCTCTCGGGGAGGATGCGGGGCCCGGCCGCTGTCTTGGCGGGCAAGGCCGGGCCCCGTGTGTGGGTCAGGCGGCGCGCTGTTCCTCGGGGTAGGCGCAGGGGATGCACATCCCGAGCGAGGTCGGGAAGCAGTAGCTGTAGGTGATCCGGCACTTCGGGCAGGTGCGGCGGGCGAGCATCGCCAGGGCGAGCGCACCCCACTTGCGCGACGTCATCGGCCGGACCGGCTTCGCGCGGTCGACGCGGTAGAGATAGGCGACCTGGACACCGGCCTTGCGGCCGCGGTGGTGGCGCATCACCTGCGCGGCGACCGGCTGCCCGCCCGGCCGCAGCCCCGACGCGCGCAGCTGACGGCGGGTGGCGTAGCCGTCCGGGGCGAACCGCCACGGGTACGTGGGGATGCCGAACCGGGCGCCGAAGGGGTCGAAGCACTTGCCGTAGGCGGCCATCAGGCAGCCACCCCCACGACCGGCTCACCGGTCCGCGCCCCGGCGCGGCCGGAGCGCCGTCCGGTGACCGTGGCGAACAGCCGCCCCAGCCCCGCCCGGCGGGTGCCAGCGCGCCCCTGCTTGGCCGCATACATCGCCTCATCCGCCCGCCGCAGCAGAGCGGACAGGTCGTCGCCGGGGAAGTCGGCGGCGCGCACCCAGCCGAGAGAGACCGTGGTGTGCACGTGAGGGTCCTGGCCGTCGACCGGACGGGCGAGCACGCCATGCAGCACGGCGAGCATGTCCCCGGCGGTGCCGTGGTCATCGATCAGAACGGCGGCGAACTCATCGCCCCCAAGCCGCCCTGCCACCCCGACACGGCCGACGTAGTGGGCGAGCCGGTCCGCGGTCGCCTTCAACAGGGCGTCTCCGGCCGCATGCCCGAAGGCGTCGTTGATCTGCTTGAAGCGGTCGACGTCGGCCAGCACCACGACCGCCCGCGAATCCCGCAGCAGAGCGGTAGCCCGGCGGGTGAACGCGTCACGCGTCCAGAGCCCGGTCAGCGGGTCACGGCGGGCGACGTTCAGGCGCCGTCGCAGCCACAGCGTGTGCGCCGTCCAGCCGGAGGCGACCGGAGCCGCCCCGGCGAGCATGCTCAGCACGGTGTTCATGCCGCCGCCCCCTCAGTGCCCTCGCTGTCGTCGCCGTCGACGGTGTGCAGGTGACGCCCTTCGGCCCGGTCGTTCAGCAGCAGGTCGCGCAGTACGCGGGAGTTGGCAGCCGAGCAGTGCAACGTGGTGCGGATGGCTTCGGCGTTGATCGCGTCATCGGCCCACTCGGCCGTGGCCTCGCGCGCCTCGGCAAGCAGTTCCGCCGGGGTGCGCGGCACCTTGGCGGTCTTGGCCTTGCCCTTGGTGCCGGCCGGGCGCTTGCGCGGCGCCTTGGGCGGCTCCGGTGTCGGTTCCTCCGTCTGCTGCGGGGGCGTGGGCGGGACGTCCTCGCTCGCCGGGGCCAGCTCGCCCAGCTTCAGCAGCACGCGTTCCGGGCGCGGGGTCTTCGACCGCCACCGCCGGCCGTGCTCCTCCCGCAGCCGGGCACGGGCCAGCTGCCGCTCACGCTCACGCTTCAGCGCCTCGGAGTAAGAGGTGATCTCCCACAGCGTCATCCGCCGCCACAGGGCGAACGTCGACAGCGGGGCGAGCATCCAGCGGGAGAACCGCACCTTCTCCATCCGCCGGCCGGTCGCGGCACCGATCCGCACGGCGTAGACGTGGGCGCCGATCTCGGAGAACACCACCCACAGCAGCGGCATCGTGCCGTGTGCGACCTTCGCCCACAGCGAGTGCCCGGCGGCGACGTTCAGCCCACAGGTGACCAGCGTCAGCACCCAGGGCACGAACCGCACCCACGCCAACGCCATGTCCATCCGGATCAACAGCAGGTTGGCGACGGTGAACACCGGGATGGCCACGTCGATGCCGACCGGCAGCATCCACGGTTCGCCGAACCCCCACCGGGCCGCGGCAGTGGAAACGGCGTCGAACGAGGCGATCAGTCCCAGGGCTCCGACCGCGGCTGCGGCCAGCGCGCCCAGTACGGCAAGACCTATCTCCGGCTTGCTCAGGGGCGGCACTGCGGGACGCTCAACCGTCGTGGTCGTGGTGGTCATGCTGCACCGCCCGCCACGATCAGGGCCGCGACGATGAGCAGCGCACCGCCCACGCGGGTCAGGTCGACCGCGCGCCGGAGGCAGGTGAACTTGACGATCGCGATGCGGGACAGGACGGCGATGTGGTGCGCGCGCCGGTCCTCGGTCAGCTCGGTGTCGATCTCCTCAGCGGTGAGCGTCGCCCACAGCGGGAAACCGACCGGGGTCCGGCCACCCAGGTTCGGGCGGACCGAGTGCAGCAGCCAACCGGCCGCCGCGACCATGCAGACCAGGCCCGCACCGCCGGCCGCCACAGAGGCGTCGTTCAACGGGACGTCCTTGGCGACCGTCCAAGCCCCGGCCAGTACCGCGCCGACGAACGCCAGCAACAGCGCGGTCTTGTTGTCCGTGCGGGAGGAAACGCGCCAGTTCGCAGATTCCTGAGCGTGGGGAATCTGGAACCGGCGCGCGGGTTCGTCGTTCTGGCCGTTGCTGGGAGCGGGTTCCTGTC
>NZ_JBEZLP010000019.1:0-22650 GCF_040652195.1 Streptomyces sp. NPDC048278
GAAACCCCGGAGACAGCCGTGGGAGGAGACCGACTTCATGCCGATCACGGTAGACACCACCGGGCCTGAACGGGATCGGCCGAACGGCCGGAACTACCACCGCGAACGATGGCCGTACGGCCGAGGCGGGAGCCCGGGCCCTCGGGCGAGGGTGAAGCCACGACAAACCAGTCGCCAGTCCTCCCCTCAGGCCTCAGGAGCACTCCATGCAGCGCAACAGATTCGTCGTCGGAGTCGTCGGCGGTGCCACCGCCGCGGTCGCCGTCGGCGCCCTCGGCACCCATCTCCTCGCCGACCCCGAGTCGACGAGCCGGCTGGACTCCCACAGCACGGTCACCGTCGACGGGCACAAGGCACTGGCCGCCACCATCGTCGCGGGCCGTACCCAGAGCAGGTACCACCCGCTCCCCTGGGTCGGAGACGAGGTCACCGGCGTCACGTGCCCGACCGGTCTCAAGGCGGTCGCCGGCGCGGCGGTGACCTGCACCGGAAAGAAGACGGACGGTTCCGAGGTCCGTATTCCGGTCAGCGTCGTCAAGGCCACGGACTCGTCCGTGACCTGGAAGTTCGAGCGCTGAGCGGGAACGCGGGATGACCGAGACACTGGCCGGGCACGGCCTCGTGAAGAAGTTCGGCGCCACCACCGCCCTTGCGGGCGTCGACGTGGCGGTCGGCGAGCGCGACTCGCTGGCGATCATGGGCCCGTCGGGGTCCGGCAAGTCCACCCTGCTGCACGCCCTGGCAGGCATCATCCGCCCGGACGACGGTCAGGTGCTGCTGCGGGGCGAACGCATCGACAAGCTCGGCGAGAACAGGCTCAGCGCGCTGCGCAGGACCCGGTTCGGGTTCGTGTTCCAGTCCGGGCAGCTGCTGCCCGAGCTGCCGGCCGAGGAGAACGTGGCGCTGCCGCTGATGCTGGAGGGCGTCCCGCGCCGCCGGGCGGTACAGCGGGCCCGGCGCTGGTTCGCGCCGCTCGGCCTGGACGGGCTGGAGCAGCGGCGGCCCGGCCAGCTCTCCGGCGGTCAGGCCCAACGGGTCGCCATCGCAAGGGCGTTGGCCGTCGAACCCGACGTGGTCTTCGCCGACGAGCCCACGGGCGCCCTCGACCAGACCACCGGCATGGACGTCGTACGGCTGCTCACCTCGGTCACCCGTGAGCAGGGCGCGGCCCTGGTGATGGTGACCCACGACGCGGACGTCGCCGCCCACTGCGACCGGATCCTGCACGTGCGCGACGGCCGGATCAGCTCCTACTGCCAGTACACGGTCACCTGACCGAGGCCACACCGAGGCCGCGACTACCTGCACGAACCTGTCGAAGATCGCGAAATCGTCGAGAGCGCGAACCCATCGAGAGCGCGAGCCCGCCGAGATCGAAGATCCCGATCCCGTCGAACATCCGCCCCGCCCGCAAAGGCTGTCTGTCATGCGTTCCCCCGTCCTGCCCCTGACCTGGCATCTCGCCAGGTCCTCCGGCCGCCGCGGCCTGCAGAGCCAGCTGCTGGCGGCCGGCGCCGCGGCTGTCGGCGCCCTCGTCCTGCTGATCCTGCTCGCCGCCTACCTCGGCGCCGGCACCCGCGCCGACCGCACCGCCTGGCGCACACCCGCCACCGACCGGCACGGCACCGGCGTCCAGGCCCTCGCCACCACCTACGTCCGCGACGACCCGGTCACCGTCGTCTCCCTCGCGCAGCTCCCGCACCACGCGCGGACTCCCGCCCCGCCGGGCCTGTCCGCCTTCCCGAAGCCCGGGGAGACGTTCGTCTCCCCCGCGCTCGCCGAACGCCTGCGCGCCCTGCCGACCGCCCAACTCGCCGCTCGCTTCCCGAAAGTGACCGGCACCATCGGCGCGGCCGGGCTCGCCTCACCGGACGAACTGGTCGCGGTGGTCGGCCGCTCCCCCGGAGACCCGGCCGTCGCCGAGTCTGCTGCGGGCGACGGCGTCTGGGACGAGGGGCTGACCGAGCGAGCAGTGATCTCCGGCTTCTCGGGCAGCCGGCAGAGCGTGTTCACCTCCAGCGACCGGGACGCCGTCCTGCTCGGCGTCGGCCTCCTCGCGGTCCCGGTCGCCGTACTCTCCTCGGCCGCCGGGCGGTTGGGGGCAGCCCGGCGCGAACAGCGGCTGGCGGCACTGCGGCTGGCCGGTGCGACCCCGCGCCAGATCCTCGCCATGACCGGCGCCGAGTCGGCGGCGGTGGGCGCGGCCGGCGCCGTGACGGGCGCGGTGGCGTACTGCGCGCTGCTGCCGGTGCTGGCCGAAGTGCCGTACGGGATCGGGAGTTGGTACATCGGCCAGCTCTGGGTCGGGCTGCCCCTGCTGCTGGCCGTGGTCCTGGCCGTGACCGGGCTGATCGCGGTGAGCGCGATGTCGACGCTCCGGCAGGTGGCCGGAGCGCCGCTGGGGGTGGCCCAGCAGGCGAATCCGCGCCGCAGCCGTCTTGTCCGCCTGCTGCTGTTCGTCGCGGTCCTGGTCTTCATCAAGACCAGCGCCCGCGGCAGCGAGCTCACCCCGGCCCGGATCGTCGGCTTCATCGTGCTGTTCTACGGCGCGTTCTGGATGTTCGGGCCGTGGGTCGTGGACCGGCTGGGCCGGGTCGCGAGCCGTTTCGCCCGGCGCCCGGCCACCCTGCTGGCCGGGCGCAGGCTCAGCGACGACCCGCGCGGGGCGTGGCGGACCGTCAGCGGACTGGTGCTGGCCGGCTTCGTGGCCGGGTTCTTCACGGTCGGCAACCTCGGGATCGTCGGATCCGGCTTCCGCGGCGACGAGGTGGCCGTCCCCACCGCGCACGGCACGGTCGCCGAGGCACGGACCCTGTTGAAGGACGCGGGGGTCACGGCCGGGGTGCGCGCGGGCGACGACGACTTCCTGCTCGGCGGGCAGCCGGGCGTGGTCGCCCGGGTCACCGGCGGTCCCGAACATGTCGACCGGGCACTCACCGCCCTCCAGCCCCTCGGCCACGGCCGGCTCCCCTACGGCAAGGCCTACGCCGACGCGCAGAACATCACGGTCTCCGACCGGCTCGCCCAGCTCGCCACCGCCACCCTCGCCGTGAGCTTCCTCGTCGCGACCGCCTCTGCCGGCCTGACCGCAGCCGCGAACGTGCTGGACCGGCGGCGGGTGTACGGCCTGCTGCGGCTGTCGGGCACCCCGCTGAGGGTCCTGGACCGGGCCCGGCTGCGGGAGACGGTCCTGCCGCTCCTGGTCCTGGCCGGCGGCACGACCGCGACGGGCGTGTACGCCGCCTACCAGCTGAACAAGGCCGGCGACAGCACCATCAGCGCGTCGGGCGCGGTCCAGCTCGCCGTCTGCGTCACGCTGGGCGCGCTGGCCATGTTCGCCGCGATCGGCGCGAGCCGCCCGCTGCTGCGCAGGGTGACGGCGGACCCGACCCGCACGGCCGACTGAGGGATCATCGGGACATGACCACCCCCTCCGCCGGTTCCGCCCCGCCCATCCGAGTCCTCATCGCCGACGACCAGGCCATGGTCCGCACCGGCTTCCGGTTCTTCCTGGACGCCCAGCCGGACATCACGGTCGTCGCCGAGGCCGCCGACGGTGAAGAGGCAGTGGCACTGGCCCGGGAGCTACGCCCCGACGTGTGCCTGCTGGACATCCGGATGCCCAGGCTGAACGGCCTGGAGGCGACCCGGCTGCTCGCCGGGCCGGGCGTGCCCGACCCGCTGCGGGTGGTCGTGGTCACCACCTTCGACCTCGACGAGTACGTCTACGGCGCGCTGCGCGGCGGCGCCTGCGGGTTTCTCCTCAAGGACTCCGGACCCACCCTCCTCGCGGAGGCCGTCCGCGCCGCCGCGTCCGGCGACTCACTGGTCTCCCCTTCGGTGACCGTCCGCCTGCTCAGACACCTCACCGCGCAGTCGGAGCCGACTCCGACTCCGACTCCGACTCCGGCTCCGGCTCCGGCTCCGCTCCGGAAGCCTCCCGCCGAACCGCCCTCCGAGCCGCTCACCGACCGGGAGCTGGACGTGGTCCGGCTGGTGGCCGTCGGCCACACCAACGCCGAGATCGCCACCGAGCTGCACGTCTCGCTCTCCACGGTCAAGACACACCTGTCCAGCGTCCAGATCAAGCTGTCGGCCCGGAACCGGGTCGAGATCGCCGCGTGGGCCTGGCGCAACGGCCAGACCTGAACAACTGCCTTTGTTCCTCGGGCTCGGCCGATGCGCTTGGTCGTCCCGCACGCGGGATGTACCGAGTTCCACGGATCGGCGTGGTGAACGTTTCAGGGCCGCACGGGTAGCCCGGGGGCCGGTCGTCGGGGCGGAGTCCGTGCTGCGGAGGACTGCCGTCGTCCGATGGGGCTGCTGCTGCCGGGAGTTGTCCGCCTGCCGTGTCCGGCTTCTCAGTCCGTGATGCGCCGGACCGGCGCATCGTCGATCGCGGCGGGGCCGATGACGGGAAGGCGCAGCATTCGTCCCCCGGCGGGGGTCTCGGCGGAACCGGTCTCGAACAGCTGGGCCACCAGAAGGAGCGCTGCCGCCAGGGTCTCGCCGAGGGGCGGTCCCTGCGGATTCGCGGGCTGCACGGCCCAGTCCTCCACGGCGACGCGCAACGCGGCGTTGAGCATGCCGGCTTCCAGCCGGACCGCGAGGTCGTGCGCGGAGCGGCCCGTGCCCTCCGCGATCACGCCCGCGAACACCTCCTCGGCGTCGAAGTGCGACTCCAGCCACACGGCTCGCAGGCCCGGTTCCTTCCGGCTCAGCCGGACGAGGTCACGCAGCGCCTCGATGGGCTGCGCCGCGACCGTGCCCGGGTCGTCGAAGCTCGAGATCGCATGAGCGAACGAGCCGTCCCCTCGCCAGTAGGCCCGCAGACGCTCGGTCGCCAGCTCGATGCCCGCAGCGAGAAGAGGGCGGACGCACTCCTCCTTGGAACGGAAGTAACGCCACAGGGTGCGGGTGGAGACCCCCGCGGCGGAGGCGATGTCCTCTGCGGTGGTCGCCGCCACGCCCTGCAGGACGAAGAGTCGCACCGCCTCGTCGGCGATCTCCATACGCGTCGCATTGCGCCGCCGCTCCGTCAACGGCGGTCTGCCGGCCCGCCCTTCAGGTCTTCCGGACACGCGCCTCCCCCTCGACTCGGCTCCGCCGATCTTAGTTCACGTCACACTGCGACTTCATGGCACACCGCGACAGTCGGTGCTACGGTGGCGACGCCAGAAACGCCATGGACACATCAATATCGGTGTGTCCGGTGCGGTGGCCGCGGCCACCGCAACCCGCACGACTCCGAACATCCGAGGCCGCCCCCGAGAACGCCGGGCCATGCCGCTTCCGCCGATCCGCACCTGTCGGCCGAGGTCCGCTGTGCTTCCGGTCAACACCCGGGCTTTCGGCCTCTGTTCACTCCGCTCGCAGGTATCCCTCCACTCCCCACACAGTCCGGCCCCGTGGGTCCGTAGCCCATGAGTGGCCCTTCCGACGGGATTCCACATGCCTGACAGTGCTTCCGCCCGGTCCACATCCGGTATGGATCGTCGACAACTCCTCGGCGCGGCCTTGTTCGGCGCAGCCGCGATCACCGGGTCCGTGGCCGGTGCCACCACGGCACGCGCCGCGACCACCACCTCCGCGTCCCTCCCGTCCGTTTCGGTGACGGAGCAGCGTGCGCGAGCCGTCGTCGTGGGCACCGGCTTCGGCGGCGGGGTGACCGCCCTGCGGCTGGCCCAGGCCGGGGTGTCCACCCTGGTGCTGGAACGCGGACGACGCTGGCCCACCGGCCCGAACGCCACCACCTTCTGCCGCTTCGCCACCATGGACAACCGGTCCGCGTGGCTCACCGACCACAGCGTCATCCCGGGCGTGGACAAGACGTGGACGCCCTACACCGGCGTCCTGGAGGCCGTGACCGGCAACGGCATGACCGCCATGTGCGGAGCCGCGGTCGGCGGCGGGTCGATCATGTACCACGGGATGACGTTGCAGCCCGGCGAGGAGGAGTTCGCCGCCTCCCTGCCCGTGGCGGCCGGCCTGTACGACGACCTGAACCGGTGGGCCTACCCCACCGTCGCCCGCGCCCTGGGGATCTCCACCATCCCGTACGACGTCCTGGCCAGCGATCCCTACGCGTCGTCCCGGCTCTTCGAGAGCACCGCACCCGACGCGGGCCTCACGCCCTTCCACGTGCCGCTGCCCATCGACTGGAGCTACGTCCGCGGCGAGTTGTACGGTCAGTACGAGGCGACGTACACCACCAGCGACATCGCCTTCGGCGTCGACAACGGCGGCAAGCACTCGATCGACGTCACCTACCTCGCCCAGGCCGAGTCGACCGGACTCGTCGACGTGGCACCGCTGCACGTCGTCCGTGACATCGCGCTCGACGCGCACCAGCGGTGGGTCCTGTCCGTCGACCGCATCGACACCGGGGGGATCGTCCAGGAGAAGAAGCGCATCGTCGCCGACGCCGTGTTCCTCAACGCCGGCTCCCCCGGCACGACCCGGCTCCTGGTCAAGTCGCGCGCCAAGGGCCTGGTACCCGATCTGCCCGATGCCGTCGGCACGCAGTGGGGGAACAACGGCGACCGGATCTACGCCTGGATCGGGATGGACGGCGACATCGGCACCCAGCAGGGCGGGCCCGCCTGTGTGGGCGGCCGGGTCCCGGACAGCCCGATCCCGCTCACCGTCGTCCACGCCGGGTCCCCGATCCAGCAACCGGGCGTCAAGGCGATGTCGGTCATCGGCTTCGGCGTCGTCGAGGCCGCCGGCACCTGGGCGTACGACGCGGACACGGACGACGCCGTGCTGACCTGGCCGTCCTCCGGCGACGCCGCCCTGCAGGAGCTCATCGCGGCACGCATGCAGGCCCTCGCCGGGGCGGGCGGCGGGATCATGATCGACACCAACGCCCAAGCGCCCTCGACCTGGCATGCCCTGGGCGGGGTTCCCATGGGCGACGCGGTCGACCTCTGCGGGCGCGTCCTCGGCCATCAGGGCCTCTACGTCCTCGACGGCGCCCGGATCCCTGGTTCCACCGGTGCCTGCAACCCCTCCATGACCATCGCGGCCCTCGCCGAGCACAGCATGGCGGCGATCGTCCGTCAGGACGTCGGTCGCGTCTTCTGAGCGGTGACACCGGGCAGTCGCGACTGCCCGGTGTCACCTGGCCGCCTCGCCGAGCACGGTGTCGACCATGCAGCGGGCGAAGGCGCTGAGTTCCTCCGGGTCCTGCCGTCCGAACGTCGAGGTCCACAGGGCGAAGCGGCCGAAGAGCGCCGACCAGAGCATCATGGCGGCGTGCGGGGTCCCCTTGGGCCAGCTCAGGCCCTCGTTCTCGCAGGTGTGGAAGGCGTCGAGCCACTGCTGCCACAGGTCCAGGGAGGGGTGTTCCTCGCGCGGTATGCCGAAGGCGGTGGCGTCGTAGCCGAACATGAGACGGTAGACGCCGCGCTGGGTGCGCGCGAACGTGCAGAACGCCTCGGCCTGTGCGAACAGCCTCTCGCGTGCGTCGGCTCCGCCGGTCACCGCCTCGGCATCGGCGTCCCGCATGACGGTCACCAGGCGCTCGTACCCGTCCTCGACGACCGCGCGGGCCAGCTCGTCCTTGTCCGCGAAGTGCAGGTACATGCTCTGGGCGGCGATGCCGACCTCGCGGGCGACCTCGCGGAGGGAGACGGGGAGTGCGTCGTTCGCCACCTTCTCGTCGAGCAGGCGGGCGACGGCCGCGAGGATGTCCTGGCGCAGGCGCTCGCCCTGGCCCCGGGGGTTTCGGCTTCGTACGGTGGCGGTCGGCTGGTCGTTCACCCTTCTCATTGTGGTGCATGCGCCGGTGCGGCGGGTGGCCCGGCCGGGCCACCCGCCGGGTGTCGGCTACGGCTGCCCGAGAACACGCGTGGCCGTGGCCATCGCCTGGCCTGCCGCCGGATAGCCGATGTACGGGACGGTGTGCAGCACGGCTTCCAGGATCTCCTCCGGGCTGAGTCCGTTGGCCCGGCCGGCCACGACGTGGTTGCCGATCTCCGTCTGGTGCCCCTGAGCCATCAGCACGCCCAGGGTGATCAGGCTGCGGTCGCGCCGGGCGAGCCCCGGGCGGGTCCAGATGTCGCCGAAGACATGCTCCAGGGCCAGTCGGCCCATGCTGGGCACGGGGCCTTCGCCCTCCTGCACCGCCTTCATGTTCGCGGCGAGGAACTCCTTGCCCAGCATCTCCGCCACGACGCGCTCCCCCGCCGCCTGTCGCGCAGCCGCCGAACGGTCCGCGTCGACGGCCTCGGCCTCGGTCATGCCTGTTCTCCGTTCCCTGGTGCGGTCAGGCGGGACAGCATGCCCAGGCCTGTTGCCGTGGTGGTGCCTGCGTCCACGGGAAGCACCGTGCCGGTGATCCACCGTGACTCCGGGCCGGCCATGAAGAGCGCGGCCCAGGCGAGGTCCCAGGCGGTGCCCTCCAGACCGAGCAGATTGGCCTTGCGCCGCAGTTCGCGGCCCTGGGCGCCGCCCTGGTCCCCCATGGGGGTGTACAGGTGCCCGGGGACCAGGCAGTTGACGCGGATGCGGTCGGGTCCCCAGGCGTGGGCGAGGTCGACGGTCATGGACTGCAGGGCGCCCTTGCTGGCGCCGTAGGCGCCGGTGCTGAAACCGCGCAGGCCGGCGATGGAGGAGACGTTGACGATCGAACCCCCGCCACCGCGGACGAGATGCGGGTGCGCGGCGCGGGCCACCAGCATGGGGGCGGTGGCGTTGACGGCGAAGACCCGGTCCCAGTCGGCGCGGTCCGCCGTGCCGATGTCGCCCTTCGGGGTGACGGCGGCGTTGTTGACGACCGCGTCGAGCCTTCCCGCCGTGAACGCGAAGGAGTCCACGGCGTCGCGGACGGCGTCCTCGTCGGTGATGTCCGCCACCAGGGTGACGGCTCTGCCGCCCGCCTCCTCGACGCGCGTGCGGGTGTGCGCGGCGCGCTCCTCGCTGACGTCGAGTATCCCGACGGTGGCGCCCTGCGCGGCGAACAGCAGGGCGGTCGCGGCCCCCGTGCCGAGGAAGTGGCCGCTGCTGCCGGCACCCGTGATGAGCGCCGCCGTGCCGTCCATACGCCTGCCGCGGCCGTCGAGGTGGCCCCCGACGGCGAACGTTCCGGCGCTCACCAGGTCACCGGCAGGGACTTCAGGCCGTACACGGCGGTCTCGCTCTTGAAGTCGAGTTCGTCCTCGGCGACGGCGAGCCGTAGTCCGGGGATGCGTTCGAGGAGGCGGGGCCAGGCCACCTCCATCTCGACGCGGGCCAGGTTCTGGCCCAGGCACTGGTGGGTGCCGAAGCCGAAGGCGATGTGGTTGCGGGGGTTGCGGCCGATGTCGAGCCGGTCCGCCGGGGTCTCGTCCGTGTTGAAGGCCCGTGGGTCGTGGTTGCCGGCGACCAGGGAGACGATGACGCCCTCGCCCTCCCGGACCAGGTGCCCGCCGATCTCCACGTCCTCAAGGGCTACCCGGCGCGGGTTGACGGCGACGATGCTCCAGTACCGCAGCATCTCCTCCACGGTGCCGGCCGCCAGTTCGGGGTGGGCGATCAGCCGTGCGCGCTGGTCGGGGTTGACGAGAAGGGCGGTCAGGCCCAGTCCCAGCATGTTCGCCGTGGTCTCGTGCCCCGCTCCGGTCAGGAGGGCCACCAGGCCGGGCATGGTCTCGGGCGGGAATCCGTCCGGCCCGGAGTGGTCCGCGAGGAGACGGCTGATCATGTCGTCGCCGGGCGCGCGGCGTTTGCGCTCGATGAGATCCGTGTAGTAGGCGATGGCCTCCAGCTGTCCCTGGACCCGCTCCTCGTGCGTGGCGGTGAGGTCGGCACCGAGGTCCGCGTGCTTCTGGAAGACCTCCCGGTCCTCGTAGGGAACGCCCAGGACGAGGCAGATGGCCCGGGACGGCAGCGCGAGCGCGAACTCCGCGACGAAGTCGACGGGACCGTCCTTGGCGAGGATCCCGTCGATCAATTCGTCGGTGATCCGCAGGAGTTCGTCGCGCATCGCCCGGGTGCGCCTGACGCTGAACTCCCGGGTGAGCATCTGCCGCAGCCGGGCGTGCTCGGGGTCGTCCAGGCGCAGGAAGAGACCACCCTGCTCGTCTCGCTGCGTGGACCAGTCGAGCGGGTACGTGGGGTGGCGCACGTCGGCGCTGAAGGACTGACTGCCCAGCACGGCACGGACGTCCTCGTGCCGGGTGGCGAGCCAGTGCTGCGAGCCGTCCCAGATGGTGACCTTGTGCAGGCCGCCCTCCTCACGGAACTCGGCGTGCTGCGGCGGTGCGCTGAACGGGCAGGTCCGCGGGGTCGGGAAGAAGGGAGCCGCGCTGTCGGGCGCCGGGGTGGGGGGTGCGGAGGTGGTCATGTCGTCTTGCCTTCTTTCGAACGTCTTTGTTCTTCGCGGGAGTTGAGAACGCGATCCGTCGAGGCCAGTACGGCGGGGCCTATGCGGCGGACGGGGCGGCTGTGGGCCATGCGGCCCGGTCGAGGACGGCCTGCCGCCAGGTGCGCAGCGAGCGGGCCATGCCGTTGCCCAGGACGCCGTCGACGCTCTGCGGCAGCCCCTCGCCGTCAGGACGGCCGTAGACCCCGATGAACCTGCCTTCGGAGAGCGAGCCCTCCACGACTTTGAAGGCCATGTCCTGTCCGGTGGTGCCGTAGGACTGGAGCTTCAGGTCGTACTGGTCGGACCAGAAGTACGGCAGGGAGGGCGCCGGGAACTCCTCGCCGAGCAGGGCGGCGGCGACGGCTCGCCCTTCCTCCGTGGCGGCGAGCCGGTGCTCGTTGCGCCGATGGGACCCGCGCTCGGGGTCGAACCAGGCGGCCACGTCGCCCGCCGCCCAGATTCCCCCGGCGGCCTGTCCACGGGCGTCGCACAGCACGCCTTCCACCCCGTCGCGCTTCCGGTCCCCCAGCAGCAGACCCGAGTCCGCGAGCCAGCCAACGGCGGGGCGGGCGCCGACGGCGACCAGGACGTTCGTCGCGTCGACGGCACTGCCGTCGTCCAGCAGCACTCCCGTGGTCCGGCCGGCTTCGGCGATCACCTCGCTGACGCCGACACCGCATCGCAGGTCGACTCCGGCCGCGCGATGGCGTTCGGCGAGCATCCGCGCGACCTCGTCGCCCAGCACGCCGACCATGGGAAGCGGCAGTGGGTCGACCATGGTCACCGCGACGCCCATGCCGCGGGCGACGGCCGCCGCCTCGGCGCCGACGAATCCGGCCCCGACGACGACCAGGCGACCGCCCTGGGCGAGTGAGCCACGGAGCCGGAGCGCGTCCGGGAGGCTGCGCAGCACCTGACTGCCGGCCAGACCGGCGCCCAGCGGGACGGGATGCACAGCGACCGCTCCGGTGGCGATCACCAACGCGTCGTACTCACGCGTGGTGCCGTCGGCAAGACTCACCCGGCGGGCCTGGGCGTCCAGCCCCACGGCCGCCGTTCCGGGCACGTGTGTGACACCGAGTGCTTCCCACTGTTCCCGCGGTCGCAACAGCAACCGGTCGGTGTCCCATTCTCCTGCCAGCAACTGCTTGGACAGGGGCGGACGGTCGTACGGCAGGCCCGGCTCGTCACCGATCAGGGTCACCTCTCCGGTGAACCCCCGCCGCCGCACTTCCTCCACCACGGCCATACCCGCGACCGACGCACCGACCACGACGAGCCGCCGGGGTTCCGGGGCGGCCGTCATGTCAGCCTTCCTCGATCAGGATGGCGGCGGCCGGACACACCTGGGCGGCCTCTCGCGCGGCGGCCTCCTGGTCCGTCCCGGGTACGGGTTCGAGCAGCACGACGATGCCGTCCTCGTCCCGTTGGTCGAACAGCTCCGGGGCCACCAGCACGCACTGCCCGGCAGCACAGCACTTCTCTTCATCGACGGTGATCTTCATCCGACTGCCTTTCCCGCAAGCACAGTTGAGACCCTCCGGCCACAGCCTGTATCGCTCCCAGATAACCTGACGGCCGTCACCTTACGATCGTGACGTCACGCCTGCAAGGTCACTGATGGGCGGTACACGGACGACCGCGTCAGGCCTGATTGCCAAGTGGCGGGGTTCTCCGTATCGTGACCGCGGAGATAAACGGAGGGGCACGCCGTTTATCGGTCACCCCGGCGACCTCCTCAGAGGAAGTGCTGATGAACGACGCAAGGACCACACAATCCGATCTCGGCGCCCTCAAGGAATCCATCGGGCGTTACGGGATCTGGAGCTTGGCACTGCGCGTGGACGACCCGGCCCGGCGCTCCGATCTGGGGCATGCCGCGAGGGAACTGGAAGACATCGGCTACCGCGCGGCCTGGGTCGGCGGTGGCTCCGTCCGGCACGCCCGGGCAGTGATCGAGGAGACCGCTCACCTCACGGTCGGCACCAGCATCCAGCGCATCTGGGACCACGAGGCGAGCGAGGTGGCGAAGGAGTTCGCCGAGGTGCAGGCGGCCCATCCCGGCAGGTTCCTGCTCGGCCTGGGCGTGGGACACGCCGGCGCGGTCGAGCGGTACCACCAGCCCTACTCCGCGATGGTCGGCTATCTCGACGCCCTGGACGCCGTGGGTCAGCCCGGCGAGCGCCGTTTCCTGGCGGCTCTCGGGCCGAAGATGCTGAAACTCGCCCGTGACCGGTCGATCGGCGCGTTCCCCTACATGTCCACGACCGCGCACATCGCGCAGGCCCGCGAGAGCCTGGGCGAGGGCCCTCTGCTCGCCCCGGAGGTGAAGGTGGTCCTGGAGTCCGACCCGGACCGGGCGCGTGCCGTCGCCCGGCTCCACGTCGGGCCGAGCCTGTCGGCTCCGAACTACGCGAGGAGTTTCCTGCGGTCCGGTTTCGCCGAGAAGGACCTGGCGGGCGGAGGCAGTGACCGGCTCGTCGACGCGATCGTCATCTGGGGCGACGAAGTCCGCGTCAGGGAACGCCTGGAGGCCTTCTTCGCCGCGGGCGCCGACCATGTCGCCGTCCAACTCCTCACCGACGCACCGCCGGTCATGGAGTACAAGACGGCGGGTCAGGCGCTCGACACCCGCTTGCGAGAAGGCTGGCGGCGCCTCGGCCGGATCCTCTTCGCCTGACCCCGGCTCCCTGCGCGGCGCGGCCTCGCGGACGTCCTGCCGGCGTCCCAGCCTCCGCAGCCCCGACCGCGACCACCCACGAGTCAACGAAGGACATCGGTATGCGAATCGTAGGACTGACCGAGTTCGGTGGTCCGGAGCAGTTGTGTGTGCTCGATGTTCCGGAGCCGCACCCGGGTCCGGGGGAGGTGCGGATCAGGGTGCACGCGGCTGCGGTGAACCCGGCGGACATCGGGACCCGCAGCAAGGCGTGGAACCCGAACCCGCAGTGGCGTCCGCCCTACGTCCTGGGCATGGATGCCGCCGGGGTCGTCAGCGAGGTCGGCGAAGGGGCGCCCTGGAGCGTCGGAGACCACGTCATGGCGATCGTCGTTCCCTGGGAGCCGGGTGGCGGGGCGTACGCGGACGAGCTCGTGGTGCCGGCCGAGTCCGTCGTGCGGGTTCCCCGTGACATGGATTTCTTCCGGGCGTGCACCCTGCCCATGAACGGCCTGACCGCCGTGATGGCGCTGGCGACCCTGGACCTGCCCGAGGGGCGGACGCTGGCGGTCACCGGCTCGGCCGGGGCGTTCGGCGGATACGTGACGCAGATGGCCAAGACCCGGGGGCTCCGGGTGCTGGCCGACGCGTCCGCCGCCGACGAGGCCTTGATCCGAGGCCTCGGCGCCGACGAGGTCGTGCGCCGTGGCGACGAGTTCGCGGAACGGGTCAGGGAGGTCGTCCCGGACGGCGTCGACGCCGTCGTCGACGGGGCGTTGCAGAACGGCAGGATCGAGCGCGCGGTCCGCGACGGGGGACAGATCTTCGTGCCGTCGCCCTGGATCTGGGAAGCCGAGCGCGGCATCACCGTCCGCAACGCGCTCGTCCAGGACGGGTCGAGGAACACGGTCGGGCTCGATCTCGTGCGCGAACTCGCCGAGCGGGGCGCCCTCACTCCGCGGGTCGCGGACGTCCTGCCCGCCGAGCGTGCCGGCGACGCGCACCGTCGGCTGGAGGCCGGGGGCGTCCGGGGGCGGCTGGTGCTCGACTTCGGCTCCTGAGGAAGGCATCCCCCTGTTGCATGGGCCCCCTCCGGCCGGCCCGCGACTGTCCGCAGGAAACCCGCGCATGCCCCGTACACGATCGCCTCCGTATCCGCAGGGTTGCGCGGACCGTCCTCCAGCCGCAGGCTCGCGGACGGCCTCACCGAGGCCGCCGTCGCCGAACTCACGGCCCACGGCGGCGAGGCGCGCGTGCGCGCGATCGAACCGGGAGGCTCTGCCCGGCACCGGCTCGCGCTGGAGTGTTCCCTTCGGCCGCTCTTCGCCCACCTGCGAGCCGAGGCCGTGCCCACAACCGCGTCGGGCTGCGGCACACCCTCTGACTCATCGTCACGAACAAAGGCACGCCATGAACGCGACCACCACAACGACCGACGACGGCACCCGGCGTTCCATGGTGCTCGGAGCGCAGGTGATGAACTACGGCTCCGCCGACGCCGCCTGGCGCTGGCCGGGCACCAACCCGCGGACCTACTTCGACCCGGACACCTGGGCCGAGACCGCGACCGTGGCCGAACGCGGCACGATGCAGTTCCTCTTCATCGCCGACCACCCCGCGGTCCGCGAGGACCTGACCCGTCACAAGCCCTCGGCCACGATCGACCCCATCGTGGTCGCGGGCCATGTCATCGGCCGCACCAGCCGCATCGGCATCGTGCTCACCCAGTCGACGACGTTCAACCACCCCTACACGGTGGCCCGCCAGCTCAAGGCCCTCGACCTGCTCAGCGGCGGCCGTATCGGCTGGAACGCCGTCACCACCCAGGAACCCGCCATCGCGGCGAACTACGGCTCCCCGGTCGCGGACCGGACCACCCGTTACGCACGCGCGCACGAGTTCGTCCAGCTGGTCCAGGCCCTGTGGGGAAGCTGGGGACCGGACGCCCTGAAGCTCGACACGGACGCCGGAGTGTTCGCCGACGCCGCCGAGATCCGGCCCGTCGACCTCGCCGGCCGGCATGTCGCCTCCCGCGGGCCGCTGCCGATCCCGCCCTCCGCACAGGGGCAGCCGATCCTCTTCCAGGCCGGCGGCGGTGCCGAGGCACTCACCGTCGCCGGAAGCTACGCCTCCGGGGTCTACTCCATGGCCACCGACATCGACACCGGGCGCGAGCACCGCCGTGCCCTGGACGAAGCGGCCGTCCTGGCGGGACGCGCACCCGAGGACATCAGGCTCTTCATGGGTGCCTTCACCACCGTCGCCGACAGCACGGAGGATGCGCTGGCCCGACGTGAAGAACTGATGCGTCTGTCCCCGACTCCCGTGCACGCGCGACTCCGCCACCTGTCCGCGCTGGTGGGCGTCGACATTCCCGTCGACCGGCTGAACGCCCCGCTCTCCTCATCCGAGCGGGCCTCGCTGCGCCCCGCGCCCTTCCGGCTCCACGCCGAGAAGGCGGTGCGCCTGCTGACCGAGGGCCGCACGCCCTACGAGGCCCTGCTACGCGGTGTCACCGACTTCCACACCACCCTCCTCGGCAGCCCGGAGGAGATCGCCGACGAGATGCAGGAACTCTTCGAGGCCGGTGCCTGTGACGGCTTCGTCATCGCCCCCGACGTCGTCAGCGACGGCCTCCCCGCCTTCACGGACAGGGTCGTCCCCGTCCTCCGGCGCCGCGGCCTGTTCCACGGGGACTACGAGGCAGCCACCCTGCGCGGGCATTTCGGTGCCCCGCACCAGTACGGACGCACCGTCGAGCCCGCACGATCCCCGGCCGGACCGGGGAGGTCATGACCGTCCCGGCGCAGGCCCGCCTATGCTCGCGGGCTGATCCCGTCAAGGGCGAGGGTGAGGAGCCGGGTCGTCTCGGCGGCAGGGTCCGTGCAGTTCTCGGTGGCCAGCACGATGCCGACGATCAGCGTGATCAGATCGGTGGCGGTCACGCCTGCTGCGACCGCTCCGGTCCGCGCGGCGCGTTCCACGAGCGGCTGGGCCGCCGTGCCGAGCTCCGTCGAGCAGGAGGTCCCGCCGTCCCGGTCGGCCATCCCGTCCGGGAGAAGAGCCGTGGCAAGTCCGCGCGCGGAAGCGACGTACTCGGCGAAAGCGTCCAGCCACTCGAGCAGTGCCGCCCTCGGATCGCTCTGCCCCATGAGCTCGCGGGCATGCGCACACAGCGTCTCGGTCTGTTCGCGGAAGACGGCCTCCAACAAGGCCCGACGGCCCGGGAAATGTCGGCGGACCGTGGCCGAACCGACCCCTGCCACCCGGGCGATCCGCTCCAGGGACGCGTCGGCGCCGCGCGTGGCGACCTCGTCCTGGGCCACTTCGAGGATGTGCGCGTAGTTGCGTCTGGCGTCTGCACGTCGGCCGGCCATGAGATCACCTCCGAGTCACTATCCGGCGGGGCCCGCCACATCATATCCGAGCCATGGACATCGAGGCCGGGGCAGGGCGGCGGCCCACCACACGTCAGAGGCACCGTCACGGTGTCCACATCGTCGCCTCCATGCGGGCGCCGATCCGTGAGGCCGTGAACACAGCCGCTGCGAGAAACCGCCGCGTCCCGACCGCTGCCGTGCCCGGTGAGGCACGGCCGCTGTCGGTCAGGTGCCGGGCACGTGGTCCAGGTCCATGTCGGTGTTCGTGACCCAGCCGGGTTCGCGGACCAGGAGGCTGAGCTGCCGGTCCGCCACGTCGATGTCGACGACGTACCGGAAACCGGCCGCCTCGGCGTGCTCGGTGGCGGTCCGGTCGCCTTCCGGCACCGCGTACACGACCCGGCGGCAGCGCGGGTCGGCTGCGGAGACGGCCTCGGCCAGGGTCCGGAGCAGGGCGGGGACCGTCTCCGCACGCGGGTCCGTCTCCAGGACGAGTTCCACGTCGTGGGCCGCCACGGGGTAGGCGTCCCGCAGTCGTCCCGCCGCGCAGCGCTCCACGCGCACCAGGGCCTCGGTTCCGCCGTGGCGCAGGCGCAGTACTCCCGCGCCGCGGCTCCACGACTCGACGGTCGCCCGCTGCCCGCCCCGGAGTTCCAGGGCGGGCAGCGGTGGCACGGCGAGCATGTCAGCCCTGCCCGTCGGCGAGGCGGCGGACGACGGCCCGGTCCAGCTTGCCGGAGGCGTTCCTCGGCACGGCGGGCACGACGGTCAGGCGCCGGGGCAGTTTGTAGCGGGCCAGCCGCCCCGCGGCCCACGCGTGCACGGCCTCAAGCGTGACCGCCGCCGGGTCGTCCACGCTCACCACGGCCGCCACCGCCTCCCCCCACTGCTCGTCGGGCACACCGACGATCGCGACGTCCAGGACGCCCGGCATGGCGGACAGGACGCGTTCGACCTCGGCCGGGTAGACGTTCTCCCCACCGGTGATGATCATGTCCTTGAGCCGGTCGACGATGTACAGGCAGCCGTCCTCGTCCAGGTATCCGATGTCACCCGAGTGGAACCACCCCTCCTCGTCGAAGGCGGCCCGGTTCGCCTGCGGGTTGTTCCAGTAGCCGGCCGTGACGTTCGGGCCGCGGACCACGATCTCGCCTGCCTCGCCGGTCCCGACGGGGCGGTTGGTGGCGGCGTCGACGACGCGGACCTCGGTGAAGGGCATGGGGATGCCCGCGGAGCCGACCTTGTCCAGGGTGTGTTCGGCCGGCAGGTGGGTGGCGAAGGGGGCGGTCTCGGTCAGTCCCCAGGCCTGCTGGAGCAGGACACCGTGTCCGGCGTAGAGCTCGATCAGCGAGGGCGGTACCGGCGCGCCCGCGACGACGACCGAGCGGAGGTGGCTCAGGTCCGCCTCGAAGACGCCGGGCACCCGGGCGAGCGCGGCGAACATCTGGGCCACTCCGAACATCGAGTTCACCCGGTGGGTGACCAGGTCCGCCAGACACTGCCCGGGGTCGAAGCCGCGGCGGATCACCACCGTGCCGCCGCGCACCAGGGTGCGCAGGACGAAGCTGTTCAGGGCGCCCACGTGGAAGAGCGGTGCGGCGGCGTAGGTGACGTCGCCGCGGCGGGTGTCCAGGCGCAGCTCCACGTTCACGGAGTTCCACCAGATGTTGCCGTGGGTCAGCACGACGCCCTTGGGCGTGCCGGTGGTGCCGGAGGTGAACATCAGGATCGCGGGGTCGTCCGCGCCCTTGGCCGCCGCGCCGGGCGCCGGCAGGGCGGCGGCGAGCAGGGGCGACCAGGACTCCCAGCCCGGGGCGCCGGTCGCCGGGACCTCGGTGTCGTCGTCCACCAGGAGGAAGCGGGCGAGACGCGTACGGCCGCGGATCCGGTCGGCGCTCTCCCGGTGGCTCTCCTCGCAGACCAGGGCCGTGGCGCCGCTGCCGTTGAGCACGGCCTCCAACTCGGCTTCGGCAAGGCGGAAGTTGACCGGCACGAAGACCGCGCCGAGGCGGAACGCGGCCAGCATGGTCACGAGGTACGAGCCGCTGTTGAGGCCGAGAAAGGCGACCCGGTCCCCGTCGGTGATTCCCCCGTCCGCCAGGACGGCGGCCAGCCGGGCCGCCTTGTCGTCGAGTCGGGCGTAGGTGAGGTCGCCTCCGGCGTAGCGGACGACGACCGTGTCTCCGCGGAAGCGGGCGTTGCGTTCGACCGCCGCGGCCGGGTTGAGGTCGACCCGCAGGCCCGAGTTGGCCGGGTGCGGGATCGTGGCGGGCGTGGTCACGAGCGGCTCCTCGTTGAGCTTCGTCGGGCTTCGTCGAGTGTGGACGGGGGGGGAAGGAGGGACGGGTGGACGGGGTCAGAGGTGGTCGCCGCCGGCGGCGGTCGCGAAGCCGCGTACGCCGATTCCGCCGTCGACGTTGATGGCGTGCCCGGTGATCGGGCCGCTCTGGGCGCGGGCGGCCAGCAGCACGTAGGACCCGGTGAAGTCACGGGGGTCGGTGCTGGAGTCGTGCAGCGGGATGGGCGGCGGCGAGCCCGGGGCCTTCTTCGCGAACGAGGCCGCGATCGAGCGGTCGGACAGCGCCAGTGACTCGGGGCCGCGCAGGTCGGTGTTCATGCCGCCGCAGGCAACGCCGTTGACGCGGACCTTGGGGGCGAGTTCGTAGGCGAGTTCGCGCATCAGGCCGAGACAGGCGTGCTTGCTGGCGGTGTAGAGGGGGCCGCCGCCGTTGACGTAGAAGGAGGCGTTGGACAGGGTCATGATGATGCTGCCGCGGGTCTTCACCAGCTCCCGCCAGGCGGCCTCCGCGGCGAGGGCGTATCCCTTGACGTTGACGGAGAAGATCTCGTCGAAGGTGGCGTCCAGTTCCTCGGCGCCGAGCCGGGTGAGCTGGCGCTGGTAGTCCCACAGGCCGGCGTTGGTGACGAGCGTGTCGAGCTTGCCGAAGCGGTCGACCGTCTCGGCGACGGCCGCGTGCAGGGCGGCCGAGTCGCGCACGTCGGCGGCGACGGCGTGGATCCGGGACGGGTCGGGGGCCGCCCGGACGACCTCGTCGAGCCGGGCCTTGTCCCGGCCGAGGACGGTGACCGAGGCGCCTTCCGCGAGGAACCGCTCGGCGACGGCGCGCCCGATGCCCGATCCGCCGCCGGTGATCAGGGCGGTGTCGCCCGCCAGCCAGCCGCCGCTCACGAAGCGTCCTCCGCCAGGAAGTCGGTGACCAGCCGGTCGAACTCCCGCTGCCGTTCCAGCTGCACCCAGTGGCCGCAGCGGCCGAAGACGTGCAGCTGGACGTCACGGATCTGCTTGAGCATCAGCTGAGCCCCGTCGAGCGTGATCGTACGGTCGTCCCGGCCCCAGAGCAGCAAGGTGGGGGCCTTGATCAGGTGCAGGTCGCGCCAGAGCGGGTCCATGCCGCCGCGCTGCGCGAACGCCGCGTTGTAGCGGTGGTAGAAGGCGATGTGGCTCTCGTCGAGGGAGGCCTCGTAGCGGGCCTTCACCACCTCCTCGCCGAACTGCCGGTGGTCGTAGACCATGGTGCGGATGAAAGCCGCCATCTTCTTCTCGCTGGGCCCGCCGCCGTTGTAGTAGCGGAACATCTCCTTCTGTCCCTCGGTGGGCGTCGGGCAGAGCGGCAGCCAGCCGCCGCCGGGAGCCATCAGCACCAGCCGGGTGACCCGCTCGGGGTGCTGCTGGGCCAGGGCGATCGCGGCGGCGCCGCCGAGGCTGTTGCCGAGCAGGTGGAAGGTGTCGATGCCGAGGGAGTCGAGGGCCTGGCAGAGGGCGTCGACGGTGATCCGGGTGATGGACCGCTCGTCCAGGTCGGCCTCGCTCGGGCGGTAACTGCCCCCGAATCCGGGCTGGTCGGGCAGGACGACACGGAAGTGCCGGGCCAGGGCGGGCAGGTTCTGCCGGTAGTTGCTCACGCCGGAGGCGCCCGGGCCGCCGCCGTGCAGCATCACCAGCACCGGCCCCTCGCCGGTCTCGGCCACGGCGATCTCACCGAGTGAGGTGGTGACGCGGTGGTGCTTGAGTTCGAGGTCGGTCACGGTGCACGTCTCCATCAGAAGAAGGTCGAGATGTTCTTGGCCTGGAGGATGTTCTGGTCCAGGAGGATGGTCCGCCGGGCGATCCGGAGACCTCCGTCGCCGGTGCGGCGCAGGAGGTCGGTGCGTCCGCCGGCGAAGACGTTCTCCTCGCGCTCCAGCCGGTTGCGGTAGACCAGGAACGCCGAACGCACCCAGAGGTCGTTCTCGGTGAACCCGTCGTGTTCGGCCGGGTCGGCATGCCGGACCATCACGTTCGTGACCAGGTGCCGGGTCCGCGAGGGCGGGTCCTCGGCCCAGGCCATGCCCGAGTCGAAGCGGCGGATGCGCCAGGCGAGGCTCTCCTTGCTCTCGTCGTAGAAGGCGGCCTCGCCGCGGGCGGCGACGGACAGCGCCTGCTGGCGCCGGAGCCGGTTGGTGCGGGTGGGCATCCAGTAGTCGAGGTCGTCGGCGAGCAGTTCGAGCCAGTCGGTGTAGCGGCCGTCGTCGAGGAGGGCGGCCTCCTCGTAGTAGAACTGCTCGACCTCGAAGTGCGTGTCCCGGTCGGCGCGTTCTCCGGCGCGGGCCCGGTGCTGCTCGGTGGCTGTGCTCACGGTGTCGTTCGATCCCTTCTTCGGGCCGGACCTGCAGGGGCCGTGCCGCCCGGCGGCGGGTCAGCCGCGCAGCAGGTCGCGCGGCTTCACGGACGGGTCGGCCAGCCGGTCGGCGTCGGCCGGGATCCGGCGGTCGATCATGCGGCGGGCGGCGCGTACGGCGGACGGGTCGTCGACCGAGGCCGCGGCCACGACCAGGCCGTCCCGCAGGCCGAAGACCGCGAAGGAGGGGCCGTCGAAGGCACCGCGGACGACGGTGTGTTCGGCGGTGTCCAGGTGGCCGACGGCCTCGACGTGGCGTGCGTGCCGGTCCGTCCAGAACCAGGGCGCCGTCGGCTCCGGCGGTGCGGTGCCGAGCAGGGTGGCGGCGGCCCGGGCGCCGTCGTGCCGTGCGGCCTCCCAGTGCTCGGTACGTGGCAGGAGCGCCCCGTCCCGGCGGACGCGGGCCGGGTCTCCGACGGAGAGCACGGCCGGGTTCGAGGTGACGTGCCGCTCGTCGACGACGATGCCGCGGTCCACCTCAAGACCGGCGAGCCGGGCGAGTTCGGTGCACGGCACCATGCCGACGCCGAGCACGACGGCGTCGTACAGCCGCGGTTCGGCGACCGAGGTCAGCCGTACCTCGATGCCGGTACGCAGTTCCGTGAAGGACTCGACCGAGGCCCGCAGGGTGGTGACGCGGTGCCGGGCGTGCAGGTCGTGCAGCCAGGCGGCGAGTTCCGGGCCGAGGACGGCGGCCAGCGGGACGGCCACCGGGTCGACCAGGTCGACCTGGCAGCCGAGGCGTACGGCGGTCGAGGCGACCTCGGCGCCGATCAGACCGGCACCGACCACGAGGACGCGGGCGCCGGGGGCGAGGGCCGGGCGCAGCCGGTCGGCGTCGTCCGCCGTGCGCAGCACATGGACGCGGTCGCTGTCGATGCCGGGGATCGGCGGGCGGGCCGCGCCGCCGCCGGTGGCCAGGACGACCCGGTCGGCGGGCAGCAGCCGGCCGTCCGGGAGTTCGACGGCCGCGTCCCGGGGGCGCAGCGCGGTGACGGCGGTCCGGTTGATGAGGCGTACCCGCTGGTCGTCGTACCACTGCGGCGGTTGCAGCGCGATCTGCTTGATGTCCTTGGTGCCGGCCAGGAAGTCCTTCGACAGGGGCGGCCGGTCGTACGGGAAGTCGCCCGCGTCGACGAGGGTGAGGTCGCCGTCGAAGCCGCCCGACCGCAGCGCGGCGGCCGTGCTGACGCCCGCGACGCCGCCGCCGACGATCACCACACGCTCGGTCACGGCGTCTCCCCCGGGAAGAGCCAGACCTCGCCGTCGCGTACCTCGACGCGGTGCGGGCAGGCGTTCCTCGTGGCGGGCAGGCCCTGGACCTCGCCGCTCTTCAGGCAGAACCTGCTGGAGTGCAGCGGGCATTCGACGAACCCGTCCTCGACCCAGCCGTCGGCCAGGGAGGCGGTCTCGTGCGTGCAGGTGTCGTCGAGGGCGTACACGGTGTCGTCGGTGTCGCGCAGCAGGGCGATGTGGTCGTCGGTGCCGGTGACCGCCTTGTCGACGGCGATGCCCTCGCCCTGGGGGATGTCGTCCAGGGCCGCGACGCGGATGCCGTTGCTCATGCTTGCTCCTCGTACGACG
>NZ_JBEZLP010000019.1:22740-191153 GCF_040652195.1 Streptomyces sp. NPDC048278
CGTACGACGTCTCGTGCGACGTCTCGTGCGACGTCTCGTGCGACGTCTCGTGCGACGTCTCGTGCGACGTCTCGTGCGACGTCTCGTGCGACGTCTCGTGCGACGTCTCGTGCCAGGCAGGGGTGTTCATCAGTGCGCGCCAGCGCCCGTAGAAGGCGCGGCCCGCGGCGTCGCTGTACAGCTCGCTGGTCCTGCCGGGGTGGCGGCCGTCCTCGCGTTCGGAGCCGAGACCCATCTGGTAGTTGAGCGCGACGCCGTTGGTGATGAAGCCGTTCGCGACGGCCTGCACCTCGCTCCAGTTCTCGCCGTCGTCCTGCTCGAAGATCCCGCTGGGCCCGAACGTCCGCAGGTTGTAGAGGCGTTGGGCCTCGCGGACCTCCTCCGGCATGGACTTGTCGACGACGGTCCAGGCCCACACCTCCATCCGGTCGGGGCCCTTGGGGTGCCAGACGCGGATGGAGCCGTTGACGGGGAGGTAGGAGAAGTTGGGGAAGACGGTGGCGTGGCCGTTGGTCAGCGGCCCCTCGACCCGGGCCTCGCCGAGGCGTTCGCGCAACGCGTCGTAGTCCGTCCACTGGTGCACGGTCTGCGCGTCGAACCGGTTCCTGGGGTGGACCGGGAAGCCGGCGCCGTGGCCGTTCGCGTCGGAGAACTGGCGGCCGGTGCGGTGCACGACCTCGTCCTTGGGCTTCTTGCCGGCCGGCGCCAGCAGCATGAGCGCGGAGGCGTGGCTCATGTTGACGTGGTACCAGTCGGTGGCGAACTGCTCGGCCGCCAGCTTCCAGTTGCCCTCCAGGACCCACTTGTGGACGCCGCCGACGACGGCCGTGCCCTGGTCGTCGTGGTCGAGCATGGCGTCCATGTACCAGGCCATGTCACCGAGCGACGCGCGCAGCGGGACCGGGTCCGGGTTCCAGGTGCCGAAGACCAGGCCGTGGTAGGTCTCCACGTGCGGGACCCCCACCAGACCCCACTGCCCCCCGTCGAAGTCGGCGGGGTAGCCCTCCTTGTTGGGCACGCTCACCAAGGAGCCGTCCAGGTTGAAGGACCAACCGTGGTACGTGCACGTGAAGTTGCGGGTCGTACCGAAGTCCGCGCGGCACACGCGGGCGCCCCGGTGGCGGCAGGAATTCAGGTAGGCGCGGATCCGGCGGTCGCGGTCCAGGGTCACGATGACCGGGTCCTCGCCCATGTACGTGGTGAAGAAGTCGCCCGGCTTGTGGAACTGGTCGGTGTGCGCGAGGAACAGCCAGCTCGGCGCGAAGACACGGCGCAGTTCCTGCCGGTACAGCTGCTGGTCGGTGAAGATCACGCGGTCCAACAGTCCGCCCTCGGTGTCGACGAGCCCGGAGACGTCGAGGTTCCGTGCCAGGTCTGCGGGGCGCCGCAGCGCCCCGCGCGGTGCCGCCGTGGCAGCGCCCTTGGGATCGTTCGTCGAGGTCATGGGCACAGGCAACAACACCGGCGAAAGGGTGTGCCATCCGTCGTGCCGTCCTGCGGCACACGCGCTGTCGGAGGTCGCCGCCTCCGGGAGAGCGTGGCCGCATGCTTGCCGCAACCGCCATCTCCCAGAGCGCCACGGACCCGCTGTCGGGGCTCGTCCTGGGAGAGATCCCGAAGCCCGAGCCGCGCCCCGGATGGTCCGTCGTCCGCGTGGTCGCCTCCTCCCTCAACATGCACGACCTGTGGACCCTGCGCGGGGTGGGCCATCCGCCCGAGCGGCTGCCCGTCGTCCTGGGCTGCGACGCGGCGGGCCACGACGAGGACGGCAACGCGGTCCTCGTCCATCCCGTGCTCGCGGATCCGGACGGCGGGCTCGGTGACGAGACCCTCGACCCGGGGCGTGCCCTGCTCTCCGAGCAGCACGACGGCGCCTTCGCGGAGTACCTGTCCGTGCCCACCCGCAACCTGATCCCCAAGCCGGAGTGGCTCACCTTCGACGAGGCCGCCTGCCTGCCGGTGGCCTGGGGCACCGCGTACCGCATGCTCTTCACGCAGGCCGGGATCCGGGCCGGGGACCGGGTGCTGGTGCAGGGCGCGGGGGGCGGGGTCGCCTCGGCCGCGATCAAGCTGGCGGTCGCCGCCGGGGCGGTCGTGTACGCCACCAGCCGCAGCGCGGAGAAGCGGGCGCAGGCCGAGTCCTGGGGCGCGCGCAAGGCCGTACCGACCGGGGAGCGGCTGCCCGAGCGGGTGGACGTGGTGATCGAGACGGTCGGCGAGGCGACCTGGTCCCACTCGCTGAAATCGCTGCGTCCGGGCGGCGCGATCGTGATCGCCGGTGCGACCAGCGGCACCAACCCGCCCGCCGACCTGGGCCGGGTCTTCTACCTCCAGCAGCGCATCCTCGGCTCGACCGGCTGCACCCGGGGTGAGCTGGTCGGCCTGCTGAAGCTCATGGACGCCACCGGCGTGCGCCCGGTCATCGACCGGACGCTTCCGCTCAACGAGATCCACAAGGGTTTCCAGCTGATGATCGACGGGCGGCTCACCGGAAAGCTCGTCGTCCACCCCCAGGCCGTCGACCCTCAGGAAGAAGCATCATGAACGCCGCTGCCGTGGGCCTGTCCCACTCCCCCTTGATCGGCAGGAACGACCCCGCGCCCGACGTCCTCGCCGCCGTCGAGGAGGCCGTCGAGGGCGCACGGTCCTTCGTCCGCGACTTCGACCCCGAACTGGTCGTCCTGTACGCCCCCGACCACTACAACGGCTTCTTCTACAAGGAGATGCCGCCCTTCTGCCTGGGGACCGACGCCAACGCGGTCGGTGACTTCGGTTCCACGGCGGGGCCGCTGTCGGTCGACACGGAGGCCGCGCGCGCCCTCGCCCGCGGTGTGCTCGACCGGGGCGTCGACCTGACGGTGTCCGCCCGGATGACCGTCGACCACGGCTTCGTCCAGCCGCTGGAGGTGCTCTTCGGCGGCATCGACAAGGTCCCGGTCGTGCCCGTCTTCGTCAACGGCGTGGCCACCCCGCTCGGGCCGGTGAGCCGTATCCGCGCCCTCGGTACCGCGATCGGCGAGGCGGCGGCCGGCCTGGACCGCCGTGTGCTCTTCCTCGGCTCCGGCGGTCTCTCGCACGATCCTCCGGTGCCGGTGCTCGACGGCGCCCCGCCGCGCGTGGCCGACGCCCTGATCGAGGGCCACCCGCCGACCCCCGAGCAACGGGCCCGGGGCGAGGAGCGGGTGGTCCAGGCGGGCCGGGACTACGCGGCCGGCTCGACGAAGATGATCCCGATCAACCCGGCCTGGGACACGCACGTGCTCGACACGCTGGAGAGCGGCCGGCTCGGCGACGTGGACGGCTGGACCGTGGAGTGGATGGGCGCCGAGGGCGGCGGCTCGGCCCACGAGGTCCGCACCTGGATCGCCGCCTTCGCGTCCCTCGCCGCGACCGGCGGTTACCGCATGACCTCCCGCTTCTACGCACCCATCCCCGAGTGGATCGCCGGCTTCGCGGTGGCCACGGCAGAACAGGAGCCGAACCGATGACGGAGCGCGAAACGGCGATCGGTGCCGCCGCGGAGCGGCTGCTCGCGGCCACGGCCGAGCGGAGGCCCTGTGCCCCGGTCCGCGATCTGCTGGGCCCGGTCGACGTCGACGGCGCCTACCAGGTCCAGCGCCGCCTCGTCGACGTCAGGCTGGCCGAGGGCGCCGTCGTCAGCGGCCGCAAGATCGGCCTCACCTCCCCCGCCGTGCAGCGGCAACTCGGCGTGGACCAGCCGGACTTCGGCGTGCTCTTCGCCGACATGGACGTTTCCGCGCACGCCGAGGTGCCGATGTCCCGGCTGCTCCAGCCGAAGGCCGAGGCGGAGATCGCCTTCGTGCTGGCGGCGGACCTGGACGGCGACGACCTCTCCCCGGCGGACGTGCGCGCCGCGGTCGCCTTCGCGGCACCCGCGCTGGAGATCGTGGACAGCCGTATCGCCGGCTGGGACATCACCCTCACCGACACGGTCGCCGACAACGCCTCCAGCGGGCTGTACGTCCTCGGGGAGGCGCGCCTGTCGCTCGACGCGTTCGAACCGCGCGCGGCGACCATGCGGATGTACCTCGACGACGTCCTGGTCTCCGAGGGGAACGGCGCCGCCTGTCTCGGCGACCCGCTCAACGCCCTGTTGTGGCTGGCCCGTACCGCCCGCGCCTACGGGGAGCCGCTGCGGGCCGGGCAGGTCGTCCTGTCCGGTGCGCTCGGCCCGATGGCCGCCGTCACTCCCGGCGTCACCGTCCGCGCGGAGATCTCCGCCCTGGGCACCGTCTCCGCCACGTTCAGCGACAAGGAGGCCTCATGAAGAAGACCAGAGTGGCCGTGATCGGTTCCGGCAACATCGGATCCGACCTGATGATCAAGGTCATCCGCCTCTCCGAGACGCTGGAGATGGCGGCCATGGTCGGCATCGACCCCGACTCCGACGGTCTCGCCCGCGCCCGACGGCTCGGCATCCCCGCGACGTCCGAGGGGGTGGACGGCCTGATCGCCCTGGACGGGTTCGAGGACATCGACATCGTCTTCGACGCCACCTCGGCCAAGGCCCACATCGCCAACGCGGAGCGCCTGAAGCCCTTCGGCAAGACGCTCGTCGACCTGACGCCTGCCGCGATCGGCCCGTTCGTCGTCCCTCCGGTGAACCTCGACGAGAACCTCGACGCCGAGAACGTCAACATGGTCACCTGCGGCGGCCAGGCCACGATCCCGATCGTGCACGCCGTGGCCCGCGTGACGCCGGTCCCGTACGCCGAGATCGTCGCCTCCATCGCGTCGAAGTCGGCCGGACCCGGAACCCGCGCCAACATCGACGAGTTCACCGAGACCACCTCGTCGGCCATCGAGAAGGTCGGCGGAGCCGCGCGCGGCAAGGCGATCATCGTCCTCAACCCGGCCGAACCGCCGCTCATCATGCGGGACACGGTCTTCTGCCTGACCGGCGACGCGGACCGGGACACGATCCGCTCCTCCGTCGCCGACATGGTCGCGGAGGTCGCCAAGTACGTTCCCGGCTACCGGCTCAAGCAGGACGTCCAGTTCACCGCCGTGGCGCCGGACGAGCCGGTGCACACCCTGCTGCCCACGGGCGCGCCCGAAGTGACCACCAGGGTCTCGGTGTTCCTGGAGGTCGAGGGCGCCGCCCACTACCTCCCCGCCTACGCCGGCAACCTCGACATCATGACCTCGGCCGCCCTGCGCACCGCCGAGCGCATCGCCCAGCACGCACGCCAGGGGGACCGGGCATGACCACGAACCTGTACGTCCAGGACGTCACCCTCCGAGACGGCATGCACGCCGTACGGCATCGCATCGAGCCCGCCGACGTGCGCCGTGTCGTCGCCGCCCTCGACGCGGCCGGTGTCGACGCCATCGAGGTGGCGCACGGCGACGGCCTGGCGGGCGGCTCGCTGAACTACGGCCCCGGCAGCCACACCGACTGGGAGTGGATCGAGGCCGCCGCGTCGGTCCTCGAACGGGCCACGCTCACCACGCTGTTGCTGCCCGGCATCGGCACCATCGCCGAACTGAAGCACGCCTACTCGCTCGGCGTACGGTCCGTCCGCATCGCCACCCACTGCACCGAGGCCGATGTCGCCGCCCAGCACATCGGCACCGCCCGCGAACTGGGCATGGACGTCTCGGGCTTCCTGATGCTCAGTCACATGGCCCCGGCCGGGAAGCTGGCGGAGCAGGCCAAGCTGATGGAGTCGTACGGCGCGCACTGCGTGTACGTCACCGACTCCGGCGGCCGGCTCACCATGGACGGCGTCCGTGAGCGCGTCCGCGCCTACCGCGACGTACTCGCCCCGGAGACCCAGATCGGCATCCACGCCCACCAGAACCTCTCGCTGGCCGTGGCCAATTCGGTCGTCGCGGTGGAGGCGGGCGTGACCCGGGTCGACGCGTCGCTCGCCGGGCACGGCGCGGGCGCGGGCAACTGCCCGATCGAGCCGTTCGTCGCGGTGGCCGACCTCCAGGGCTGGCAGCACGGCTGCGACCTCTTCGCCCTCCAGGACGCGGCCGACGATCTCGTACGACCGTTGCAGGACCGCCCGGTCCAGGTCGACCGCGAGACCCTCACCCTCGGCTACGCCGGGGTCTACTCCAGCTTCCTGCGGCACGCCGAGACCGCGTCACGGCAGTACGGGGTCGACGTCCGCAGCATTCTGCTGGAGGTCGGGAAGCGGGGGCTGGTCGGCGGGCAGGAGGACATGATCGTGGACATCGCGCTGGACCTGCTCCGGCCTGCTGTGGCCGGAGGATGAGGGCCGCCGCGAAGTCCTGACAGCCGGGGCGGGGAGACGAGGTCGGTCGTCTCCCCGCCCGCTGCCGTGGTCACGGTCACTCCGGTCGGCTCGGCCCTCCGTTTACATCCCCGTAGCGGTCATTTACATTGGACGTGCGTCCATCGAAATGGCCGCCTGGAATGCAACCGGAGCCCGTCATGCCCGTACCCTCACCCCTCCCGGCGCACACCGCGCCCGTACCGCAGCCCGCCTCCGGCCCCGTGGCGGAGCAGCAGACCGCGGTCGACAAAGCCCTCGTCCTGCTCAAGTCGCTCGCGGAGCTGGACGGCGAGGCCGGTGTGAGCGAGCTGGCCCGGCGCACCCGGCTGACCAAGTCGACCGCGTTCCGGCTGCTCGGCATCCTCCACCGCAACGACCTGGTGGAACGCGTGGGCAGCAACTACCGGCTGGGCTCCCAGCTCTTCGACATCGGCACCCGCGCCTACGGCCCGACCCCGCCGCTGCTGCGGGACGTCCTCATGCCGCACCTCGCGGACCTGTACGAACTGACCCACGAGACCGTGCACCTCGCCGTCCTGCACGGCACCGACATCGTGTACGTCAACAAGATCCACGGCCATCGCGCGGCCCGCTCCCCCTCGCAGGTCGGCGCACGTCTGCCGGCGTACTGCACGGGTGTGGGCAAGGCCCTGCTGGCCTTCGACCACGACATGGCGGAGGCGGCCGTCGCCGAGGGGCTGCCCGCCCGCACCCCGCACACCCTCTCGGACCCCGACCGGTTCCGTGCGGTGCTGCGGCGCATCCGCGAGGACGGCGTCGCCTACGACCGCCAGGAGGCCGCGCCGGGCCTGGCCTGTGTGGCCGTACCGATCATGGGGGCGGCGGGCCGGCCGGTGGCGGCCCTCTCCATCGCGGGCGCCGACGCCCGCTTCGACCCCGCCCGTTTCACCCCGGCCCTGCGCCGCGTGGCCCACGAGGCATCCAGGGCCGTCCTCGCGGCCCGGTCCCGGCAGGAGCCCTCGGGGCCCGCCCGGTCCGCGCTTCAGTGCTGACCGTTGCCGTGCGTCCGGGCGAGGTTGACGCCTCCGGTACCCGGCTGCACCCGCGGCACACTGACGACCACGTGGACGACGCTCTCGCCCTCCAGCGACTCGTACGCGTGGGGGCGGTCCCCCGGGTAGCGCACGAAGTCGCCCGCCGACAGCTCCACCGGCGAGTCGACCGGTCCCACCCGGACCCGGCCGCTGATCACGTACAGGTGCTCCAGTGTTCCCACCGGGTGCGCCTCGGACGGCTTGACCGTGCCCTGCGGGTCGCGGGCGACCCGCACGAGGTAGTTCTCGATGACACCGGACCCGTAGATGTGGTCCAGCGAACGGGATTCGTAGCCCCCGTGGTCCTGCCAGACGACCTCGTCGGCGCGCTGGACGGTCATCACCTGTTCCCGCTCCGCCACCAGCCGGGTGACGGGCACGCCGAGGGCGGCGGCGATGGAGAACAGCGTGTCCACCGTGGGGTTGCCGGTTCCCTGCTCCAGCTTGGACAGGGTCTGCTTCGCCAGCCCTGCCTGCCGGGCCAGTTCGGCCAGGGACAGACCCCGCTGCTCTCTGAGAAGGCGCATGTTGCGCGCCACCACGGCGTTTCCTGAGGACACGCCCCCACTGTAGGCCCAGGCCGCCGGCCCGAGGACACCTGCCCGCTCCGTCGGCCCTGCTCAGAGGTGCACCGCGACCCCCGAGACGCGCGGGCATCGGCGCCCCCGTCCACCGCCGATGCCCGTGGCTCCGCCGCCCCTCGGCACTCCGCAGCCGAGCGGGGGAGTCACACGTCCGTCGCAGGTGCCGCCGTTCTCCCCGCCCGCACCCGACCCGCCACCGAGGTGGGCCGGATGTTCGACGTCAGCCTCAACGCCTTGAGGAAGCGTTCGAGGGCCTCCAGTTGCCGCTCTGGCGTCCAGATCTCCGGGTGTTCGGCCACGGAGAGCACCATGCCGCTCCCCCACACGCGCATCTGGTCCACGATGGCGTCCCGCTCCTCGGGTTCGACGAAGTCGGACACCGCTTTGGCCAGCACGGACCGCATGGCGGTCTCCATCTCGTCGAGCCATTCCCGGATCGCCGGGGAGGCGTCCTGATGGGCGACGAGACTGATACGGCCCCGCTCGTTGCGCACCTCCTCCTCGGACAGCGGGAGGAACCAGAGCATGACCGCGCGCAGCCGGTCGTGGGGGTCCTCGATCGACATCAGCTGTTCGCTGAACTTCCTCGCGTCGTCGAGTACGACCTCCAGCACTCCGGACAGCAGCAGGTCGCGGTTGGCGAAGTAGTGGGTGATCAGGGTGATGGAGCCGCCCATGCGCTTGGCGAGATTACGGAGGGTCAGCTCCTTGTAACCCTGTTCTCCGAGGATGGCCAGCGTGGCCTCGACGATCTCCCGGACGCGTTGTTCCCTGTCGATCACGCGCGGCATTGTCTCTGCCCCTCCTCCGATGTATATCGGTCACTATATAGACCGGGCGGTGTCTCCTCCCGGCGTCCGGGCAGTCAGTTCCCCGCCCGGGCCGGCGGACGCAGGTCGACCACTCCGGTGCCGAACGGCTCGGGCTCCGAGCGGAGGACCGACTTGGCCGTCTTCCCGCTCGGGGTGTGCGGCAGCCGGTCGCGGAACTCGACGTAGCGGGGCACCTTGAACGCGGCGAGCCCTTCCCGGCACCACTGCGCGACCCTCTCCGCGGACAGGGTCGCACCGTCCTCCAGGACGATGACGGCCTTGACCTCTTCTCCGCGGTCCGGGTCCGGGACCGGGACGACTCCGGCCTCGGCGACCTCGGGCAGTTCCATGATGCGCAGTTCGACCTCGGCGCAGGAGATGTTCTCCCCGCTGCGCTTGACCATGTCCTTGATGCGGCCCTCGAAGTAGTGCAGACCGTCGGAGTCCTTGCGGACCAGGTCACCCGTGCGGTACCAGCCTCCGGGCAGGAACAGTTCGGCGTTGGTCTCCGGCCTGTTGTGGTAGCCCAGCATCATGCCCTTGCCGCGCAGGCACAGTTCCCCGGCGACGCCGGGCCCGGCCTCGTCCCCGTTCTCCGCGATGATCTTCGTCTCCCGGGTGGGCCAGGCCAGGCCGATCGTCGGTGTGCCGGTGAGATCGGTGCGTTCCCAGGGCACGAAGGTGCCGTTCCCGGCCTCGGTGCTGGCGTACCAGTCCCGTGCCAGCAGGCCGAAGCGCTTCTCCAGGCCGGTGTGGGCGCTGCCGGAGACTCCGGAGACCGGCGCCTTGCCGATGGCGAGGTGCTGGTCGGTCGCCCCGGCGGGCTCCGCCAGCATGAAGTCGTCGAGCCAGGCGAAGTCGATCTCGTGGTCGGTGAGCCATCCCATGAACTTCCGGCGGCTCAGCCCCTTGGTGACGTACAGGGCGCCGCCACCGGCCAGGGCCATCATGAAGTACGCCTGGTTCTGCATGTAGTAGAAGGGGTGGTCGGCCAGGAGCCGCTGCGGATCGTCGAACAGCGCGCTGGAGTAGACGCCGAACTCGGTCCAGTACTCGTGGGTGAGCAGACAGCCCTTGGGCAGGCCGGTGGTCCCCGAGGTGAACTGGATGTTGACGACGTCCAGGGTGCCTGCCCGGTGGGTGCGTGGGGTGATGTCCGTGCTCATCAGTACGGAGAAGTCCGGGCCGGTGCCGGGCACGGCACCGCCGACGGGTATCACCCGGTCCATGGGGACCGGGCCCACGGAGCCGTCCCGCGCCAGGCGTTCGATCGTCTCGCCTTCGGTGATCAGCCAGGTGGCGTCGGCGTCGCCGAGGACGAAGTCGACTTCACGGGCGGTGTACTTGCTGTTGAGCGGGACGGCCACGGCGCCGGCCTCGATGACGGCGAGCCAGGCCAGCGGGAATTCGAGCTGGTTGCCGAGCATGATGCCGACCTTGTCGCCGGGCTCGACGCCGCCTGCCTCCAAGCCGGAGCGCACCCGTGCGACCAGCATGCGCAGTTGTGACCAGGTGTGCTCGCTCGGCCGGCCCTCGATCAGCTTGACCGCGAGCCGGTCTCCCCAGCGCCGCGCCGCGAGGTCCAGCGCGTCCGGGATGGTCAGGTCGAGGAAGTCCCGGTGGTGCGGGGCCAGATCGATCTTCAGGTTGTTCGTCATCGAGGTCCAAATCTCACGAGGGGTGAGTGTCGGGTGGGGCGGGTGCGGAACACCGACGGGCCGTCAGGCCTGTGGGGCGGGCAGCGTGGTGAGGGTGAGCCGGAGGCCGTCGGGCCCGCCGAGGCGGACGGCCGTGGTGGATGCGGGGGCCGCGGTCGCGGTCCAGGCGTCGGAGCCGTCGCCGGTGTTGAACATGAACTCCGGGTAGTCGCTGCTCGCGAGGTGCAGCCTGAGGCTGTGCCCGGGCCGCAGCCGGTAGCCGGCGTGCAGGAGGCTGACGTGGAAGTCCTTGCTCCCTTCGATGTCGGTGAGCCGGACCTGGCCCCGTGCGACCAGGGCTCCGGTCCCGTCCGGTGCCATGTCGAGGAGACGGGCGTGCAGGTCCGTGCTGCGGTACTCGACCGTGAGGGTGCCGTGCAGGTCCACGGGCCCGGCCAGCACCAGCCCGTCCGTGAAGGGTTCGGTGTCCACCGAGGCGACGTCGGACCTGGTGGTGTCGGAGGCCAGGTCCCTCGCCCCGGCCACCAGGGCGAAGGGGTTCTCCGAGATCGACGGCACGAGATCCTCGGGGCGCGCCGACCACCGCAGGACGCGGTCGTCGCCGGTCGGGGCGGAGGTCACGAAGCCGGCCCGGCGCTCCTCCTGACCGGGCGCCGCGTACAGCTCCGTCCGGCCGCTGGACGGGGGCGGCCACGCCTCGGCCGTCCGCCATCCCTCTCCGCACACCTCGTAGGCGACCCGGGGTGTCTCCGCGGCTCCGGACCGCCCGAGGCAGTGGTCGAAGAACTCCAGGGTCGGGTCGACGATCCGCGGGATGAGCCGGGCCCGTGCCTCCGCGGACCGCGAGGGGTCCATGTCCGGGGTGATCGGGACGTCGGCGAGCCGGTTGTTCTCGTGGTCGACGGCTTCCAGACGCAGGTGGAGCCGAGATGCCCACCGCGGGTGCCGCAGCAGCCGCTGGATGTCCGGCCAGGACCACACGGCGCAGTTGTCGAACCATCCGACGGTGAACAGCACGGGCAGCGGCGGGGCGTCGAGGAGGTCGTCCACGCTCGGGCCGCGCAGCCCGTCCGGCTCCTTGAGGTCCGTGTCGTAGCTGACCGACCTGCGGCCGAGGGCGCCGAAGAACTGCTCGAACTGGTCGGCGAGCGGTCGTGCCGACCAGTCGGGCTCCCAGAGGTAGGTGTCCCGTTCCACGTAGTGGGTGGCGAAGTAGCCGCGGCGGCTGGTCTGCTCCACGGTCGTCGCGTCGGGCGCCTCGTCCACCACGCAGGCGAGTCGGGTGCCCGTGAGCCTCGGGGAGATCGCGCGCAGCGCCGGATGCCCGGAGGCCGCCGCCGCGAGCTGGGTCAGCCCGAAGTAGGAGTCGCCGGTCATGACGACGTCTCCGTCGCACCAGGGCTGCCGGCAGACCCAGTCGACGGTGTCGTAGCCGTCGGACACCTCATGGATGCCGAACTCCGTGGCGCCTTCGGAACGGAACTTGCCGCGGACGTCCTGGACCACGGCCGCGTAGCCCCGGCCGGTGACGTACGCCGCGATCTCCGGCATGAAGCAGTACCCGCCGTTCTTGTCGTACGGCAGGCGGACCAGGACGGCGGGCCAGGGTCCGGTCCCGGACGGCAGGTAGACGTCGGTGGCCAGCCGGGTTCCGTCCCGCATGGGGATCCGTACGGACTGGGCCTGTTCCGGGACCGGGCCCGGTTCGACGCGCATGAATTCCACTGGCTTCCGCCTCTCGGGGGTGTGGTGTGCCTTCTCGGCGCGCGAGTTTTCTATAGCAAGTGCTACATAAAAGCTCGACGGGTCGCCCCGAAGGGCGTCGCAGCGTCTGCCAAAGCCCCGGGGGCGACGGCGGACGGACGGTCTCAGGCGATCGGCGGCCGGCGCGCGGACCAGGCGGTGATGTTCTCGAAGGCGGCGGCTGCCGCGAGAACGGCCGCGTCCGCCCGGAGCGGTCCCATGATCTGCAGCCCGACCGGCAGACCGGCCTCCGTGAAGCCGCAGTTGACGGTGATCGCGGGCAGCATGGCGTGGGTCGGGGACTCGGTCATCCGGTGGAAGTCCAGCATGGGGTTGGCGACCGGCTTGCCGTTCACGTGCGTGTTGCCGGCCTCGACGCCCGGGTGCGGGAAGGCCGGGACGGGCATCGTCGGGGAGACGAGCAGGTCGTGGTCGCCGAGCACGCCGAGGAAGGCCTGCAGGATCTGCGTCCGGACGACCTGCTCGACGTGGAAGTAGTCCATGGCCGACATGGTCCGGCCCACGGCGGCGATGCTCCGGATCGCCGGGTGGACCGGAAGGTCGCCGAAGGTTCCTCCGGTCGGCGTGGGCATGGCCATCATGGCCGCGAAGGCCGGGCCGTAGATCTTGCCGAAGTAGTCGATGGGGTCGGGGACGCTCATCTCCACCTGCTCCACGTGGGCGCCGCCGGCGGACTCCAGCGTGCGGACCGCCTCGTCCACGACGGCACGCACCTCGTGATCGATCTCGGCGCTGCCGAAGTCCGGGGAGTAGGCGATCCGCAGACCGGCCACGGTGGGGTTCAGGGTAGCCGCCTCGAAGCTCTCGCCGGCGTACGGCAGGCCGAGCGGGAACCTCGGGTCCGGTCCGGCGGTGACGTCCAGGAGGAGCGCCGAGTCCCTGACGTTGCGGGTCAGCGGGCCGACGACGGACGTGGTGTCCCAGAGGCTCTCGCTGCCCGGGATCCGGTTCGGGGTGGACTTCAGCCCCACCACACCGCAGCACGCCGCGGGTACGCGGATCGACCCGCCGCCGTCCGAGCCCCAGGCGAAGGGCGCGACACCGCAGGCCACGGAGGCGGCGGCGCCACCGCTGGAGCCACCGGAGGTGTGCGTCGGCGCGGCCCAGGGGGTGGACGTCCTGCCGCTCACGTCGGAGTCCGTGATGCCGAGGAGTCCGAAGGGAGGGGTCGTGGTCTTGCCGACCAGGATCGCCCCGGCGGCCTTGAGCCGGGCCCAGGAGACGTCGTCGTGCTCGGGAACGTAGTCCTTGAAGGCCTCGGCGCCGAAGGTGGTGCGCACCCCCGCGGTGGAGGTCAGGTCCTTCACCGTGATCGGGACGCCGTGCAGCGGCCCGGTCTCGTCACCGCGAGCGATCTGCCGTTCGGCCTCCTTGGCCTGTTCCAGCGCCTGTTCGGCGACGACGGTCACAAAGGCGTTGATGTGCGGCTCGACCTTTTCGAGCTGCCCCAGAACGGCCGTCACCGCTTCCGTCGGGGACAGCTCCTTCGCGCGGATGGCCTCGGCCATCCGGTGGCCGGGCATCCAGACGATTTCCTCGCTGCTCATTCTTCGGCTCCTCCGGTTTCAAGCGTCCACAGAACACGCCATTCGGCGACCATCGCCGGCCTGGCCCGGCCCTCGACCTCGTAACTGCATTCCAGGCACACGAGATATCCGCCCTTGCGGGGGGTCACTTCCCGGACCGTTCCCCGTACCCGGAACCTGTCGTCGACGGTCAGCGGGCTGACGAACCGCACCCGGTCGAGGCCGTAGTTCCAGCCGCTCCACCGGGGATCGTCGATGTGGACGACCTCGTTGACCAGGTGGTCGAGGAGGGCCAGGACGTAGAACCCCTCCATCAGTCCCGCGGGGAAGTTCCCGCCGTCCAATGCGTGCTCGTTGTCCACCACATAGGTCACTTCGTCGAAAGCCGAGTTGCGTTCGGCCGATGCGCTGAACCAGCTTCCGATGAATTCACGCCCGACGATCGACGGAGCATCGCCCCACGATACGGAAACCATTTGTACATCTGAAGTCGGTGCAGTCACGTGCGACCTCCTCGTATTCGAGTGCGTGTTTTCAGGGAGCAAAGGCGGTCTGCGTACGGCGGCGGGGTACCCAGCCGGGCCTCGGTACGGCGTCGATGAGGAGGCGGGTGTACTCCTCGGCCGGGTTGCCGAGGACGTCGGCGGTCCGCCCTTCCTCCACCACCCGGCCGTCCCGCATCACCAGGCAGCGGTCGCTGATCTGCCGGACGACCGCCAGGTCGTGGGAAATGAACAGGTACGTGATGCCGGTCTGCCGCCGGATGTCGATGAGCAGGTTGAGCACCTGCGCCTGGACGCTGACGTCCAGGGCCGACACGGCCTCGTCCAGGATCAGCAGCTTCGGTTCCATGGACAGGGCCCGTGCGATCGCGACGCGCTGGCGCTGGCCGCCGGAGAGGTTGCCCGGGAGTTCACCGGCATGCCGCTCGTCCAGCCCGACCTGCGTGAGCAGTTCGACGACTCTCGCCCTCCGCTCGGTGCGCCCGAGCCTGTGGTGGAGGTGCAGGAGTTCCTCGATCGCGCTGCCCACCCGCTGGCGCGGGTCGAGCGAGCCGAACGGGTCCTGGAACACCATCTGGGCACTGCCGGGCCCGCGCCGCCGCCCGCGGCGGTCGGACGGCTGCCCGGCCAGCGTCACCGTGCCGCCGTCCGCCGTCTCCAGGCCGGCGACGATGCGGGCCGTCGTGGTCTTGCCGGAACCCGACTCCCCCACGATCGCCAGGCAGGAACCCTCGGGGATGTCGAAGGAGACGTCGTCGACCGCGACGTGTTCGTGTCGGCCGCCGGCGGTCCGGGTGGTGAAGACCTTCCGCAGGCCGCGGACCGCAAGGAGGTTGTCGGTCATGCGGGCTCCTTGACCAGGACGTCGGAGAGTTCTTCGGCGCGGTGGCAGGCGACCTGGTGGCGGCCGAGGGTGCGGAGCGCCGGGCGTTCCTGCCGGCAGTGTTCGGTGGCGAACTCGCAGCGTGAGGCGAAGACGCAGCCGGTGCCCGCCTCGAACGCGGACAGCGGGCGGCCGGCGATCGGCTTGAGCTCCTCGACCTCGTCGATGCCGGGGCGGGAACGCAGCAGGCCGACGGTGTACGGGTGCCGGGCACGGGAGGAGATCTCCGTGGCCGTTCCCGTCTCCACCACCACGCCCGCGTACATCACGGCCAGGGAGTCGTTGATCGCCGCCGCGAGGTCCAGGTCGTGGGTGATGAAGAGCATGCCCAGGGAGCGGTCCCTGATCTGCTCGGAGAGGATGGCGACCACCTCGGACTGGACGGTGGGGTCGAGTGCCGTGGTGGGTTCGTCGGCCAGGACGAGGGCCGGAGAGGGCATCAGCGCCATCACGATCATCATGCGCTGGAGCAGGCCGCCGGAGAGTTCGTGGGGGTACTGGCCGAGGCGGCGGGAGGCGTCGGGGATGCCGACGTCGCGCAGCAGCGAGCAGGCGAGGTCCAGGGCTTCGTCACGGGTCATCTGCCTGGACGCGACGACGCCTTCGACGAGGAAGTCGCCCATCCTGACGAGGGGATTGGTGTGCGACCGGGGGTCCTGGTGGATCATCGAGACGTCGCGGCTGCGGTAGGCGGCCCAGCGCTTGCGGTCGTAGGTCGCCAGGTCCTGGCCGCGGAACCGGACCTCGCCGAAGGTGCGCGCGCCCTTGGGAAGCAGGCCCATGACGGCCTTGGTCGTCATGGACTTGCCCGAGCCGGACTCGCCGACGAGGCCGACGGAGACGCCCGGTTCGATGCGCAGGCTCACGTCGTGGATGACCGTGCGGCTGGGGGTGCCCCGGCCGCGGCCGGGCAGTTCGATGCGGAGGTGCTCGATGTCGATCAGTGGGGAGTTCATCGCTGCCCTCCAGCGCGGGTGCCGAGACGTTCGCCGAGGATGTTGAACGCCACGACCGAGATCAGGATCATCAGGCCCGCGCACAGGCTCTGTTGCAGGGCTCCGTCGAGGAGTTCGGACTGCCCCTCGCTGACCATCAGGCCCCATTCCGCCTGCGGCGGCTGGATGCCCACGCCGAGGAACGACGCGGCGCCGAAGTCCATGAGGGCGGAGCCGAAGCTGATCGTCGCCTGGGCCAGCACCAGGGGGATGAGGTTGCGCAGCACATGGCGGCTGCAGATCCGCCAGCCGGTCATGCCCGCGAGCCGGCAGGCCTCGACGTAGGCCATGTTCCGCTGGGTCAGCGCGCTGCTGCGGACGACGCGGGCGATGTACGGGGTGTAGACCAGGGAAAGGGAGAGCACGGGGGCCCAGAAGCCGCCGCCGAACACGGCCCCGGCGACGATGACGACCAGGATCCCGGGCATGGCGAACAGGACGTTGAACACCTTGGACAGGAGCGAGTCGGCCAGGCCGCCGCGCCAGGCGGCGAGGATGCCGAGTCCGGTGCCGAGGGTGAGGCTCAGGGCGACGATCAGGCCGGGGCCGGCGAAGCTGAGCCGGGCGCCGTACAGGATCCTGGTGAGGATGTCCCGGCCCAGCGCGTCGGTGCCCAGCAGGTGGTCGGGGCCCGGGCCCTGGCTGGCGGCGAGGATGTCGGTGTCGCTCGGTCCGTAGGGCGCGACCAGCGGGCCGAACAGGGCCACGAGGACGAGCAGGGCGCAGAGAACCCCGGCGGCGAGGAGGATCGGGTCGGCCGTGCGGAGGGCGCGGCCGGCCCGCGATACGCGCGAGACGGGCAGCGGCAGAGTGGTCATGAGCTGCCCCCTGCCGAGCGGGACCGCGGGTCGAGCAGCATCTGGGCGATGTCCAGGACCGTGGTGACGGCGACGAAGATGACGACGATCAGCATCGAGATCGCCATGACGACGGGATAGTCCTTGTTGGTCACGCTCTTGATGAGCAGGGACCCGATGCCGTCGACGGCGAACGCGGTCTCCACCACGACCGCTCCGGCCACCAGGCCCGCGACGGTCAGTCCGGACGCCGTGATGACGGGCAGCGCGGCGTTGCGCAGCACGTGGCGCCGGAAGACGATGCCGCGGCTGAGCCCGCGGCCGACGGCGGTGGCGACGTGGTCCTTGTTCACCTGCTCGTGCACCGCGGCCGTCGTCAGCTGGGCGACGTAGGCCGTCCAGCCCAGGGACAGGGCGATGGCCGGCAGCAGCAGGTGGTGGAGGTGCCCGGTGAATCCCTCGCCGGATCCGTAGGTGGGGAACCAGCCGAGCTTCACGGCGAAGACCCCGATGAGGATGCTCGCCGAGACGAAGGCGGGCACCGACAGTCCGATCCCGATGAGCCCGCTGATGAACGGACGCCAGCGGTCGTTGTAGCCGCTGAACGCGCCGACGGCGACTCCTGCGACCACGATGATGACGGCGGCGAGGGCGACCAGCGTCAGCGTGGTGCCGATCCGCGGCTCGACGAGCCCGGAGACGTTCTGCCGATAGGTGATCGACCGTCCCAGGTCGCCCTGGACGGCGTGCAGGAGCCACTTGCCGTACCGGACGGGCAGGGGTTCGTCCAGGCCGAGTTGGTGGCGGGCGGCGGCCCGCTGTGCCTGCGTGGCGCGCTGGCCGACGATCTGGTCGACCGGGTCGCCGGGGGTGAGGGAGAGCGCTCCGTAGATCAGGAACGAAGCCGCGACCACGGTGGCGCAGGCCCCGAGCAGGCTTCGCCCGGCTGCTCGCAGCACGGGCGGGCCGGGCAGGCGGACCGTCCGTGCGGTGACGCGTTTGGTCAGCGAGGTTGTTGTCATCGGGGTCACTTCGCGGATCCGATGAAGGCCATGTTCGGCATCGACCAGTAGGCGAAGGAGGTGACCGCTCCGGCCAGCCGCTTGTTCAGGAACGTGACCGTGTCGGTGGCGACCAGCGGAATCGTCCCGTTGACGGACTCCCACCGGTCCTGGGCCTGGATCACGAGTTCCGCCCGCTTCTTCGCGTCGAAGGTGCTGACAGCCTCCTTGAGGAGTTCGGCGGTCCGCGCGTCCTTGTAATCGGTGTAGTTGTACGGGGAGTTCGGCAGGTAGTTGAAGAGGGCCGGCTCCAGCGGATCGGCCACGGAGTTGAAGTTGGAGCCGAACATGTAGTCCATGTCCTTGCGCTTGCTCGCGTCGTAGCCCGCCTGCTGGTAGGCCAGCGCCCCCATGCTCTGCAGCTTGAGGTTGATGCCCGCCTGCTTGGCCTGCTGCTGTATCAGCTGTGCCATCCGCGCAATGGTCGGGTCACCCGCCTGGTACGCCACGACGAGCTCCTGGCCCCGGTAACTCGACGCCTTCACCAGCTTCTTGGCCGCGTCGATGTCGTAGGACCGGACCTTCTTGAACTTCGCGTAGGCCTTGGCGTAGAGAGCGGTCTGGTCCGAGGGCCAGGTCCGCGGGGTGAGACCGGTGTACAGGGGCTGACCGGCACCGTGGTAGACGGCCTTGACGATGGCCTCGCGGTCGATGGCTCGCTGGAGGGCGGCGCCGAGTTTCGGGTCGGCCGTCGCGCCGCCCGCGTTCGCCACGTTGAGACCGGTGCCCTGGGTGGAGGGGCCGAAGTACAGGCGGCCTTCCTTCGACTTCTCCAGGGCCTGTATCGCGTTGGGGGGCAGTTCGTAGGCACCGTCGATCTCACCGGTGTCGAGGGCCTGGGTGAGTGCGTTGGTGTCGGTGACGAAGGTGAACTTGACCTTCTTGGCCTTGGGGATCCGGGTCGTGTCCCAGTAGCCGTCGTTGCGGGACATTGTGATCGAGTTGCCGGACTTCCACTGGTCCAGTGTGAAGGGACCGCTGCACATGACTCCGCCGGCGGCGGTACCGAAGTTCTTCCCCGCCTTCTCGGCATAGGCCTTCTCCACGACGACACCGGAGATGTTGGCCATTTCCGAGTTGAACTTCTCGTCCGGCTCGGAGAAGGTGACCGTGACCTCCTTGTCGCCCGTCGCCCTGATCGACTTCACGGACTGGAAGAAGGAGCTGACGACACTGTTGGCCTTGGCCCGGCCGAGACTGTAAACGACGTCCTCGGCGGTGACCGGCTTCCCGTCCCAGAATTTCGCCGTGTGCAGGCGGTAGACGAGCTTGGTCGGAGATTCCCGCTCGAAGGTGGCCAGTCCCTCCGACAGGTTGTAGTCCGCGTCGTAGCGCACCAGTGTGTCGCAGAGGTTCATGACGACCTGGCCCCCGCCGTAGGTGGCGGCGTTGGGCGGGTCGAGGGTGTCCGGCTCGCCGCTGGTCAGATTCCAGGTCACCAGGTCGACACCGCCCTTGGCCGCCTCGCTCATGGAGACGAGTCTGCGCTGCTCACTGCCGGTGCCGGACGAGCTGCCGGATCCGCCGGAGCAGGCACTCACCAGCACGGTCAGGGTGACGGCCGCGCCGGCGAGGGCCGATGTGCGACATCGTGGAGAGGGGGTCACGGCCAGGGACATAGAGGTCTCCTAGAAGTGTGCGGAACGACGCTCCAAGAGCGCCTCGCGTAGGGCGACAGCCCTTACATAACACTCACTATATAGCGCCTGCTATTTATAAGCACCAGGTTCACGCGAGCTTTACAGAGCTGTTAGCTGCGGGCATCGGAGAACCGGGACGCCCCATCGCGACACCACCGGCAGTGGGCGCCGCAGATACGGACTCCGTGCGCATGCGTGGACCCAACTCGTGCCCACTGCAAGCCAATTCAGGGTCGCGCAGGGATGCCTGTCAGTTTCCTGAGAGGATTCCGAAAGCGCAGGCGCGGTCGCAATGCCCGGCCGCGCACACCGCTCTCCTACGAATCGAATCCGAGGCCGAGGCGGTCGAGGGTGCGCAGCCACAGATTTCGCCGGCCCTTGCGGTCGGCCCGGGCCAGTGACCAGCGCGTGATCTGGATCCCGATCCAGGCGAACGGCTCGGGAGGAAACGGCAGCGGCTGCTTGCGGACCATCTCCAGTTCCGTGCGTTCGGTCCGTTCGCCCCGGATCAGGTCCAGCATGACGTCCGCGGCGAACCTGGACGCTCCGACGCCGAGGCCGGTGAAGCCGGCCGCGTACGCGGTGCGTCCGCGGTGGGCCGTTCCGTAGAAGGCGGTGAACCGCGTGGAGGTGTCGATCACTCCCGACCAGCGGTGGGTGAACCGGATCCCGCGCAGTTGCGGGAACGTGGCCGCGAAGTTCCTCGCCAGGGTGTCGAACGTCGCCCGTCGGTCGAAGTGCTGCGGGCCGACGGAACGGCGGTAGTGGTACACGGCGTCGTAACCGCCCCACAGGATCCGCCGGTCGGGAGTGATCCGGTAGTAGTGGAACCGGTTCCCGGAATCGGCGACTCCGATGGCCGGGTTCCACCTGATCGCGGCGAGCTGGTCGTCGGTCAGCGGTTCCGTCGCCAGGACGTAGTCGAAGACGGGGACGACGGCCAGCCGCTTCCTGCGAAGGGGGCTGGGAAAGGCGTTGGTGGCCAGTACCACCTTGCGCGCCCGGACCACTCCCGTCGAGGTGGTTGCGAGAACCTCGTCGTTCCTGCCGTCCAGGGACAGCAGTCGCGTGTTCTCGGCGATGCGGACCCCGAGGCCCTCCGCCGCGTCGGCCAGTCCCCACGCCAAGCGCGCCGGATCGACGAGCGCTCCCTCGTCGGGGTCGTAGCGACCCCCCAGATAGGTCGGCGAGTCGACCAGCTCGCGCACGGAGGCGGCGTCGAGGAAGCCGGGCGTATCCGGCTCGAAGGCGTGGAGTTCGTGCGGGCGCGTCGCGACGGCCAGCGTGCCGCCGCGGGTGAACGCGCAGTCGATTCCGTATCGCTTGACGGTCTCCTCGATCCCGTCCAGGTTCCGCATGCCGAGTTCGTGGAGCTTCTCGTACTCGGCGGGCCACCGCCGCCGGCCGTTGCCCTCGCCGTGCGTGATGCTCGCGCTGCAGAAGCCACCGTTGCGGCCCGAAGCATGCTCGGCGATGCTCTCGGCCTCGATCAGCACCACGCGTGTACCGGGCCGCCGCTCCACAGCGCGCAACGCCGACCACAGACCCGTGAAACCGCCCCCGACCACGAGCAGATCGGCCTCGAAGTCAGCGGGCAGGGCGCCGCGAGGCTCGGGGCGGACAGTGTCGAGCCAGAGGGGGCGGAATACCGAGCCTTCCAGCGCGCCCTCAGGCCATGCACGTTCCACCGGCCGTTCACGTCCCGATGCTTCCTCTGACAAGTGGCTCTCCTTAGGGGCGTCACAGGAGGCCGCATGCGGATCGGGCCACCTGCTTCGACTGCGGATCAGGGCCATGGACGACAAGGCGCTCCCGCGTCCGTCGGGAACACGGAGCTACGGCTGGATTCAGCCACAGGACAGCAGGGGCAGGGATCACGCCTGCCCGGATCGTCGAACCGGGGCCCGTTCGGCAGATCCTCGACCACCCGGTGGGTTCACGCCACGGTCGTCGTGTAGCAATGCTTACATAAAACTTGACACACTGTCGAGGGAAGGGTCCACGGGAGCACAGCCGACGAACAGGGAAGGGGACCCCGATACGCCGACCGGCCCTTCGGTCACCCCCGCCCGACCTCGGCGAACCGGCGACCCCTGCGCGATCCCGGCACGCGACCGACCCCGACCCGGCCCTTGACCGCCAGCCTCGCCCACCGATATGACTTGGCCGATATATAACAGGCACAACATTTCCGTGACACGCGGGACGTGCAGGACGCCGTCGGACCCCTCGACCGGCCGTCCCGCCGACCGATGCGGTCGCCGCCGAGGCGGCACCGCCCACCGGCCCCTCTCCCACACGACCACCGGCACCGGCACCGGCACCGGCACCGGCACCGGAGCAACGCTCGGAGGGGGCTCAAGCCGCCCCCGGCGGCCCGTCCTGGCACCGACCACATGCGCGACTGGAGATCACATGGAAGCGGTTCTGAAGAACGCCTTGGTCTATACGTCGAACGCGGCGCGCCCCTGGGCAGACACCCTGGTCGTGGACGGAAGCCGGATCGCGTTCGTCGGAAAGGAGAGCGACTGGGACCGAAGGGACCCGATCGCCGAGATCGACATGGAGGGCAGGATGATCCTGCCCGGCCTCATCGACTCGCACACGCACCCCACGAGGGTCGCCAAGAGCCAGTGGCACGTACGTCTGCCCTGGACACACGACCTCGCTGAAATCCTCCGGTTCATCAGGGAGTTCGGTGACGAACATCCCAAGGAGGAGATGCCGTTCCTCTATTTCGAGTACTACCCGAGCACGCTCTTCGGTGACGGCCGGCCGACCAAGGAACTGCTCGACAGCGCCATATCCGATCGTCCGGTGCTCTGCCAGGACCACAGCGAGCACTCGCACTGGGTGAACTCCAGGATGCTCGAACTCCTTGAGGTCACGAAAGACACCCCTGACCCCATGCCCGGCCTTGAGATGTTCGCACGCGATGAACACGGGCAGCCCACGGGTCATGTCCTCGAGAACGCACACCAGCATTTCCTGCAGACGATGTACGACAGCCTGGGATGGTGCCCGCCCGAGGAGATCACCGCCGAGAACATCCTGCCGGTCCTTCGCTTCATGTCGGAGTACGGAGTGACAGCTCTCTTCGAGGCACTGACGGACGACGAGGACACTCTGCGTGCACTGTCCGAGCTGGAGGCGGACGGGAAGCTTCACCTCTACTACGAAGGCTCCCAGCGCTTTCGCACCCTCGATGACCTGCCGGCTGCCGTGGCCAAGGCGCAAGAACTTCAGAGCACCTACGGCAGCGGCAGGATTCGGACAAGGACCCTCAAGCTGTTCCTGGACGGCACCAACGAGAACGGGAACAGCGCCCTCCTGGAACCCTGGAGCAACGACCCCGCAGGTCAGAACCTCGGCGAGATCCAAATGGAAGCGGCCGAGCTGACGGAGTGCCTGCTCCTGTGCAACAGCTCCGATCTCGACCTGCACATCCACATGGTCGGAGACCGGGCCTTCCGCACAGCCTGCGACGCGGTCGAGGCGGCAAGGGCCCGGACGGCGGCGACCGGTGAACCATGGCGCACCCAGGTCACCTTCGCGCATTGCGAACTCGTCGATCCGCAGGACATGGCCCGCCCCGCGGAACTCGACATCATCGTCAACTGGACGACACACTGGTCCGGCGGCTATTTCGGTGAGGAGTCGAAGAACTACCTCGGCGAAGCCCGCTGGAACCGTATGTACGAGTTCAACGCCATCGCGGAGCACGGCGCCGCCCTGACCTTCTCCAGCGACGTCGTCACCAACTACGAGCTGCACCGCGCCAGTCCGTTCTTCGGCATGCAGGTGGCGCAGTCACGAATCGACCCGGAATTCCCTCTGGACACGCAGAAGCATGCCGACGGTGTTCGACCGAACGGAACGTCAAGGCTGACGCTCGAACGCATGCTGAACGGCTACACGATTGCCGGCGCGAGGCAACTGAGGATCGACGACCGAGTCGGCTCGCTGGAAGTCGGCAAGGTGGCGAACTTCGTGGTCCTGCCGGAGAACGTCTTCGGCCTCGGGAGCGCGGAGCTTCGCACCATGAAGCCCAGCGCCGTGTTCTTCGAGGGCGAAACCGTGGTCGGCAGCCTCTGACCTCACGTCCGGCGACGGTCCGGCCGGCGACAGGTCCGCGGGAACCAGGTGAACGACCTCGTGCAGACCTCTAGGCGTACCGACTAGTCGGTACTAGCCTCTGGCCACGCTCCCGGAGCCGGGGCTCCGCGCACCCTCGTCACACCGCCGCGAGCTTCCTGATTCCGGGTATCCCTGGGAGGAGCCGTATGTCCGCCAGTACGACGCCGTTCGACGCCGACAGACCCGCACCCGATGCGCCCACCAGGGACACCCGCTCCCCGCTGGCCCGGCTCTACCGCCGCGAACTGACGGACTATCCGCCGACGGGACGCCGTATGGCGTATCTCGCGATCGTGGTCGTCACCACGGTCGTCCTGTACTACATGCTGTACATCCAGTACGCGGTGGCGACGTCGATCATCACGCACTTCGGGATGACCTACCGCTACTTCATCTGGGTCTCGGTGATCGGCAACGCGATCGGGGCCTTCGCCTCGCTCGTGGCGGGGCTGGCGGACCGCTGGGGCCGGGCGAACCTGGTGGTCTACGGGCTGCTGGTCGCCGCGCTGCTGGTCTTCTTCGGGCTGCCGAACGCGGCGAACAAGACCACCTACCTGGTGCTCTTCGCGCTCGTCAGCTTCATCGAGGGCATCGTGCTGGTGGCCACCCCTGCGCTGATCAGGGACTTCTCCCCGCAGCTCGGCCGGGCCACCGCAATGGGGTACTGGACGATGGGGCCGGTCATCGGCTCCCTGGTGGTCACCACCGTCACCAGCAACACCCTCGACAGCGCCACCTGGCAGGACGAACTCCGGTACTCGGCGATCGCCGGGTTCGTCGTCTTCGTCGCCGCGGTCGTCGCGCTGCGCGAACTGTCCCCGGCGCTGCGCGACCAGATCATGGTGACGCTGCGGGACCGGGCGCTGGTCGAGGCGCGTGCCAAGGGGCTGGACACGGAGGCCCTGCGCCGTGGCGAGTGGCGGCAGATGATGCGCCTGGACGTACTGGGCTCGGCCTTCGCCATCGCCGTGTTCCTGCTGCTGTACTACGCGGCGGTCGGCAACTTCGTCGTCTACTTCTCGACCGTCTTCGGCTACAGCGAGCAGCGCACCAACGCCCTGGCCAACTGGTACTGGGGGGCGAACGCCGTCGCCCTGGTCCTGGTCGGCCTGCTCTCGGACCGGCTCAAGGTGCGCAAACCCTTCATGATCGTCGGTGCGGTCGGCTCCATCGTGGTGACCGCCGTCTTCGCCACCCGCGCCACCCACCTGACGACCGACTACTACACGTTCGCCTGGCTGTTCGTCGGCATCGGCGTCTTCAGCGGCATCGCCTACGCACCCTGGATGGCGAGCTTCACCGAGACCGTGGAGAAGCACAACCCGGCCGCGACCGCGGCGGGTCTGGCCGTGTGGGGCTGGACGGTGCGCATCGTGGTCGCCGTCTCCGCGGCCTTCATCCCGGTGCTGGTCACCTCCGTGACCCCGCTCGTGGAGCATGGTGCGGAGGTCAAGGTCGCCTCGGCCCAGGCGGCGCCCGCGCTGGCCATCGTCGACGCACACCCGCGGATCTTCGCCGAGCTGGACAAGTACACCCCGGCCACCGTGCCGCCCGAGCTGGCCGCCCGCGCCGTCAAGGAGGTCGGCGCGGAGAACCTCGCCGTCGTGCAGAAGGCGTCGCCACAGCTCAAAGTGCTCGACGAGTACGGCGCCACGGTCCAGAAGGCGTCGAAGGACGGTCCCGGAGAATGGCGCACCTGGTGGTGGATCTGCGTCGGCGGGCAGGTGCTGTTCCTCCCCTTCGTCTTCGTGATGACGGGACGCTGGAGCCCGAAGAGGGCGCGGACGGACGCCGAGGAACACCAGGCCGCGGTCAACCGCGAGTTGGCCCTCCTCTCCGCGGCCAAGGAGTGATCGGACGCCTGGCCGGCCGTCCGTGCACAGGGCGCCAGTGAGCAACATGCCGCGTACCGGGCCAAGTCCGCTCTCGGCCCCGGTGCGCGGCATGTCCGCCGTGGGCGTCCTGGTCGCCCCGCCGGGCGCCCGCCGGCCTCCGGGCCTGCGCCGGCGTTACGACGGCTTCGTGGCGGCGGACGCACGCTCCCGTGCCCCGGCGGACGCCTCGGCCGCCCCGCTGTCCGGGGCCGGGACCCGGCGGCCCGAGAAGCGGTGGCGGAGCTTGCGTACCGCCGTGTCCGCCGCGTCCAGGGCGTATCCGTACGCGAGGATGCCGATGACCCCGTGGGTACGGAGGTTGAGGACCCACTTCAGGCGGGTGTTGACGCTCATCGGGATCCGGTGGAGCAGGGGGCGGCGGGCCGAGGGGCGCCGTATCGCCGCGGGTGCGATCTGGTCGAGCGGGGAGACGTCCACGACGCCTTGCGCGCCGGCGGTGAACACGCGCCACAGCCGCGGCAGCGGACGCGCGATGGAGATCTGGCAGTGGAAGCCGGGGACGTCGCTGCCGTGGTCCAGCCGCCACCGCGCCCGCTCGGCGATCTTGCGTTGCAGGTGTGCCTGGACGCGTTGCACCGTCTCCGGGGGCAGCCAGGCCCACGGCTGGGACCTGCTGTAGAAGAGGCGCTTGCTCAGTCGGCGGCGCAGTCGCCGCTCGCGGGGGCCTTCGCGCTTCGTCTCGCCGTCGGTGCGCACGAGCCAGGTGGCGAAGTCCGAGCGCGCGGTTCCGGTCGACCAGAGCACGACCAGGTCCATCAGATGGGTGAGCAGGAAGTAGCGCGGGTCCTGGATGGCGGGCGTGAACTTCTCGCGCAGCATGTTGCGGATCATCAGCCAGTCCTGCCGCGCGTTGCGGTTGATCCGGTCGATGTACGCGTGTTCGAGCGTGCCACCGTGCACGTGGGCCTCGATGACGTTCGTGAGGTGCCAGAGCTGCTGGCAGGAGAGGCCGATGCCCTGGCTGTAGTAGGCGTCGATGATCGAGGAGGAGTCCCCGACCATGCCGTACCCGTGCGGGTGTACGAACGTGTCGGTCAGGTACTGGGTGTTGCGGTACATCCGGAACTCCAGCAGCCGCTCCTCGGTCAGTACGTCGCGCAGCACCGGGTAGCGGTCGATCAGACCGAAGAACTTCTCGCGGGGTGTGCCGCCCGGCAGCGGGGTGCGCTGGTCGAAGATGACGCCGACGCTGATGCGGTCCTTGGACAGCCGGATGACCCAGATCCAGTACCCCTCGCCCCACAGGTGGACGGTGTACTTGTCACGCGGGGTCGATCCGCCGTTCGCGTCGTGGTACTCCCAGACCGGTGCGAACTGCTCGTCGGTGATGTCGTTGAACTGGCCCCAGACCGAGGTGGTCTGGAAGCCGTCCGCGGCGATGACGTCCTTCTCGATCGCGTGGCCGAACTTCCGTGCGAGCATCCGGTTGCGGCCCGAGCAGTCCACGATCCAGTCGGCGGTGACCGTTCCGGTGTTCGAGGCGTCGTGGTCGGTCCAGGACACGGTGTTCGGGGCGTCGGCCTCGACGTGCACGTCGACGACGCGTGCGCTGTCGAGGAAGCGGATGTGCGGGTGCTCACGGACCGTGGCGCGGATCTCGTCCTCGGCCTCGGGACGGACGATCTGCTGGTCCACGGCCAGGCAGCGGAACCACAGTTTGTCCTCGGCGCTCTGGAAGAGGTAGTGGTCCCGGTGGTCTTCCGACTGCCGGCCGAGGGTGTGCTCGCTGAGCGGGGCGATGCTCCATTCGCTGCGCGGGGCGAAGGCCTCGGCGCCTTCCATGCCCTCCGTGAACCAGACTCCGAGTTTGACGAAGCACTCCTCGTCGAGGAAGGTGTCGAGCCGGCCGATGGTGCGTGGCAGCGCCGTGGACACCAGGAACGACTCGCCGACCTTGAAGCTGCGTTTCTGGTGGACGATGTCGTCGATCAGCACGACGTCGATGCCGCGCTGGGCCAGTGACAGGGCCGTGAACATGCCGATCAGCCCGGCCCCGACGACCACGGCTTCCGCGCGCTCGGGCGCCTGCGGCGCGCTCACGGCCGACCGCCGAGCAGGTCGAGGGCGCGGCGGGTGTCCCCGTCGAACGTGTCACGGACTGGGAACCAGCGTTCCAGTGCGGGTACCGCGGCATCGGCGAGGTCGCCCGGGAGGCCCGCCTCGCGCAGGGCGTCGGCACATCGGGTGAGTTCGGGCCCCCATCGCCAGGCGCGTGACGCGACGCTGGGCAGCATTCCGTCCTCGAGTACTTCGGTCAAAGGCGAACGGGTTATCAACGATGCCTCCCCGACGAGGGGTTCGGTGACGCCCTGGGCGTCTGCGTATGCGAATGCGATCCCGGCCAGGACGTAGGCGACCTTCTGGTAGGTGGCATAGGACGTTTTGAGGGCCGAGGCGGCGCCGAGGAAACCGCCGGTGTCCAGCGCCCGGATTCCGGTTCCGTCGAACAGCGAGATGATCCGCGCGACGTCGTCCGTTTCGCCGGCGAGATGCAACCGGGCGCCCGGAGCGTCCTGGGGGCACGGTCCGATGACGCAGCCGTCCACGACGCGGATGCCCGCCGCCGAGAGTTTTCCGGCCAGTTCGAGCAGCGCCGCCCGGGTGGTGCCGTTGGCGTCCAGGAACAGTCCCCGGAATCCGGACTCGGCGACCGCCGCGGCGACCTGCGGCGCATGGTGCGGTGGGCAGATCGAGACGATCACCTCGCTCCGGGCCGTGAGCTGCGCGAGGTCGTCGACGGCTTGCAGGCCGAACTCCTCGGCCCGACGCGCTGTGGCGGCGCTGCGGCCCGCCCGGCACCACAGCACGCGGTGTCCCGCGTCGGCCAGCGCGCCACCGAACCCACCGCCCATCCGGCCGGGGTGCAGCAGGCCGACCGTCGCGGCTTCGGCACGGCTCATCCGTGCTCTCCCTCCTTTGGGCCGAAATCCCTTGTGGTCAGCAGTACATGACGTGCAGGAGGAATTCGAGGAACTGCAACTTTCGGATACCTCTGAGCGTGCTCGGACCGGAAACTCGGCTACATATTCGGGGGATTCCCGGCCGGGCCCGACGCCGCCGCTAGCCTCGATTCGCGTCGGCTGTCCACGAACGTGGCGACAGCTGGGGTCACTTCAGGATTCAGAAGGGGAGAACATGTCGGACGACTTCGGATCCACCATCACCCGCGGCGCGTCACGGGCCCGCCGGTACCTCGTCGACAACGGTCTGCCGTACAGCGACGAGATCGAACTCAAGGCCTCCGGAGTGGAGTTCGCGGACGGCGGGCACTACGGCGTCGAGATCCCCGTGGTCAACAGCTTCAAGGTGCTCGACGCGACGCTCCGCCTGCTGCAGGCCGAGGGGTTGCCGGTCACCCGCTTCAACGAGACGCTCGGTGCGATGCTGCTGTCCGACTCCGAGGTCACGGACATGCTCGGCCTGTGCCGGGAGAACGGTGTCGGGATGCTGTTCGCGCTCGGCCCGCGCCCGGAGTACGACCGTAAGGCGGCCTTCTACCGCGGCGGATTCGGTGCCTCCCAGGGCCGCCGGATCAACAACAACGACGCGATCGCGCAGAGCGTCGAGGAGGCGTACCGGCTGACCGAGCTGGGCTGCCGTGGCCTGATCGCGTACGACCTCGGGGTCATCAGGCTGCTGTCGGACATGCGGGCCGCAGGCGAACTGCCCGCCGACCTCATGCTCAAGGCGTCCTCGCACTGCATCGTGTCGAACCCGATGACCTCGCGGATCTACGCGGAGAACGGCGCGGACAGCGTCACCACGACCCACGACCTCGGGCTCGGGGTGCTCCAGGAGATCCGGCGGGGCTCCCCGCAGCTGACCATCGACCTGCCGACGGACGTGTACGGCAGCAAGGGCGGCTTCATCCGCTTCTACGAGGTGCCCGAACTGGTGCAGATCTGCTCGCCGATGATGCTGAAGATCGGGGCGAGCGCCCAGTCCCACCCGCACGACCCGGTCAACGAGAACACCGTCCGCCAGCGTGTCCAGCGCGTCGCGCTGTGCCTGGAGTACCTGGCGAAGTCGGGCATCGAGGCGAAGTACATCAGCGACCTGTCACCGCACCGGTGCGTGCCCGCAGCGGTATGAGGCTGGTCGACGCGCAGGTCCACGTCTGGGGCGCCGACACACCGGCCCGGCCGTGGCCGCCCGGTGGTGCGGCGGCTGCCCATCGCGCCGCTCCGGTCACGGCACACGAAACGCTCGCGGTGCTCGACGCCGCCGGGGTCCATCGCGCGGTTCTCGTGCCGCCGTCCTGGGAGGGCGACCGCAACGACCTGGCGTGGGCCGCCGCGGCACGGCATCCCGACCGGCTGGCGGTGATGGGCCGGATCCCCCTGACCGGTCCCGCGCAGGCGGAGCCACTGGCCCGCTGGCGGGACCGCCCGGGCAGCCTGGGTGTCCGCCTCACGCTGCACCGCGACCCGTGGCGGACCCGGTTCCGGGCCGGCGGCCTGGACTGGTTCTGGACCGCCGCGAACGCCGTCGCGCTACCGGTCATGGTCTACGCGCCCGGCATGAGCACCGCTCTCGGCGAGGTCGCCCGGCGCTTCCCGGACCTGCGCCTGATCGTCGACCATCTGGCCGTGCCGGTGGACGCCAGGTCCCCCGAGGCGTTCGCGCATCTCACGGACCTGATCGCGCTCGCGCGGCATCCGCGGGTCGCGGTCAAGGCCACCGCGATGCCCTGCCATTCGCGGCTGCCGTTCCCGTTCTCCGACCTCCACACGCCCCTGGAGCGCGTCTTCGACGCCTTCGGCCCGCGCCGGGTGTTCTGGGGCAGCGACTGGACCCGGCTGCCGTGTCCGTACCGCGAGAACGTCGAGCTGTTCACGGAAGCCCTGCCGTTCCTGGGTGCGGGCGACCTCCCCTGGGTCATGGGAGACGCGATCCTGGAATGGCTGGACTGGCCGGCCGGTCCACCGGGGAGTGCGCCGCCTGCGCCGGAAGGCGGGGCCTGACGAAGGCGAGGACGAAGGCGAAGGCGAAGGAGAGGGGGAAAGGGAAGGGCAAGGGGAAGACGAGTCCGCATGGCTCGGTCCCGGCGGGTCCACAACGGCCGGTCGTGGCCGAAGTTCAGACGGGTCGTGGGCAGGCCGGGTCGGCCGGGAGGCCCTCGGTGAGACCGGCGTCCTGGGCGATGAGGGCGGCACGCACCCGGTTCCCGCAGCCGAGCTTGGTCAGGAGGCGGCTGATGTGGGCCTTCACTCCCCCTTCGCTGAGGTGCAGCGCACGTCCGATCTCGCTGTTCGCCATCCCCTGGGCCACGAGCGCCAATACCTCGTGCTCGCGCGCGGTGAGGCCACCGACGAGTTCACGCGCCCGCTCGACGCGTTCGGTGTCGATTCGGGCGACGCTGTCGAGGACGTGCTTGGCGACCTCGGGGTACAGGACCGCTCCGCCCGTCGCCGCCACCCGGACCGCTGCGACCAGGTCCTGCGGATCGCCGCTCTTGAGCAGGCACCCCGCGACTCCGGCCCGCAGGATGCGGTCGAGGTGGCTGCCGCCCGGCGAGGACGCGAGCACCACCACGGCCGTCGAGGGGGACAGGCGGCGCACCGCGCGCATGACCCGGGCCCCGTGCGTGCCCGCCATACCGCTGTCGATGAGGAGCACGCCGAGCCGGTGGCGCAGTGTCATCTCGATCACGGCGCCCGCGTCGCCCGCGTCCGCGACGACGTCGATGCCGTGGGCCCGCTCCAGCGCCGCCCGGATGCCGGTGCGTACCAGGATCTCGTGGTCGGCTATGCCGACCACGACGCTCGATTCGGCGCCCGGGACGATGCCGCCGGGTGGCGCCCCGTGCGGCGGTGCCGCTCGCCGCACGGCGGGGGTGGTGGTCCGGACGTCCCGCAGGGTGGCCGGCCTCGTGATGTCGACCGGGCCGAACGGCCACTCGGTCCGGGGCAGGGGTTGTGCCATGTCGACTCCTTACATGCGCATGGTGCGTCGGACAGCGCTCCCGGCACCGCTGCCGGGCTCTGCCCGCTCGGACGGGACCTACCTCGATGCGTGGGTCACGGGCATCGTCATGACCTGGGCGCCGCCCGACGCGGGCCCGGCCGTCGATACGGCCACGGCCGGAGCACGGCAGTGCACGGCGGTCCGCCGTCGGTGGCGTTTCTCCTCGTCACGGCTCAGACCCGGACGCGTAGTTCGCGCATGCCGCGCAGGCCCGTGCGCCGGCGCCAGCGGGGCTCGGCGGCGAGTTCGGGGCGCCGGTGCCGGCGCAGCAGGGCGGTGAAGGCGACGGTCGCCTCCATGCGGGCGAGCGGTGCGCCGACGCAGAAGTGCGCGCCGCCGCTCAGTGCCAGATGCCGGTTGTCCGGGCGCGTGACGTCGAACCGGTCCGGGTCGGGGAACCTGTCCGGGTCCCGGTTCGCCGCGCCCAGGCTCAGCACCAGGCGGCTGCCGCGCGGCACCGGTACGCCGTGCAGCTCCAGGTCGGTCAGCGCGCGCCGGCCCACGGCCTGGGCGGGGCCGTCGTAGCGCAGCATCTCCTCGACCGCCGAGGGCATCAGGCCCGGTCCGGAGGAGGACCGCAGCAGCTCCAGCTGGCCGGGGTGGCGCAGCAGGGCGAGCATCCCGTTGGCGATCAGGTTGGCGGTGGTCTCGTGTCCGGCGACCACCAGCAGGGCGGCGGTGGAGAGCAGTTCGTCGGAGGTGAGCCGGTCGCCCTCGGTCTCGGCGCGGATCAGCCCGCTGAGGATGTCGTCGCCCGGGGCGCGGCGGCGCTCGGCGGCCAGGTGGCCGAAGTACTCGACGAGCCGCCGCCGCCCGCGCAGTCCCCGCGCCACCGTCTGCGGGGTGACGACGGGGTCGACGAGGTGGGCCATGTCCTCGGACCAGTCCCGGACGTCGTCCCGGTCGGCCTCGGGCACGCCGAGCATCTCGCAGATGACCTCCAGGGGCAGCGGATAGGCGAAGTCCGCGACGAAGTCGCCCTCCTCCCCCGGTGGCCAGCGGTCGAGCAGCCGGTCGGTGATCCGCTGGATCCGCTCGTGCAGGTGGGCGATGGAGCGCGGGGTGAACGCCTTGTTGACGAGTGCGCGCAGCCTGGTGTGGCCGGGCGGGTCCATGAGGATCATGGAGGGTGTGTCGCCGCCGGCCATCCGCTCGGGCTGCGTCCCGCCTGTCCTGGCGCTCTCCTGCGCCGCGCCGCCGCTGCCGTTGTCCGCCCCGAGCCGGGGGTCGCGCAGCAGTGCGTGCACGTCCCGGTGGCGGGTGAGGAACCAGAAGCCCGGGGGGTTCCAGTGCAGGGGATCGGTCTCGCGCAGGGCGCGGTAGAGCGGGTACGGGTCGGCCTGGACGGCGGGGTCGGCCGGGTCGTAGTGGCGGGCGGCATCGGTCCGCTGTCCCGTGTTCATCCGGCCCGCCTCAGACCGTTCCGGGTGGCTTCGGCGACGGCCGTCAGGTGCGGGCGCATGAAGAGGGTGAAGTGGTTGCCGGTGACCGGGACGACGGTCAGGTCGCCGAGTTCGACGGTGTCCCAGCCGTTCGGTGTCTCGAAGTGCATCGGGACGCGGTGGTCCTCCCGGGCCAGCGGGGCGAATCCGGCCTCCGGTTTCACCAGCAGCACCGAGAGGTCCGAGGGGCCCGGCTCGTAGAGGGCGAAGGCGCGCAGGCCCGCCTGGTAGGTGGCGACCAGGTTGACGAGGTGCGCCTCGTACGTCTCCGGGTCGCGGGCGCCGAGGGCCCGGGCGATCCGTGCGCCCTGGTCGGTCAGGGGCCGGGACCGGTCGACTCCGCAGCTACAGGCGTCCAGGGCGAGGCAGACCATGTGGCGGAGGGCGAGGAGTTCTTCCACGGCTCGCAGGTCGTCGTCGGCGGGGGCGCCCCGGCCGGGCAGCGGGACGTAGGTGTCGTAGAGGACGACGCGGTGGACCGGCTCGCGGCGTTCGCGCAGCAGCCGGGCCGCCTCGTAGGCGACCGTTCCGCCGAAGGAGTGCCCGCCGAGGAGGTAGGGGCCGTGCGGCTGGACGCGCTGGATCGCGTCGGCGAAGAGGGAGGCGAGTGTCTCGAGGTCGTCGAGGGGTTCCTCCCTGCCGTCGAGGCCGGGTATCTCGAAGGCGTGGCACGGGCGGCCGTCGCCGAGTGCGCGGGCCAGCGCGGTCAGGTACAGGGCGGAGCCGCCGAGTCCGCCGGCGCAGAAGAAGGGGCGGGGGGAGTTGAGGGGGACGAGACGGGTGGCGGGCGGGTCGTCGTCCGCCGTGTCGGGTTCGGGTTCCGCGAGGAATCGGGCCGCGGCGTCGATGGTGGGCACCTCCAGGAAGAGGGTGTGCGGTATGCGGTAGCCCAGCCGGTCGGAGAGCCGGGCCTGGAGCGCCGCCACGGACGGCGATTCCAGGGCGTACTCCTCCAGTGGCCGACTGGTGTCCACCTCGGTTGCGGGCAGGCGGAGTTCGGCTGCGATGTGGGTGACCAGCCAGTCGCGTACGGCGGTCACGGACAGTCCGGCGCCCGGCTCGGCGGCGGTCGCCGTCCGGTCGGGGGCGGTCGGGGTGCGGGCCGGGGCCGCGAAGTGCCGGCGGGCCAGCTCATGGGCCTGGGCGACCACGCACTCGACCAGTTCGAAGGAGGGCAGGCTGCCCGCGTAGTAGGTGTGGTGGCGGCCCTGCAACGCTTCCAGGCGGTCCAGGGCGCCGTCGCGCAGGTCGTCGGTGCCGAAGTACGGCAAGAACGCCCACGCACGCCGCAGGTGCACCTCCTCCAGACGGCCGCCGAGGGCCTCGACGTCCTCGCGCAGGAGTGCGGCGACGTCGTCGGGACGGCCGTAGGAGTAGAAGGTGCGGATGTCGCTGTCCTCGTAGCGGTGGTGGTAGGCGACGCAGTGGCCGGTGGCGGTCGGGCTGTCGTTGTGCTGCTTCAGGAAGTGGAAGGCGGCGCCGGGCAGGCCGGAGGCGGTGGCGACGGTGGTGTGGTAGGCGCGGTCCCGGATCCGGGCGGCGAGCGCGCGCTCCTCGTCGGTGGCGTCCAGCCACGGCAGCGCGCGGTCCAGGGAGACGGTGAGCACCAGGTCGTCCGCCTCGACCGACTCCGTTGCCGTGCGTACCCGTACGCCGCCCGGGTGCCGTTCGACGGACTCGACGCGCGCCCCGAGTCGCAGGTCCCGCAGTTCCTCGGCGGCCCGGCGCCACAGGGTGGCGAAGCCGCCCTTGACGGTGAACGCGCCCGGGTGGCCGAGGAGTTCGGGCTTGCTGCCGAGCAGCCCGGTCATCTCGGCGTACTTGACGAAGTAGAGCGCGGGCAGGTCGTCGTCGAGGTAGCCGTAGCCGGCCGCCGTGCAGCCGGTGCCGAAGGACGCGGCCATGGCTTCCAGGCCGTGTTCGGCGAGCCATTCCCGCACGGGGGCGGCGAGGGCCTTCGCGGAGTGCGCGAGGCCGGGCTCGCCGATGCGGGGGAACTCGCGGGCGCGCAGCGCCCGGTAGCGGCGGACGGTGTCCCTGCGGAAGAAGGAGGTGTCCTGCGGGGTGGTCGTGCCGCGCTCGGCGTCGAGGATCCGGTAGGGCGTGGTCGGTTCGGTGGCCACGCCGAGTTCGGTGACGAGTTCGGCGACCCGCTCGTACTGGTTGGTGCAGATGTGGCCGCCGAGGTCGTAGGCATGGCCGTCGATCTCCGCGCTCTCGCACTTTCCGGCCACGGCTTCGGCGGCCTCCAGGACGGTGACTCGGTGTCCGGCCCGCTCCAGTTCGCGGGCGACGGTCAGGCCGCTCGGGCCTGCGCCCACCACCACGACCCTGCGGGGGCCTGCCGGGTTCGGCCGGACGGGCCTCAGCAGCCGTGCCAGTTCGGGTGGTTGCGGTTCGCCGCGGCGGGCGTGGGAGGCGGCCCGGTAGACCAGCGCGCGCAGGTGGTTCAGGGAGGCGGTGGTGTACGGGGAGCGGGCGAGGGCGATGCCCAGGTCGGGCGGGGCCAGGGCGGGGTCGTAGGCGGTCCGGTCGGCGGTCTCGGGGTCGGCGGGGGCGTCCAGACGCAGTTCGGCGAGGTCGAACCAGGGGCAGCGGTTCTCGGGCCAGGCGCGGGCCGGGTCGAGGGCGGTCTCCGTGGTGCCGGGGTCGCCGTCCAGGGGGTGGAGCTGGGCCTGGAGCGTGTTGCGGACGCCGGTGGTGCGCAGGCGGGTCTGTAACTCCGCGCGGAGGAGGGCGGGTTCGCGGGTGTCGCCGGCCGGGCGGGGGATCTCGTTCGGGGCGTCCGGCGGCCACCACAGGCCGTCGTGGTCGAAGTCACCCCGTACCAGGGGCTCCTGGACGGGGAACACCCGGAAGCGGATGAGCCGGTGGCGGCCGTCCGCGGTGACGAAGCCCTGGGGCACCTGGGAGTAGAAGTCGTAGGTGGCGTAGGAGCCGGCTGTCCGGATGTTGTTCCAGATGGTCGAGCGGATCTCGGGCCGCTCGCCGATGACGGCGGCGCGTTCCTCGGGGGTGCCGAAGGTGCGGCGGAAGATCTCGGCGGTGGAGGCGAAGAAGGTGGGGCCGGTGTTGAGGGTGAGGTCGAGGAGTCCGGTGTCGCCGGTGGCGTCCGCCAGGAGGCGGAGGGTGAGGCCGCGGACGGTGGGCTTGATGTCGTCGGTGCCGACGGAGTTGCTGTAGCGGGCGAGCACCGGGAAGCGGCGGCCGGGGCGGAGGAAGCCGTGGGCGGGCAGCAGGGGGGCGTCGAGCACGGTGAGGGTGCCGCGGGCCGCGGTCGACGTGGCGTGGAAGAAGCGGTCGCGGCGGCCGGCGGAGGCCACGGTGAGCGCGGACAGGTCGATCAGGACGCGCCGGAAGTCGTCGTCGACGTCGTACAGGCGCGGGTCGTGGGGGCCGGTCGCGAAGACCGGGCCGTGGGGGTTCACGAGATGTCCCCGGGGGGCCTGCCGGGGGTGGCTGCCTGCTGGACCGAGACCAGGAGGGTGCCGGTCTCGCGGTCGGTCTCGCCGCTCAGCAGGGCCGCCTTGCACGCCCGGCGGCGTACCTTGCCGCTGGTGGTCTTGCGGACCAGGCCGGGGCGGCCCAGTACGACGGTGTGGCAGTCGAGTTGATGGTCGGCGTACACGAACTTGCGGACGGTGGCGCAGATCTCGGCGGCGAGGTCCGCGTCGACCCGCTTGCGGCCGGTCTCGGCGAGGACCACGAGGCGTTCGGCGACGCCGTCGCCGGGGACGTCACCGGGGAAGGTCTCGTCCGGTGCGAGGGAGAAGGCCACGACGCCGCCGGGCCGTACGTCCTCGTGGCACTCCCGGACGCTGTCCTCGATGTCGGAGGGGTGGACGTTGCGGCCCCGGACGATGATGAGGTCCTTGATCCGGCCGGTGACGAACAGCTGGCCCTCGTGCAGGAAGCCGAGGTCGCCGGTGCGCAGGTACCGGGTCGGGTCGTCGTCGCCGGTGACGGTGGCGTGGAAGGTCTCGCGGGTCGCCTCCGGCCGGCTCCAGTAACCGGCGGCCGTGGTCGAGGACCGTACCCAGATCTCGCCGACCCGCGCGGGCGGGCAGGGGGCGCGGGTCTCCGGGTCGACGATCCGGATCCGGTCCCCCGGTTTGCCGGAGAAGCCACAGCCGTAGTACTCGGCGGTCCGCCCCGGGGCGTGCGGACTCTCCTCGGCGGGGACGACGTCACCCTCGGCGAGGGCCTGTTTGTCGAGCCGCAGTACGCCCTGGCCTCGGTTGGTGACGCTCGCCGTGTTCTCGGCCAGTCCGTAGGCGCCGTAGAAGACGTCGGGCCTGATCCCGCTGACGGCGAAGGCGTCGAGGAAGGCGCGGACGGTGCGGGTGCGGATCGGTTCGGCCGCGGTCACGGCCATCTCCAGGGCGGAGAGGTCCCAGCCGGCGCGCATCTCGGGGGAGGTCTTGCGGACCGCGAGTTCGTAGGCGAAGTTCGGCGCCGAGGTGATCGTGGCGCGGACCCGGGACATGACGTCGAGCCAGAGCCAGGGCCGCTGGAGAAAGGTGAGCGGCGACAGGATGTGTGTCGCCGAGTTGCCGACGGCGGTGCTGAGGATGACGTTGACCAGGCCCATGTCGTGGTACTGGGGGAGCCAGAACACGCCCCTGGTGTCGTCGTTCAGGCGCAGGTCGGCGATGTTGGCGGCGATCTCGTGGAGGAGGTTGCCGTGGGTGACCATCACGCCTTTGGGAGTGCCGGTGGAGCCGGAGGTGTACTGGAGGAACGCGGTGTCGCCGGGGTCCGCCGGCCGGTACCAGGCGTCGGGGTCGCAGGCGCCGCGGTTGCGGGGGCCGGGGCGGCGGTCGGTGCGGTACCAGGGGATGCGGGGCCAGACCTGTTCGGAGCGGCCGAGCAGGCGGCCGACCGAGGCGGTTCGGCGGCTGCGGTCGAAGAGGCCGTTGGTGAGGGCGGCCCTGGCCCCGGAGCTCTCGGCGATCGCGGTGAACCCGGCCAGGTCCCGGCTGAGCCGGAAGGGGTTCGGGGGGTAGACGGGCACGGGCAGTACGCCGGCCGCGAGGCAGCCCATGAAGGACTTCACGAAGTCGAGCGAGGGCGGGTAGACCAGCACGGCCCGGTCTCCGGGGACCAGTCCCCATAAGGAGAGGGAGCGGGCGATGTCGTCGACCGCTTCGGCGAGTTCCGCGGCCCGGAGCGTCTCGGCGTCCTCGCCATGGTCGTCGACAAAGGTGAAGAGAAGCCGGTGCGGATCTTTTTCGTAAAGATCCCGGAGACCGGAAAGAAGTGAATTTTGCCGTGCGATGACGAACGTCATTGGGCCGTCCTGCAGCAGGGGAACAGGGGGTACACCAAAAGACCGATCACGCCGGCGAATGACCAGCCAGACGTTGTTGCACACTCAAGAACGTACGGGTGGTCCAGTCCATTGTCAACGGCGACCGGAACCGCCACTTCCACCACTTTGACCTGGCTTTTTAATGGCATTTCGGACATTGGCCGCACAGTCGGCGAACATTCGACGCAAACTTTCCCGTGTGTTTATCCAGGGATGCGGTCGTCAATTCTCATCACTTATCTTTCGCCGTAAAACTGACACGCGTAAACAGCGGGTGACGATTTCCCGACGGAGGTTTGCGACGACTCCTACGCGCCAGGTGCGGATCCGGTTCCCGCCGGCTGCTGTGGTCTGTCCCACTGCGGAAGGGCCGAACCATATCCGGCCGACCCTCGTGTTGTGGCCGCGCTCCCGTGACGGGGGGAATCCACGGAAGGTGACCACACCATGAAGGCCCTGCGTATCGTCCTGATGACCCACGGCACCCGAGGCGACGTCCAGCCGCTGGTGGCGCTCGGCCGGGAGTTCGTCCGACGCGGGCACACGCCCGTGCTGGCGGTCCCGGCCGGGCTCGCCGGCATGGTGCGCTCCGCCGGCCTGCACCTGGTGGAACTGCCCGTGGACTGGCGGGAGTTCCTGTCCGCCCCGGCACCGGAACGCAGCTGGGCCACCTCCGGCGACGGGGCGGAGTTCCTCGCCGGGCTGCGCACGGTGATGGCTGCGCACACCGCCGACATCGCGCGCACCCTGTACCGAGCCTGCGAAGGCGCCGACCTCATCGTCTCCGGCTCGCTGACCGAGGACGCCGCGGTGCTGATCGCCGAGGCCCGCAGGCTGCCGCTGGCCCTGTTGCACCTGTTCCCGGTGCGGGCCAACGACGCGGTGCCCAACCCGTTCGTGACCAGCCGCGCGGGCACCGGACCCGGCGCCAACCGCAAGACGCACCTCGTCTACGAACACGCCTCCTGGCAGTCGCGCCGCGAGGGCGTCAACAGGCTCCGCGAGGCCTTCGGACTGGCTCCCACGGACCTCTCCACCCCGCAGCGCGCCCGGATGCTGGACGCGCTGGAGATCCAGGGCTACAGCAGGCTGCTGGCGCCGGGCATCGAGTGGCCCGCGTACCGGCCGTTCGCGGGGTGGCTGGAACTGACCGGCGAGGACCGGGCGGCGGTGGCCGAACACGGCCTGGACGCCGGGCTGGAGAGCTGGCTGGACGCCGGGGAGCCCCCCGTCTACTTCGGCTTCGGGAGCACGCCGCCGGCCGATCCCGCGGCCGTTCTGGCCATGATCGAGCGGGCCACCGGGGAGCTGGGGCTGCGCGCGGAGGTGACCGCGGGCTGGGCCGTGCTGCCCGCCGACGCGGTCGGTGACCGGTCGCGAGTCCGGCTGCTGGAGAGCGCGGACCTCACCGCGCTGCTCCCCCGCTGCCGTCTCGCCGTGCACCACGGCGGCTCCGGGACCACCGGGTCCGTGGTCCGGGCCGGGGTGCCCTCGCTCGTGCTGTCCGGGACGCTCGACCAGCCGATGTGGGGCGAGTTGGTGCGGCGGCGGGGTGTGGGGCTGCATCTGCCGCGGCACGGCCTGGACGCGGCCGGGGTGCGGGTCGCGCTGGAGCGGGTGGGGGAACGCCGGGTGGTGGACGCGGCGCGGGACCTCGGGCGGGCGGTGCGCGCCGAGGGCGACGGGGTGGGGCGAGCGGCCGACCTCGCGCTGGCGTTCGCCGTGCGGGAGCGCGGGGTCCTGGCGCCGACGGCGCAGGTCCGTTGACCAGGTCCCCGTTCGCCCGGGAGGAGCCGCGGCGAAAGGCAGCGGGCGGAACGGCCGCGCGAGGCGGGCGCGCGGCCGTACCGCCCGGTGGTCGGGTGATGCCGGAAGGGTGCGGGGTCAGACCTTCAGGGACACGTACTCCGTGCCCCGCTCGTTCTCGACCAGGATCTTCGCCACGTCGTCGATCGCGATGTCCGCCGACCCGTCGAGGTTGGCGCCCTTGTCCTTGTCGGCGACGACCCAGCTGCCCGCGATCTCCCGGTGGCCGTCCTTGCTCACCACGACGAGGCGGCAGTGCTCGCCCACCGGGATGCCGGCCACCGAGGCGTTCACCCTGACCCAGGAGGCGGCCGGGGTCACCCGGAGCGTCATCCGGCTGCCGGTGGCGGTGCTGGTGCCGGAGGCGACCCTGGTGCCGGCCGGGGGGAGGGTGGCAGGTGCCGAGACCGAGGACTGCGGGGGATCCGCGACCTCGTCGGCGGTACCGCCCATGCTCTTGCCGATCAGTACCCCGCCACCGAGGACGGCCGCCGCCGCGACCGCGGCCACCGCGGCCAGGACGGCGCCACGCCTGCGGACCTCGCCGTCGCGTTCGCTGCGTGCCTGCCGCAGCGTGCGCTGGAGCAGCAGGTCCCCGCCCTCCGGCGGACCGTCGAGGAACGCCTCGGGCGGCACTTCGCCGAGTGCCGACTCCATCTCACGCAATCCGTCCAGTTCTTCGCGGCATCGGTCGCACGATTCGACGTGCTCGTCGACGGCACGCATCTCCTGCTCGTCGAGTGTGCCGAGGACATAGGCGCCGAGCAGCGCGCTCTCGTGTTCCTTGGTGCTCATGCCGCCACCTCCTTCAGCGCGACGAGCTTGGCTGTCGTGGGCTGTTCCTTGTACAGGTCCCTCAGTTGTCTCAGGGCATAGTGTGATCGGGACTTGACGGTGCCGGGAGGTATTCCGAGAGACTCGGCGGCCTCGGCGACGCTGCGGCCCTGGAAGTAGATCTCGTTGAGCACGTCCCGGTGGTCCGGGGAGAGCCGGTCGAGGGCCTCCATCACGAGCATCGAGTCCACCACGCCGTCCGCGTGGTCCTTCGCCACCGGGGTGGTGGCCACCGACTCGGCGACCTCGGTCGGCCGCACGGCCTTGGCGCGGTACCGGTCGGTGATGATGTTCCGGGCCACCGTCAGCAGCCAGCCGCGCACCGAGCCCTTGCCGTTGAGCAGTGACTCCTGGTTCTTCCAGGCGCGGATCAGGGTCTCCTGGACCACGTCCTCAGCGGCGGCGTGGTCGTTCGTGAGCCGCTGGGCGTAGGCGAGAAGGGCTCTGCCGTGCTCCTCGTACAAGGACCGGATGAGTACCTCGTCGCTCGTTCTCTGCTTGCCCCGTGCGCGGGACCACAGCGCCGCCATCCATTTTCTCCCGTCCTCTCCTGGGCTGACGCGTCATAAACGGATGGTGACCGGGGCCGGTTCGATCCGGTGCGGACTTTCTCCACGGACCTCGCCGGCGCGGGTCATGCCGCCCGGCAGTGCCTGCCCTGGTTGAGGCAGTCGACCAGCGTGGCCATCTGAGGGTCGGTCATGACGTCGATGAACATGCCGTGGTCGGTGCTCGGGTCGCGTTTCTCCTCCGGGAAGGAGTCGACGGCGTAGCGGACGCCGGCCGGCACCGCATAGGTGAGCGTGATGCGCAACTGCGGGACGGCGAAGGTGGCGTGCGGGCAGACTCCGTCGGCCGTCGGGAACACGGCGTGGGTACGGTGGTCGGGGCTGTCGGTGGACAGGCCGTCCCAGCAGCTGGGGAAGTCCAGGGTGCGGGTCGGTCCGCTGCCCTCGGGACACACCGCGTACCTGGTGGTGAAGCGGCCTTGGTAGCCCGAACAACCCCATTGCGCACGGACGTTGGCGCCGCCCGTGGAGAGCGCGACCGGGTCGCCGGTGACCAGACGCAGGAACCGGGGCATGGCGACGACCTTGCTCACCGGGTTGCCCCGGTACTCGATCACGACCGAGGACGGCGTCAGGATCCGGCCCGTGTTGCCGTCCGGGCCGCCGCCGACCGCGTGCAGGTCGGTGCCCGTGCGGTCCAGCCGGCGCAGCACGGGCCAGTAGTACGTGGAACGGTCGCCGTTGAGGCAGGTGGTGCGGGCCGCGGCCAGTTCGGCGTTGCTGGACATGGCGTTGGTCGACACGTTGCCCACGTAGTCGTGGATGTGGTGGGCCGAGCCCGTGACACCCGGCGAGGCCACGAGGTTGTCGGCGTTGCGGTGGGCGTCGAGGTTGCGGCCGCAGTCCTCCGTGTAGGTGCCGGTGGCGGCGTCCGCTCCGATGACGGGCGGTACGGTCCGCGGGACCGAGGCGATGTCCACGTAGCGGTCCGCGGCGGGTGCGCCCATGGCCGCGGCGGGCCGGCCGACGGCGATGACCCCGGCTCCGACGACGGCCGAGACGCCGATCGCCGCGGGGACCAGGATGCGGAGTAGACGAGCTCTCAGGCGGAAGAGGCGGATCCACACGCGAGGAGAGTGACAGGGTTGTCCAGACCAATTCAAGTTCCGGCTCGGACTATGACGCAATCTGTACCCGGCTTCGCCGAACCATGGCCGGTTGCTGAACGGCGGGTCAGTTGGTGAGGCCGACTCCGCTGAACCGCGGGTCAGTTGAAGAGCCGGCCGCGAATCGTTCATCTCGTCCTCGGCGGTCAACCGGTGCCACCATCGCCACCCGTGCCACCTCGGCCGCCGGTCGCGCAGCCCAGTCCCAGGCAGATCCCGCCGGTGCCGCCCGTGCCGCCCCGGCCGCCGTCGCCTGCGCCCACCGCGACTCCGCCCGTGCCGCCCGTACCGCCGTTGGCGCTGCCGCCGCAGATCCCGGCGCAGATCCCGCCCGTGCCTCCGGTGCCGCCCTGGCGTCCGGGGGCGCCTGCCGTGCCGGCGGCGCCGTTGGCGCTGCCGTTGCACAGTCCGGCGCAGATCCCCCCGCCCTGGCCGCTGTCGCCCCCGTTGACGGTGCCGTTGCAGTTGCCCGCGCAGACGCGGTCGCCGATCCGCACGCTGCCGTTGCCCGCGCTGACCGTGCCGAACCGGACGTGACCGGCGCCCGGCCCGGTGCTGTCGGCGGGAAGCTGCCGCGCGGCCGTGGCAGCCGTGAGGCTCTGCGGTGCCGGTGCCGCCGACGCGGCCGGTGCCAGCACGCCGACCGCGACACCGGCGGCCAGGGCGGCCGAAGCCGTGAGTCCGAGGCGGGCCTTCCAAGAACGCATACGCATGGCATTCCTCATTTCCAGGAGAATTGTTTTCCGTACAGCGGCTTCCGCCGTGGAACAGGCCAGAACGCCCCGGCCCGCACCGGGCCGGGGCGCCGGGGAATTCATTCAGGAGCCGAAGAGCGAATCCAGACCCAGCAGCGCGGCCCAGTCCCCGTCCCGGAACTGCCGGTCCCAGGTGTCGAACTCCTTCTCGGAGATCTTGTACTTCTTGATGACGTCGGCCTTCTTCGCCTTCCCGGTCTCCACGGTCAGGACGATCCGTGCCCTGTCCAGGCCGGTGAGATCCGACTTCGGCTTGTCGGGCAGGTCGCCGAACGTGAGGCAGCCGGGGCTGCCGGGCTTGCCGGGCTCCCCCGGCCGGCCGGGCGCACCGCCCTTGCCGCCTTCCCCGCCCTGGCCGCAGTGGGACGAGGCGACCGGTGCCGTGCGGCCGGTGCCCGGTGCGACACCGGGCGCCGCCTGGGCCGCGCACGCGGTGCCGGCCGCGAGGGCCACCGAGGCCACCGCCAGGACGAACGGACGCTGCCAGCGAGTTGTGGACATGAGGGTTCTCCGTATTTCTTGATCGGATCTGGGGGCGGGTGGCGGTGGGGGCGGAGGCCGTTCGGTCTCCGCCCCCACCGGGCGGGACGGTCAGAAGAGGCTGCCGCCGCCGGCGCCACCGGCACCGCCCAGGCCGCCGAAGAGGAGGCCGAGCCCGCCCGCGCCGCCCTTGCCGCCGGAGCCGCCCTGGAAGACCCCGAAGCCTCCGTTGCCGCCCTTGCCTCCGTTGCCGCCCTTGAGGATTCCCGAGCCACCGGAGCCGCCGGAGCCCGCGCTGCCGCCGAACAGGCCGGTCCCGCCGTCGCCGCCGGAGCCTCCGTTGCCGCCTACGACACCGTCGCCACCCCCGCCCCCGCCGCCCCCACCGCCGCCGGACAGAATGCCGTTGCCGCCGTTGCCGCCCCGGCCTCCGTCGCCGCCGACGCCCAGGACGCTGCCGCCGCCGGAGCCGCCGGAGCCCCCGCCGCCGCCGATGAGGCCGCCGCCTCCGGCACCTCCGTCACCGCCGGCGCCGCCACCGTGGACAAAGCTCACGACAGGCGCGGCGGGCATCGGTGCGGCCATGGCGGCGGACGCCGGCAGGACCACTCCGCCGACGACCACCGCGGCCGAGGCCGCGAGCGCCGCCAGACCGAAGCGCCGACGCCCGGAACTGTTCTTGCCGCTGGTACGGAAAACACGGTTCATGGATTCTCTCCTGTCGATACACGGGGCTTTCTGTCGGCCCCTGAAATTCCGGTGCGAATTCGAGTCCCACCGTTCTGCCTCATGTGTGTTCCGGATTTCTTTTCCGGTGAGGCCCGCACTTCAAGTAGGCCCGACGGACCTCGCACGGTCACGTTCCGAGGGATCGTGACTTGACCCGGCAGGATGAATCGGGTAACGCGCGCCCGGTCACCGGGACGCCCCGTAAACGGTCCGCCGTCACGGCTCCGCCGTGCGGCCCGGCTGCACCGACTCCTCCGGTGCGTCGCGGGCGGCGTCGGCGCGACAGCCGTCCCGGACCCGCCGGTCGCTGACCCGCAGGGCGAGGAGCGCCGCGCACCCGCTGACCGCCGCCATGGCGAGGAGCCCGGTGCGGAAGCCGCCGTCGGCCAGGGTGGCGGCCAGGGCCACCCCGCAGGCTCCGGCGAGCTGCCGCTGCATGGTGAGGAGCGTCGTGGCGTCGGCGGTGCGGGCGGCGGGCACGGTGACGAAGGCCGCGTTCTGGCCGTTGGCGAACAGGAGCCCCACCGAGCAGCCGAGCAGGTACATGGACGGGTAGAGCACGGCGGACGGCAGGGTGCCCGCCTCGGCCGCCAGGAAGACGATGACGCCCGTGGCCGCGGTGCCGCCGGCCGCCATGAGACGGCTCGGGCCGACCCGGTCGTGCAGCAGAGGGGCCAGCTGGGCGGCCGTCAGCATGCCGAGGGCCTCGGGAAAGGTGGCGAGGCCGGAGTGGAGGGCGTCGTAGCCGAGGCCGTTCTGCAGGAACTGCGGGTAGAGGTAGAGGACGCCCAGGAAGGCGGCGCCCATCGGGAGCAGGGACAGCTGGGTGGTGCGGAAGAGCTGGTCGTGGAGGATCCGCAGGTCGATCATGGGGTGGCGGGTACGGAGGTGCCACGGCGTCGCCAGCGCCAGCAGGACGGCACCGGCCACCAGCGGGACGAGGACGTACGCGCTGCCCCAGCCCCGGTCCGGGGCCCTGGTCAGGGCGTACAGGAGCGCAGCGAGGCCGCCGCCGGTGAGCAGGAAGCCGAGGAGGTCGAAGCGCGGCGCGCCGGGGCCGGGGAAGTCGGGCAGGGCCCGCAGGCCGAAGAGCAGGGCGAGCACGCCGACGGGGACGTTGACGAGGAAGACCCAGTGCCAGGAGGCGGTGTCCACCAGCCAGCCGCCCAGCACCGGGCCCATGGCCGGGGCGACGGCGGTCGGCAGCATGACGTACCGCTGGACGCGCAGCCGCTCGGCGACGGGGAAGGCGCGCAGCATCATCGTCATGCCCACAGGGCCGAGCAGGCCGCCGCCGACACCCTGCAGCACGCGGTAGCCGGTGAGCGTCCCGAGGGAGCCGGCCGTGGCGCACAGGCCCGAGGCGAGAGTGAACAGCAGCAGTGCGGCCAGTGCGGTGCGCCGGGTGCCGCAGCGGTGCGTGAGCCAGCCGGAGACCGGGATGCAGACCGCCATGGCCGCGAGGTAGCCCACGTTCACCGAGCTCAGACCGGAACTGTCCACGGCGAAGTCGCGGCCCAGAGCCGGAAGGGCCACATTGACGGTCGTGGTGTCCATGATCGCCATGAAGTTGGCGGCGACGGACACCACGCAGACCGCCGCCCTCGGGGAGATGCGGCGGCCGACGTGCGGGGAGTCCGTCCGGCGGGCGGCGGGTGTCACCGGCCGTGCCGCAGCCAGCGGACCTGGTCGTCGGTCAGACGGACCCGGCGGGCCGTCAGCGAGCGGTCGATCTGCTCCGTGGTCCTCGGGCCGACGGACGGCCACACCCGCGCCTGCCGGAGGGACCAGGCCAGGGCCACCGTCTCGGGCCGGGTGCCCAGTTGCCCGGCGAGCTCACGGCAGCGCTGCCGTCGGGCACGGTTGTCCTCGGTGTCGAACGGGTCCGGCCTGCCGTCGACCTCTCGCGGCTCGGTGCGCGCGAAGTAGCCGCGGGCCTGCGCGGACCAGGCCAACAGCGGCAGCCGGTGTGCGCGGACCACGTCGAGGACGGCGGTGTCCGCGTGCAGGCTGCCGCCGAGCAGGGCCGGGTCGGGTTCGGCGAGGCAGAACTGGTAGCTGGCCACCGGTGTGTGGCCGCGCCCGGCCAGTTCGGTCGCCAGCTCGGAGAGGCGCCGCGCCTGCCAGTTGGAGGCGCCGACGCGTCGGACGTATCCGGCCTCGACGAGGCTCACCAGGGTCTCGGCGAGTTCGGCGACGGGCCGGTCGAGGTCGTCGCAGTGGTAGAGGAGGACGTCGATGGTCTCCACGCCGAGACTGCGCAGTGCGGCCCGTACATGGTCGTGGACGGTGTCCCGGGTGAGGGGGATGTCCGCGCCGGTGACGTCGTGGCCGACCTTGGTCGCCACGCCGAGCGTGCCGGGGTTTCCGCGCAGCCAGGGGCCGATCGCCCCCTCGGCCTGTCCCCTGGCGTAGCTGTGCGAGGTCTCGACCAGCAGCCCGCCGGCGTCGGCGAAGTGCGCGAGACGCGCGGCGGAGACGTCGGCCGGCTCGGCGCCGAACGGGCCGCCGAGGACCAGGCGGTGGGCCACGCTCTCCGTGCCCTCCGCGTCGAGCGGTCCGGCGAGCAGTCCGTCCAGCAGTTGGAGCGGCGAACGCATCAGGCCTCGCCCCCGGTGACCTTGCGGAAGCCGTCCACGTCGGCGAACGGGCGGGGCAGATGCGGGCGCAGCGGGACCTGGAAGACGTTGAGCATCATCGCGGACATGGAGAAGCTGCCGATGCAGCCGATCAGGTCCAGCACCCCCTCCTCCCCGAAGAGCGCCAGCGCCCGCGCGTAGGTCTCGTCGCTGACGAAGTGGTCGTAGAGCATCTCGTGGGCGAAGGCGTGGAAGACGCGCTCGTCCTCGGCCTTGAACCGCGGGTCCTCGCCGCGCGCCAGCCGTTCCAGACACTCGGCCGGGACGCCCTCCGCGACCGCCTGCTGGATGTGGGCGTTCCAGGCGGACTGGCTGTCGAAGTGGCGGCCCGCGATCAGCACGCTCAGCTCACGCAACCGCTGCGGGAAACGCGACTCGTTACGGCAGTAGCGGCCGAGGTTCTCGACCCAGTGGGCGAGTTCCATGTTGCGCGCCCAGACGAGGAAGGGCGGCGGGGGTTCTTCGCCTCCGGGTCCGACGATGGTTTCGAGGAGCTCGGTCTGCTCGGGGGTGAGGCTGGTCAGGGGGGTCAGACGCACGGTCTTGCTGCCTTTCGACACGGGAAACGAAGGGGTGGGGGTCACGAGGTGGTGGTCCGCACGAGGGGGGTGTCGGCGGTGGCGGCCCGGCCGCACGGACACCCGGCGCCGGTGGGTACGGGTCGCGGGCCGGGCGGGCGGATCCGGGCCGCCGGGATCGGTCGCCGCGAAGTCGGCCCGGGTACAGGGCCGGGCGCGCCGAGGGAGGCCGGTCCCCTCGGTCCGCGGCCGGTCCAGCGCATGCGGGGAGTCCAGCGGCAGGGGCCTCGGGACTGTGGAAGTCCCTGGGCGCCGGGTGCGCGGCCGGGCCGGCGCGGGGAACGGTGCGCTGCGCGCTCGCGGCGGCGGCGTCGGCTGTCGCCAGGATTGCGTCGGGAGTTCCGCCGCGACGCCCCGTGGCGACCGGCCGCCTCGCGGGCGTACTCCCCGACGACCGGCTCGGCCCCGGCCGCCCCCTCCGCCCCCTCCGCTCACGCCGCGGTCGTCGCCCGGGAGCAGCGGTACGTCGTTCCGCGCTCAGTCGGCCGGGACGCGGATGCGGATGCGGGTGCCCGGCGGCGGACCCGGCTCCCCTGCCGTGGTCGGGCCGCGGGAACCGGACCGGCCTCCCACGCCGTGCACGGTGCCGTGCCGTGCCGTGCCGTCAGGCGGTGCGCCACCAGGCGTAGTACTTGTCGCCGTAGCCGTCCATGATGTCGGCGTACTCGTGGTCGGCGTCGGGGAACTCGAAGAAGTCGTGCGGGACGTCGAGTTCGGTGAAGCGGACGTCCAGGTCGCGGATGGTCGGCGCGAGGCGGGTGTCCAGCCGGCCGGAGAGCAGCCGGACCTGGCTGGTGCGGCGGAGTTCGGGGGCGTTGGCGAGGACCAGGCTCCAGGGGTGGCAGAGGTCGTAGTACTCCTGGTCGCCGAAGTACGTGTTGTTGACCCGGTCCTCGGGCTCGTCCTTGAGGTCGCGCAGGATCGCCGGGGCGACCGCGGACACCTTGCCGAAGACCTTCGGGTACTTCAGGCCGAGGTGCAGGGCGCCGAACCCGCCCATGGAGAAGCCCTCGACGGTGCGGGCGGCGGCCTCGGGGATCGTGCGGTAGGTGGCGTCCATGTGCTGGACCAGGTCGAACGCGGTGATCTGGGCGAGCGGGCGGGCGCCGTCCTTGGAGTCGACGTACCAGCCGATCGGCAGGATCTGCGGGACCACGACGATCGTCGGCGGCATGACCTCGTTCCGGATGGCCTTGTCGATCCGCGCGATCATCGCCGAACCCTGACGGGCGTTGCCGAACCCGCCGTGCAGCCAGTAGACGACGGGGAAGCGCTGTTCCGGGGCCGTCTCGTACTGCGGGGGAAGGTAGAGCTGGTAGCTGCCCCGGGCGTCCACGCTGCCGCGCGAGGGCTGGGGGTAGAGACCGAAGGCGGTGAGCTCCTGGTCCTCGCGGACCTCGTCGATCCACTGCTGTTCGATCTCTGCCATCTGTTCCGGGGTGGTGCGTACCTGGTGGACCTTCTCAGCCACGGTGTGCTGTCCTCTCAGTGGGTCTCGCAGAGAAGCCCGGAATCCTCCGGGGCGAGCGCCGGCAGCCCTCCGGCCTCGCCACTCCGGGGCGATGTTCCGTTACGTGGAATGGCGTATCCTCTAGTGGAACGTCCATCAGTGAAACCGTGCGACGGGAGCCTGTCAATGGCCGGGATCGAAACTCCGCAGGACCCACGGGCGAGCGGTCGCGGAGGCCGCAGCTCGCTCGCGGGGAACGCCACGGACAAGGCGCTCAACCTGCTGGAAGCCGCCGTGGCACCCGGCTACCCGCACCGGCTCGGCGACGTCGCGACGGCCGCCGGAGTACCCAAGGCCAGCGCGCACCGCATCCTCACCAACCTGGTGGCGACGTCCTTCCTCGCCTCGGACGGCACCGGCGGCTACGGCCCCGGCCCCCGGCTGCGGGCCCTTGCCGCCCGGGTCACCCAGGGCTGCGAGGAGGACCAGGTGATGCGCGCCGAACTGGAGGTCCTCGGCAGACGGGTCGGGACCACCGTGCACCTCGGGGTGCGCACCGGGGACGCCGCGACCTGCCTGATCAAGGTCGCCAGCCCCAAGCCGGTGCAGACGGCGTCCCGCGTGGGCATGCAACTGCCGCTGCACGCCACGTCGATCGGCAAGTGCATCCTGTCCGGCCTGGGCGACGACGAACTCACCGCGCTGCTGGACCGGGTGGGGCTGCCGGCCCGGACCGAGCACACCATCACCGAACCCGGCGCCCTGCGCACCGAGCTCGCGCGGGTACGCGAACAGGGCTTCGCCCTCGACCGGGAGGAGAACGAGATCGGCGTGCACTGCGTCGGCGCGCCGGTACGGGACGCCAAGGGGGCCGTCATCGGCGGCGTCAGTGTCTCGGCCATCACCTACCTGGAGTCCCGCGAGACGCTCCTGGGCTGGACCGATCTGGTCCGCGCGACCGCCGACTCGTTGCAGGGTCTCCTGGGCTGAGGCGGCTTCGGTTCCGGCCCGGCGGGCCGCGCCCGGCACGGCAGCACCGCTGTACACCACGCGGCCCGCATGCTTATCTTTCGGTTCCCCGACCCATTTGGTCTTGTACGACCCGTAGACACCGCCGCACGGTTTCAGCAGGGTTGCAGCACCGGGTCGCCCCCGTCCCGGTCCACCGGCCAGCCCCCGGTGCGGCAGTACCCCTGAGCACCACCCTCGCGAGCAGCGGGAGCACCTCCGGTTCGACGCCGCTCATCAGTCACCGCCCGCCCCACACGGCTCCCGGCCGTGGCCGCGCGGCGGTCCCACGCGACGCGACCACTCCCCCTTCGGCCCGTCGGCCGACTCGCCCACTCCCGCAGCACAGGCGCAGGCGTACGCCCCACAGGATGCCACCGGCACCCGCGGCTCCCGCGGTCCAGGTCCGGAACACGCCTCCAGGCCACTGACACCCCTGGCCTGCACGGCCGTTGCGCCTCCGCCGAGGCGCGCGGAGCCGACCACCGGAACCGACCACCGGAGCGGGCCGGCCGCTGTCCGTGCCCCGCCCCGAGCCCGCGGCCACGCCCGCCCGGCCACAGCAAGGAGAGACAATGACGTCCCACGATGCCGCACCCCGATCCACCGCGCCGAGAGGCCACCGGTCCGTCCGTGCCGGAGGCGGCCTCGCCGCCCTCTGCACCGCTCTCACTCTCACGCTCGCCGCGTGCGGCGGAGGCACCGCCGCCGGTGGTGGCTCCACCGGCGGCACCAAGGTGGCGGGCGACACCCTGACCGTCGCCGAGCAGCAGGCCCCGCCCACGCTCAACCCGGGCAGCCTCGACCTCGGCTTCGTCGACTTCACGATGCTGTCGTACGAATCGCTCTTCTACCTCTCCCCCGAGGGCAAGGTGGAGCCGGCGCTCGCCAAGTCCTGGAAATACGTCGGCACCGGCAACAGGCAGCTGTCCATCACGCTCCGCTCCGGCGTCAGGTTCGCCGACGGCACGCCCGTGACCGCCGACGCGGTGAAGGCGTCGCTGGAGTACGCGAGGAAGGCGCAGGGCAACCAGGCCCACTACCTCACGGACGCGACGATCGAGACCTCGGGCGACCTCGGACTGACCATCAGGCTGGCCGAGGCGAACCCGATCCTGCCGACCCTGCTGACCCAGTCCTACGGCATCGGCCAGATCATCAGCCCCAAGGGCCTGGCCGACCCGGCCCACCTGACGCCGGCCGAGGCCAGTCAGGGAGCCGGCCCCTACGTCTACTCGCCCTCCGACAGCGTGGCGGGCGACCACTACGCCTACACCGCCAACCCGGGCTACTACGACAAGTCCAAGCAGCACTACAAGAAGATCGTGATCCGGATCGTGCAGAACGGCCAGACTGCGGTCAACGCCATGAAGACCGGCCAGATCGACGTCTACAAGGGCGACTACACCTCCGCCGCCTCCGCGAAGTCCGCCGGTATGAGCACCGTGGGCCTGCCGGTGATCCTCCAAGGCCTCAGCCTGATCGACCGCGGCGGAGAGGTGTCCAAGCCGCTCGGTGACGTCAGGGTGCGCCAGGCGGTCAACTACGCCATCGACCGTGACGCCGTCACCAAGGCACTGCTCGGCTCCGGCGGCACGCCGACCGTGCAGACCGTGATCAAAGGCGGCGACGGCTACTCGGCGGACCTCGCCGACCACTACGCCTACGACCCCGCCAAGGCCAGGCAGCTGCTCAAGGAGGCCGGTTACCCGAACGGCTTCGAACTGCCGGTCCTGGCGGCCACGTTCGTCGGATTCGACACGATGGCCGAGGCGATCGCCGGCCAGCTCTCGAAGGTCGGCATCAAGGTGAAGGTCACCGCGGTCACCAGCATCACCTCCTTCGTGGAGAACCAGACCAACCACAAGTACCCGGCGGTCTCCGGCGGGTTCACCGAGGAGCCGATGTACCTGGAGGGCCTGGACCTGTTCATGCCCGGCTCGAAGGTCTTCAACGGCTTCGGCTCCACCGCGCCCGAACTCACCGACCTGTTCGACAGGGCCGCCGCGGCGAAGCCCGCCGAACGCGCCGAACTGGACCGGCAGATGCAGGAGTACCTGGTGACGAACGCCTGGTTCGCTCCGGTCGCCTTCACCCCGGTCAACTACTACGTCCGGCCCGGCACCGGCGGCGTCGAGGTCAGCGCGGGCGCGCCGTTCGCCAGCCCGCTCGCCTTCTACGCGACCAGGTAGGAGGCACCGTGCACAGGATCCTCTTCCGGTGGCTCGTCGGCGCCGTCCCCGTGGTGTTCGGCGTGACCGTTCTGACGTTCGTCCTGACCACCCTGGTCCCGGGCGACCCCGGCCGTACCATCCTGGGCGCGAACGCGAGCCCCGCCCAGGTGACGGCAGTCGACGCCCGGCTCGGGCTCGGCCATCCGCTGCCGGTCCGCTACTGGGACTGGCTGAGCCACGCCCTCCGCGGCGACCTGGGCGACTCGATCACCTCGGGCGTGCCCGTGAGCGACCAGCTCGGCTCCCGGCTGGCCGTCACGCTGTCGCTCATCGGGGGCGCGATCCTGGTGGCCGCCGTCGCGGGCGTCGCGCTCGGTGTCCTGAGCGCGCTCAGGGGCGGCCGGCTGGGGCGTGCCGTGGACGGCATCTCGCTGGTCGGGCTCGCCGTGCCGAACTTCTGGTTCGGCCTGGTGCTGATGACCGCGTTCGCGGTGCAGCTGCCCGTCTTCCCGGCCACGGGGTACGTCCCCTTCACCGAATCGCCGACCGGGTGGTTCGAATCGCTGGTGCTCCCGGTGCTCACCCTGGGCGTGCCGGCCACGGCGCCCGTGGCGAAGCAGACCCGGGACGGCGTGCTGAACCAGCTGAACCGCGAGTACGTCCGTGTGCTGCGGGCGCGCGGCATCCCGGAGCGGTCGGTGATCTTCCGGCACGTGCTGCGCAACGCGGCGGCCCCGATCGTCACCGTCCTCGGTGTCGTCGTGGTGACGCTGTTCGGCGGCACCGTGCTCGCCGAGACCCTCTTCGTGCTGCCGGGTCTCGGCGGACTGGCGGTGACAGCCGCGACCACCCAGGACATCCCCATGGTCCAGGGCGTGGCCCTCGTCTTCACCGTCACCGTGGTGCTGGTCAACCTGCTGATCGAAGTGGTGTACACGATGCTCGACCCGAAGGTGCGGACATGAAGCGCACCGACATGAACACCGCAGACGTGAAGGGCACGGGCGTGGACTTCGCGGTGACCGCTCGTGCGGGTCGGCGGCCGGCGGCCCACCCGCGCGGGTTCGTCGCCCGGTTCGTCCGAAAGCCCGCCGCGGCGGTCGCCGCCGCCTACCTCCTGCTGGTCCTTCTCGTCACCCTCTCGGCCGGCTGGACCGCCCCGTACGGCCCCGACGAGCAGGACCTGACCGCGGCGCTGCAACCCCCGAGCGGCGCGCACTGGCTCGGCACCGGCGAGCTGGGCAGGGACGTGCTCAGCCGGCTGATGCACGGCGGGCAGGTCACCCTCCTCGGCGTGCTCGTCACGCTGGTCGTCTATCTGACGCTCGGCGTCCCGGCGGGCATGGTCGCGGGCTACCGGGGCGGCTGGTTCGACCGGCTCGTCCTGAAGACCGCCGACCTGGTCTCCGCCGTGCCGGTCATCATCGTGCTCCTCGTGGTCCTCTCGGTGTTCACGAACGACGAGAGCGCCGCCATGGCCGCCAACGGCCTGCTCGGCGCACCGCTGCTGGCCCGGGTCGTCCGCTCCGCCACCCTCGGCGTCAAGGAGGAGCTGTACGTCCGGGCCGCCGTCGCGAGCGGCATCCGGGACCGGGTCGTCGTCCGCCGCCACGTGCTGCCCCGCGTCACCGGCGTGGTCCTCGTCCAGGCCTCCGTGTACGGTGCCTACGCCGTCCTGCTGGAGACCGGGCTCGGCTTCCTCGGACTGGGCACCGACGAGGCCAGCTGGGGCAGCATGATCGCCGAGGCCTCCAAGAACATCGGCACCGACCCGTGGCTCCTGATCCCCTCCGGCTTCATGATCATCAGCTTCATCCTGGCGCTCGGCCTGCTGAGCGACGGGCTGCGCGACACCCTCGCCGAGCGGTACGCGCCCCCGGCCGACAAGCCGCCGTCCCGTCGCCGTTCGGCCCGGCGGTCCCTCCTGACCGCCCCGCGGACCTCTGTCACCACGGTGGCCGAACCCGCTGAGGACGCCCTGCTGTCGGTCCGCGGGCTGACCGTCGCCCTACCCGTCGACGGAACCCCGACCGAGGTCGTCAGGGACGTCTCCTTCGACCTGCGGGCCGGCGAAGTGCTGGGCATCGTGGGCGAGACCGGCTGCGGCAAGACCGTCACCGCCACCTCGGTGCTCGGCATGCTCCCCGCGGGCGGAGAGATCACCTCGGGCGTCATCCGGTTCGAGGGGAACGACCTCGCGCAGGCCGACGCCGCCTCGCTGCGCCGGGTCCGGGGCCGCCGGATCGGCTGGATCTCCCAGGATCCGATCGCCGGCCTGGACCCCTCGTTCACGGCAGGCGCCCAGGTCGCGGAGGCGGTGCGCGTCCACACCGGGTGCTCCCGCAAGGAGGCCGGGCAGCGCGCCCTGGAGCTGCTCCGGACGGTACGGCTGCCCGATCCGGCCCGGGTCGCCGCGAGCTACCCGCACCAGTTGTCCGGGGGCATGGCCCAACGCGTCGGCATCGCCGCCGCGTTGGCCGGAGACCCGGCCCTCGTCATCGCGGACGAGCCGACCACCGCGCTCGACGTGACCGTGCAGGCCGAGATCCTCGACCTGCTGCGGGAGTTGCGCGGGGCCGGTACGGCCGTCGTCCTCATCACCCACGACTGGGGGGTAGTGGCCGACCTGTGCGACCGGGCCGTGGTGATGTACGCAGGCGAGGTCGTCGAGGAGGCGGAGGTCACCGCGCTGGTGACCGCGCCGGCCCACCCCTACACGGCCGGGCTGCTCGCCTCCGACCCGCACCACGCGGTGCCGGGCGAGCCGCTGCCCGCCGTCGACGGCACGGTGCCGCCCCCGCCCGAGTGGCCGGTGGGCTGCCACTTCCAGAACCGGTGCCCGCGGGTGACCGACGCCTGCCGCGAAAAGCCCGTCGTCATCTCCCGGTCGGCGGCCCTGGAGCGCTCGGCGCGGTGCATCCGGCCCGTCGAGCTGATCGGAGAAGCGATCCATGACTGAACACACCCGGGACACCGCCCCGCTGCCGGACACGGGCATGGGCACGCGCATGGACACGACCACGGGCACGGCCCTGCTCGACGTGCGCGCCCTGAGCGTCTCCTACCACCGGCCGGGCCGTCGCGCGGGGGCCGTCCACGCCGTGCGCGGGGTCGATCTGACGGTGCGGCGCGGTGAGACCGTCGGCCTGGTGGGCGAGTCCGGTTCGGGGAAGTCGACCATCGGCTCGGCCGTCCTGGGGCTGGTCCCGGCGGCGGCCGGCCGCGTCGCGTTCGACGGCGCCGACATCACGCACGGCACACGTGCCGACCGCCGGCTGCTGGCCCGCCGTATGCAGGTGGTCTTCCAGGACCCGTACGGCTCCATGAACCCGGCGCACACCGTGGGCGACACCCTCGCCGAGGCGCTGCGCTACAACCTCGGCCTGCCCGAGGACGCCGTCCGCGAGCGGGTTATGACGGCGCTGGCCGACGTCGGCCTGCCGCCGGGTGCCGCCCACCGCTATCCGGCCGCCTTCTCCGGCGGCCAGCGCCAGCGGATCGCCATCGCCCGGGCGCTGGTGATGGAACCGGAGTTCGTCGTGTGCGACGAGGCGGTCAGCGCCCTGGACCTCTCCGTGCAGGCACAGGTGCTCAACCTGCTGGCCCGGCTCAAGCGGAGTCGCGGCCTGAGCTATCTGTTCATCTCGCACGACCTGTCCGTGGTGCGCTACTTCAGCGACACCATCGTCGTCCTGTACGCCGGCCGGGTCGTCGAACGCGGCCCGGCCGCCCGGGTCGCCGACGATCCCGCCCACCCCTACACGAGGGCGCTGCTCGCCGCGGCCCCGGTCCCGGACCCCGTGGTCCAGCGCCGTCGCCAGGAGGAGCGACGGCGCACGGTCGCCGCCGCGGCCCCGGGACGTACCGACGGGGGCTGCGACTTCGCCGCACGCTGCCCGTTCGCCCAGGACGTCTGCCGGACGACCCGGCCCGAACTCACCGACCACGCCGGGGTCACCGTGGCCTGCCACCGCTACGAGGACCTCAAGGCCTCGGCCGCGTGACCCGCCACCCCGACCCCGCCCGCCGCCCTCTTCTCCAAGGATCACGATGACCACCACCGCCCCCGCCCCGCCGGACATCGCCGCCCTGCTGCCCGACGGCACGCACCTGATCGACGGCGAATGGGTCCCCGCCCGTTCCAGGACATCCGTCGACGTCGTCAACCCCGCCACCGGGGCGCTGCTCGCCCGCGTCCCCCGCGGCGGCACCGAGGACGTCGACGACGCCGTACGCGCCGCCGAGCGGGCGCTGCCCGCCTGGCGCGACACCAGCCCCGCCACGCGCGGCGAACTCCTCTACCGCTGGGCCCAGTTGGTGCGCGAGCACGACGACGACATCAACCGTCTGGAGGCGATGGAGGTCGGCCACCCGGTCGGCCCCTCCCCCATCGCGGCCCGCCTCACCTATCTCGCGGGCAAGGCCGACAAGATCTTCGGCGACACCCTGCCGACCCGGTCCCCGGACGTGCTGGGCCTGACCCTGCGCGAGCCGTACGGCGTGGTCGGCGCGATCATCCCGTGGAACGCGCCAGGACCGATGACCGTGTTCAACACGGCCGCCCCGATCGCGGCCGGCAACACGGTCGTCCTCAAGCCGGCCGAGGACGCCCCGCTGACCGCCCTCTACCTGGCCCGCCTCGCCCAGGAGGCGGGCCTTCCGCCGGGCGTCCTCAACGTCGTCACCGGATACGGCACGGAGGCGGGGGCCGCCCTGCCCGCCCACCCGGGCATCCGCAAGATGAGCTTCACCGGCTCCCCCGCGACCGGCACCGCCGTGATGGAGGCCTGCGCCCGCAACCTCGTCCCGCTCCAGCTCGAACTCGGCGGCAAGTCCCCGCAGATCGTGCTGCCCGACGCCGACCTCACCAAGGCCGTACCGGCGATCGTGCGCAGCATCATCATGAACAGCGGGCAGGTCTGCGCCGCCGGTTCCCGTGTCCTGGTCCACTCCGCCCTGCACGACCGGCTCGTCGCCGCACTCGCGGACGCGTTCCGCGCCGTACGGGTAGGGCTCTGGGACCAGGCGGTGGACATGGGCCCGCTCATCAACGCCCGACAGGAGCGGCGAGTTCTCGACTACCTGGCCATCGGCCGTGAGGAGGGCGCCGAAGTGGTCGTCGGGGGCGGCAAGTTGTCCGGGACACCGTACGACGACGGCCACTTCGTCGAGCCCACCCTCTTCGACCGGGTCACCCCCGGGATGCGCATCGCCCAGGAGGAGATCTTCGGCCCGGTCCTGTCCGTCCTCGGCTACGAGGACGAGGAGGAGGCCGTCGCCGTCGCCAACGGCACCCGCTACGGCCTGACCGCCACCGTCTGGACCCGGGACGTCGGGCGGGCGGTCCGGCTCGCCCGCCGGGTCCAGGCCGGCCAGGTCGCGGTCAACACGGTCGGCGACGGCGGCCCGAACGGGTCGATCGGCACCCCGTTCGGGGGCTACAAGCACAGCGGCTTCGGCCGCTCCATGGGTCCGGACTACCTGGAGGACTGGACCCAGGTGAAGGCGGTGGTGATCAACGCGGGATGAGCCACGACCGCCGGAACGGCGACGGGACGGGCGGAAGGTCCGGGGACGGGCCCGCCGGGTCACTCGTCGTTGACCCAGCGCATGAGTCGGCGCAGCGGGTGGAAGCCGTCGTGGGAGAGGCCCGGGGGCATGCCGCCCGCTCCGCCGAGGGAGACCACGCGCTGTACGCCGGCGCAGGCGAGGGCGTCGCGCAGGTCGGCCTTGCGGTCGGCGGGGTACACGCCGACCGTCTGGGTGGCGACCCCGGCGTGTGCGACGGCCTCGGACAGCGCGGCGACCGGGACGACGTTGACGATCTTGCCGTCGGGGTGGAAGTCCACCGGCTCCGGGGAGCGGATGACCAGGCCGTGGCCGTCGTATCCGCCCCAGACGCGGTAGTCGGGTGCCAGGGACCGCAGGACGTCGATCTCCTCGCGGAGCCCCGCCGGGGCCCGGGGACCGTCGGCGGAGTTGAACTCCCGGGCCACGCCGAGGCGTTCGCAGAGCAGGGCGGCGTAGCGGTCGGCCTCCTCCTCGGTGCCCTCGACGAACTGGAAGCGACTGGCCACGCACGCCTGCTGGTTGAAGAAGGTGGCGTCGGTGGCGCCCGCGTCGGCGGCCCGGGCCAGAGTCTCGGCGGATGCGAAGGCCTCCCTGCCGATCAGGGAGATGGACGTCTTGGGGTCGAAGGAGACGAGTTCGAACCCGGGACCCACGTACTTCAGGGCGCCTCTGATGGTGGCCTCGCCGCCCCAGGCGACCAGTTTGTCGAAGAACTGCGGGCGGAACAGCACGCTCTCCACCGACTCGTCGCCGCCGCTCCAGTACACGGCGGAGAACGAGCGCACCACGGGATGGCCGGGGGCCACGGCGGCCATGGTGCGCAGGATCGCGGTCGCGGTGAACAGGTCGTTGGAGGGGAGTTTGAGGAGGTTGACGCCCTTGGTGAGGGCCCCGCGGACGACGGTCTGGGCGGCGACGCCCGGGGCGTTGCCGGCGATGATGTGCACCAGGCGGGGCGGGAAGGCGCGGGTCGCCGCGATCCGGCCCTCGGGCAGCCGTACCTCGCGCCAGCCGTCCAGGACTTCCGTGCCGCCGAGTTCGTGGTCGATCTGGGCCTGGAGGGCGGGCTCGCGGAAGCTGCGCCACAGGGCGGCGTAGGCGCGTTCGAGCACCTCCTCGGGGAGGGTGCTGACGTTGACCATGCGTTCGAGGGCCTCGGCGAGCAGGCCCTGCCGGTCCGACCTGAGCGCCTCGCCGGTCTCCACCAGCAGGTCGACGATCTCCGCGGCGGGGACGTGGAAGGCGGGGCCGGGTTCCGTGCGCGGCCACACCAGGCGGTCGAGGTCGAGGGCGGGTGCGGTGAAGGCGCCCCGGCCGTGCGGGGTGTGCGGGCTCTCGTCGACCTCGCCGCGGATCACATGGACGACGGCCACGGCGCCGTCGAGTGCCGTGCCGCTCATCCGTGGATCATCCCCCGTACGTAGGAGTCGAGTGTCGCGGCGCAGGTGATCTTGTCGTCACCGCCGCCGAGTTCGCCGTAGCGCTGGATGTCGGGCAGCACGGCCGGTCCCGGCCTGCCGCAGTCGCAGGGTGAGAAGTCCACGGAGACCTTGTCGCCGCTGATGAGTCCGCCCCAGCGGCCGGACAGGGAGACGTCGAGGAAGGCGAACCGCCCTTCCGTGACGCCGTGTCCGGTGTTCAGGAGGGTCTCACCGGTCTGGTCGAGGACGAGCGGGATCACCCATGGGGGCACGTGGTAGCGGCCGTTCTCGCAGGCGAGACAGGAGCCCTGGAGTTCGGTCATGCCGTAGCTGCGCACCCGGCGTACGCCGTCGTAGAAGGCGGCGAACTGCTGCTGGTAGTCGTCGGGCAGGGCGCGGCCCTTGTTGCCGCCGCCGCTGAGCACCAGGGTGTCGGGGTGCAGGCTGCCGTCGGCGACGCCCCGCGCGCGCAGGGCCTGGATCAGGGTGAACTGCTGGTTGTTCATGCCGGCGATCAGCAGCGGTTCGTCGCGGTGCGCGAGGATGTCGTCGACGATCGCGGTCAGCGCGGCGTCCAGCTCCTGCTCGCGGGCGGCCGACGTGGTCTCGAAGGAGCTGATCTCGCGCGGGGTGGCGGTGCCCTCGGCCATCCGCCGGCGCAGCAGGGCGCTGCCCATCAGCTCGGACACCTTCAGCGGTGCCTCGGTGAGCAGCCGGGTCTCCCCCGGGCGCGCGAAGACGTCCGCGTGCCAGCGGAAGCCGTCGATGGAGCGCATCGGGCCGCTCGCCGGGGCCAGCAGGTAGCCGCGGCGGGTGGGTTTCGGCGGCAGGGGGTCGGGCCAGCAGGTGAGGTTCTCCAGGACGGCGTGCAGGAAGTCGAGGTCGTCGGTGTCGCAGTTGAGGAAGGAGACCTTTCCCGAGGTGCCGCTGGTGATGTAGGGGCGGTGGCCGGCCGCGGTGATGCGGTCGGTCCACTCGTCGATGTCCGTGACGCCCTCGACGTCGACGTCGTCGGGTTCGACCACGGAGACGGTCGAGTACCAGCGCAGGAGCCGGTCCCACCGGCCGTTCTCGATGAGGGAGACGGGGTACGACTTGTAGCTTGTGTGGGAGAAGAGCAGCGGTACGAGGTCGGGGAGAGCGGTGATCTCGTGGACGCCGGTCTCCTCCGCCCGGGTGCGCAGCAGCGGGATCCGCTCGCGGTGGGCGGTGAAGGCCTCCCGCGCGGCTTCCAGTTGCAACTCCCTGACTTCCTGGGCGGGTTGACGGAATGTGTCGCCGGACCGGACCAGGGCCCGGATCTGTTCGCGTGCGCTGGGCACGGCAACCACCTCACTCGGTCATGACGCGGGGTTCTTGGTCAGATAGGAGGACTCGAGCGCGTCGAGGTCGGCGCGCAGTTCGGCCGGGGTGCCGGCCATCTCGACGCGGCCCCGGCGCAGGACGTAGACGCGGTCGGCGATGCCGAGCACCTTGCGCACGTGCTGTTCGACCAGGAGCGCGCCAAGACCCTGGTCGGCCGCTTCGCGGACCACCCGCAGGAGGCGGTCCACGACGAGCGGGGCAAGGCCGAGGGAGAGTTCGTCGGCGAGCAGCAGCCTGGGAGCGCGGCCCAGGGCCCGGGCGAGTGCGAGCATCTGCTGTTCTCCGCCGGAGAGCATGCCCGCGCCGATCCTGAGCCGTTTTTCGAGTTCCGGGAACAGGGACAGGGCCTGCTCGGTCCGTACCCGGCCGACGCGCAGGTTGTCCGTGGTGTCGAGCCTGCTGAAGACGGCCCGTTCGCCGACGTAGGCGAGGCCTTCACGGGCGCGGCGGTGCAGGGGTGCCCGGCCGGGGGCGCCCAGCCAGCGCAGTTCGCCGCTCATGGGGGCCAGTTCGCCCGCGAGCACGCGCAGGGTGGTGGTCTTGCCCGCGCCGTTGGGTCCGAGCAGGGCGACGACCTCGCCGGGGCGGACCTCCAGGTCGAGGTCGCGCAGTACGGGCCGGGTGCCGTATCCGGCGGACACGGCACGGGTCTCGATCAGGGGATGTCCGTTGTCGTGCACGGGCGTTCTCCCGTCAGCCGGCCGACGCGGCCGTCAGGATCTTGCGGACGTCGACGAAGGTGGATCCTGACTTCGCCCACTCGATCTTGCCGTCGCGGATGGTGAGTTCGGTGGCGGTGGTGTTGTGGATGCGGTTGAGTCCCTTGATCGGCAGTGCCGTCGACGCCTTCCAGTTCAGTGGCGGGGTGAGGCCGCCGGTGCTGATGCCCTGCGCGGTGTTCAGCTCCTTGACGAGGGCCTCGGCCGAGATGGCCGGCAGCTTCTTGACGGCCTCGGTGAAGACGGTGAACGCCACCCAGGTCGTCTCGTTGGCGCCGTTGGAGGTGTCGATGTCCTTGTCGCCGGAGGCGGCCTCGGTGAAGCCCTTCCATGCCTTGTCGGAGACCGGCGGGTAGTAGCCGGTGATCACGGCGCCCTCCAGCGGGCTGCTGCTGCCGCCGGTGCTCGCGGCCAGGTCGGGGGTGAGGTTGCCGACGACGCTGCCGAGTTTCGTCTTCGCCCCGGACTGCACGTACGCCTTGACGAACAGGTCGGAGTGGGTGCCCAGGATGACGCTCACGCAGTCGCTGCCCTGGGTGGCGGCGGCGACCTGCGGGGCGAGGTCGGTGGCGGTGACGGGCACCTTGAGGTCCTTGGGGGCGGTCCCGCCGGCGGAGGTCGCGCCGAGGGTGAGGAACTGCGAGACGATGGCCGCCGCCGCGAGGTCGTAGCGGACGCCGGAGATCTTCTTGCAGCCCGACTGCACCAGTTGCCGGCCGTGCGCGGCGAACACCGCGGGGGTGCCGCCGTTGACCGGGTACGACAGGGGGTTGGAGAACTCGGCGGCCGAGACGCCGGTCCCGCCGAGGTAGGGGATGCCGGCCTTCTGGAGGATCGGCATGTAGCGGTCCCCGGCCAGGCTGTAGGAGCCGACGACGGCCACGACCTTGTCGGCGACCGCCTCTTGGGCGCACTTCTCCGCCTCGTCGGGGTCGTTCTTCTCGTTGCAGGTGATGACCTTCAGCGGGGCTCCCTTGATGCCGCCGTTGGCGTTGATCCACTTCTCGTAGGCCTGTGCGGTGAGCCGGACGCCGGGCTGGGCGCTGCCCTGGGTGTCCTCCGGGTTCCAGACCATCACCTTGACGGGCGTGCCCTTGAGCGACGACGTCTCGGCGGAGCTGTCGGAGGCCGACCCTCCTCCGCAGCCGGCGGCGAGCAGGGCTCCGGTGACGGCGAGTGCGCCCGCAGCGGCGGTTCTGTGTCGGCGTGACTGGTTCATGGTTCCTCCGCGAGGGTGCTGGGCCGAGATGCCGAACAGCATGGAGGCGGCGGATTGTTTAGTGAAGTACTCTGGACACAATTATTTAAATAATTACTCTGTCTGTCTGGAGGTGCCACAGATGGACGACATCCTGCGTTTCGCACTGCTGGGACTGGGCCTCGGAGCCCTGTACGCGCTCACCGCGCACGGCATCGTGCTGGTCTACCGGGGTTCCGGCGTGCTGAACCTCGCCCACGGGGCGATCGGCATGGCCGGGGCCTACCTGCAGTGGGAACTGGCCACCCGGCACGGCATGCCGTACTGGCCGGCCGCCGTCTGCGGGGTCGCCGGCTCCGCGCTGCTCGGACTGCTGACCCACCTGCTGGTGATCCGGCCCCTGCGCCGGGCCTCCACGCTGGCCCGGCTGGTGGGCACGCTGGCGGTGTTCATCGTGCTCACCGCCGTCGCCGTCCAACGGTACGGTGACAGCCTGCAACTGGTGCCGGGCAAGCTGCCGACCCGGCTGCTCACGCTCGCCGGGGCGACGGTCTCCGAGGACCGGCTCTGGCTGCTGGGCATCGCGGTCGCGGTGACCGTGGTCCTCCATCTCGTGTACCGGCACACGCTGTTCGGCCTGGGCACCACCGCGGTCGCCGAGCACGAGGGTGCCGCCGCCGCGCTCGGCTGGTCCCCCGGCCTGGTCGCCGCCGCCAACTGGGCGCTGGGCTCGGCGTTCGCGGGGCTGACGGCCATTCTGATCGTGCCGGTCATCGGCCTGTCGGTGACCGGGCTGACCACCCTGCTGCTGAGCGCGCTGGCCGCCGCCCTGGTCGGCCGGTTCAACTCGTTCCCCGTCACGCTGGCCGGCGGCCTGGGCATCGGGGTCGTCCAGTCGGAGCTGACCCGCTTCGGCTCCGGCGTCACCGGACTCGCCTCGTCGGTGCCCTTCCTCTGCATCGCCCTCGTGCTGGTGGTCCGCGGCCGGGCACTGCCGCTGCGGGGCACCTTCCTGGACCGGTTGCCCGCGCTGGGCACGGGCCGGGTGCGTCCGGTGCCGCTGGCCGCCGCCGTCGTGGTGGGGCTGGTCCTGGTGGCGGTCTCCTCGCCGCTCTGGGCCGACGCGATCACCAACACGCTGGTGCTCTGCCTGATCATCCTGTCGATCGTCGTGGTGACCGGTTACGCGGGGCAGGTCTCGCTCGCCGCCTACGCCCTCGCCGGGACCGGCGCCTTCATCGCCGGGCATGCAGCGGCCGACTGGGGCTGGCCCTTCGAACTCGCCCTGCTCGCGGGCGTGTTGGGGACCGTGCCGATCGGGCTGCTGTTCGCGCTCCCGGCGGTCCGCACCCGTGGGGTGAACCTCGCCATCATCACCCTCGGGCTCGGCACCACCCTGGAGGCGATGGTCTTCCAGAACACCGATCTGTCCACGACACCGGGCAGCGACGGCATCGCGGTCGGCAAGCAGACCCTCTTCGGCATCGCCGTCTCCGGGGTCGACCATCCGCAGCGCTACGCCGCCGTGGTCCTGGTGGCCTTCGCCGTCACCGCGCTGGCGGTCGCCAACGTCCGGCGTGGCCGCACGGGCCGCCGGCTCGTCGCCGTACGGGCCAACGAACGGGCCGCCGCGGCCCTCGGCATCGACGTCCGCGCGGTCAAGCTCTACGCCTTCGGCCTGTCGGCGGCGATCGCCGCGCTCGCGGGCGTGCTCATCGGTTTCCGCTCGACGTCCGTGGTCTTCGCCGACTTCGCGAGCTTCGACTCCATCACCGCGCTCGGACTGGCCGTCATCGGCGGGGTCGGCTACCTCGTCGGCCCGCTGTTCGGTGCCACGTTCGCCGCGGGCACGGTCGGTGCCCGCTTCGGGGACCTGCTGCTGCCGGGGCTGAGCGACTGGATGCCACTGATCGGCGGGATCGTGCTGGTGCTGACGCTGGTCGGCAACCAGGACGGCATCGGGCGCGAAGTCGGCAGGCAGGCCGGGGGACTTGAGCGCAGGCTGCGCCGTGGGCACCCGGCCGTCCCGCCCGGGCCGAGCCAAGGAGAAGAGGAGCTGCACGTGACCCGTGCCGCACCGCTCCCGCTGCGGGTGCGGGAGCTGACCGTGCGCTACGGCGGTGTCGTCGCGGTCGACGGGCTCTCCTTCGACGTCGAGCCCGGCCGGGTCGTCGGTCTGATCGGGCCGAACGGCGCCGGAAAGACCTCCGCCATCGACGCCGTCACCGGCTTCACCCGGGCCGCGTCCGGCAGCGTCCGCCTGGGCGACCGGGACGTGACCCGGATGCCGGTGCACCGGCGGGCCGGGGCCGGGCTGAGCCGGTCCTTCCAGTCGCTGGAGCTGTTCGAGGACATGACCGTCCTGGACAACCTCTACGCCGCCTGCGACCGGCCCGGGCCGTGGGCCGGCCTCACCGACCTGGTGCGTCCCGGCAGTCGGCCACTGCCCGCCCATGTGCTGGTCGCCGTGAGGGAGTTCGGGCTTCAGGACAGCCTGGACCGGCCGGTGGGCGACCTGTCGTACGGGGAGCGGAGGCTGCTGGCCATCGCCCGCTCGGTGGCGGCGTCGCCGTCCGTGCTGCTCCTCGACGAGCCGGCCGCCGCCCTGTCGGACGACGAGACCCGGGAGCTGGCGCGCCTGGTGCGGCGGCTCGCCGACGAGTGGGGCATGGGGGTGCTGCTCGTCGAGCACGACGTCGACATGGTGATGAGTGTCTGCGACGAGATCGTCGTGCTCGACTTCGGCCGCCGGATCTGCGCCGGCACCCCGCAGGAGGTGCGCCGGGACCCGGCGGTGCGGGCGGCCTACCTGGGCGACCTGGAGCCGGAGGCGCTGTCCTGACGGCGGCTCACGCGTCGCGCAGGTCGGCGACGTAGGGCTGGTGGGCCAGGAGGCCGCCGTCGACGCGCAGGGTGTGGCCGGTGATGAACGCGGACTCGTCGGAGGCGAGGAAGACGACCGCCGCGGCGACGTCCTCCGGCCGCCCCAGGCGCGGGGTCAGGTGGTGGCGCAGCATCGCGTCGCGGATGCCCGCGTGGGCCGAGCCGGAGCTCGCCGGGGTGACGATGAACCCGGGCGCGACGGCGTTGCAGCGGACGCCCTGCTTGCCGTACTGGGTCGCGACGTACTGGGTGAGGTTGATCAGCGCGGCCTTGGACGCCCCGTACGCCGGATTGCGCAGGTCGCCCGCGAGTCCGGCGCCCGAGGAGGTGTTGATGATCGAGCCGCCGCCGCGCGCGATCAGGTGCGGTACGGCGGCCTGGATCGCGACCATCGTCCCGCGCAGGTTGATCCGCAGGGTGTCGTCCCAGACGGCCGGGTCGGCCTCGGTGACGGCGAGGTCCTGACGGGCCGCCAGCCGGGTGGCCGCCGCGTTGTTGTGCAGGACGTCGAGGCCGCCGTAGGTCTCGACGGCCGCCGCCACCATGGCCCGTACGCTGTCGATGTCACCGAGGTCGACGGCGACGGCGGTCGCGGAGCCGCCGGCGGACCGGATCTCCTCCGTGACCGCCTTCGCGCCGTCCGGGTCCAGATCCGCCACGACCGTGTGGGCGCCCTCGGCGGCGACGCGGAGGGCGGTGGCCGCGCCGATGCCGGAAGCGGCCCCGGTGACGATCGCGATCTTCTTATCGAGTCGTCCCATGGCACGAACCACCTTTCTCAGTCGGAGAGTTGACTGTCGGAGAGTTCACTGCCGACGACGGACACGAAGGACACGCATTCGCCGGGTCCGCCGCCGAGGTTGTGGGTGAGGGCGAGCGAGCGGCCCTCGGCCAGCGTCCGCACGGTGCGCTCCGGCGGCGCCTCGCCGCGCAGCTGGAGCCAGGCCTCGAACATCATGCGCAGGCCCGAGGCGCCGATCGGGTGACCGAAGGCCTTCAGGCCGCCGTCCGGGTTGACCGGCAGCGAGCCGTCCAGGTCGAACGCGCCGCCGGTGACGTCCTTCCAGGCCTGGCCGCGCTCGGCGAACCCGAGGTCCTCCATCAGCACCAGTTCGGTGGGCGTGAAGCAGTCGTGGACCTCGGCGAGGGCGAGTTCGGTGCGCGGGTCGGTGACGCCCGCCTGCCGGTAGGCCTCCTGGGCGGAGGCGACGACCTCGGGGAAGGTGGTGAAGTCGTACTCCGGGTCGAGCAGTCCGTCCGCCGGGCCGGCCACGAAGGACAGGGCCTTCACGAAGATCGGCTTGTCGGTGTACCGGTAGGCGTCCTCGGCCCGGACCACGATCGCGGCGGCCGAACCGTCCGAGACGCCCGAGCAGTCGAAGACGCCGAGCATGCCGGCCACGATCGGCGCCGACCGGATGCGCTCCAGCGGCACCTCCTTGCGGAACTGGGCACGGGGGTTGCGGGCGCCGTTGACGTGGTTCTTCCAGGCGATGCGGGTGATGACGTCCTTCAACTCGTCCTCCGGCAGGCCGTACTTGGCGGCGTAGGCGGGGGCGAGGAGGGAGAAGTTGGCGGGGGCGGTGATCTCGCCGCGGCTGTCGTCGCCCGCGCCGGGGATCGCGGTGCCGGAGAGGCCGGACATGCCGGAGTCCTTGAGCTTCTCCACGCCGACCGCCATCGCCATGTCGTAGGCGCCGGAGGCGACCGCGTAACAGGCGTTGCGCAGGGCCTCGGAGCCGGTCGCGCACATGTTCTCGACACGGGTGACCGGCTTGTTGGGCAGCCGCAGGGCCCGGCTCAGGGTCAGCCCGGACACGCCGGAGGCCTGGGTGCCGAACCAGAACGCGTCGATGTCGTCGAGGGTGACGCCGGCCGAGGCGACGGCCGCGCCGACCGAGTCGACCAGCAGGTCGTCGGCGGACTTGCCCCAGTGCTCGCCGAACGGCGTGCAGCCCATGCCGACGATCGCGACCCGGTCGCGGATTCCGTGCGAGCCCATCAGTCCGTCCCCTCGTTCTCGTTCTCGTACTCGTTCTCGTCCTCGCCCAGGCGCACCGGGCGGGCCTTCCAGAAGTAGTTGTGGATGCCGGACGCGGTGACCGTGCGCCGGAAGGTCATCTCCACCCGGGCGCCGATGACCGCGTCCGCCTCGGTGGCGTCGGTCAGCTGGCAGCGGAACCGGCCGCCGCCGTCGTAGTCGACGACCACGACCAGCATCGGCGGGCTCGGCGTGTACGCCAGCCGGTCCACGGTGAAGGTCGCCACCCTGCCCCGTACGGCGTCCATGGGTTCGTCGGTCATGGCGTCGACGGCGTGACAGGAGGCGCACACCCGGTCCGGCGGCAGCTGGCGGGTGCCGCACTTCTCGCACCGGGCCGCGACGAAGCCGTACTTCCAGCCGGTACGGCGGTGCGCGGGCGGGGCGTACGGCGGCTCGGGGTCGGGCCGGCGGGGCGGTTCGCGGTCGAGGAGGCCGCGCCAGGACAGATAGGTGGCGTACGGCATCGGTGGGCTGCCCGCGGCGATCTGCGCGGCGACCGGACGGGTGCTGCGGTGTGCCGGGAGGGCATCGGTGGTGCGCAGCAGCAGGACTCCGACGCCGTCGCCGAGGACGACGAGCGCGATCAGCTCGCCCGGGCGGGCGCGGTCGAGGACGTCGGCGAGGAGCAGGCCGGGCTGGGCGGTGCCTGCGTTGCCGATGGCGCCGGTGAGGTCCGCGGTGACCGTCTCGGGCCGTACACCCGCCGTCCGCCGTACCGTCGCGCAGGCGCGCGCGTGCAGGCCGGAGACGACGAGGTGGTCGATCGCGGTGCGGTCCAGGCCCGCGTGGTCGAGGGCGGCGGTCAGTGCCTGGTCCGCGAGGGAGACGTAGATCTCCTCGGCGAAGCGCTCCTCCCAGACCCGGGAGGCGGGGGCGCCGGGCAGCCGCCAGCGGTCGAGGATCTCGTCGCTGACGGTGTCGTGGGCGAGCAGTTCGGCGAGGACGGGGGTGCCGTTGCGGTGGCCGCCGAAGACGAACGCCGCCGCGCCGTCGCCGCCGGCCACCTCCTCGGCGCCACCGGGCAGGCCGGTGCGCAGGTCGGAGAGGACCGCCAGGGTGGGGACCGGGGAGCGGGCGGCGGTGACCAGCGCGCCGAGGCCGGAGCGTACGGAGCCGGCCATGTCGGCGGCGAGGACGTGCGGGTCCAGGCCGAGGGCCGCGTGCACGGCGGTCGCGTTGGTCTTGTCGAGGTAGGCGGGCGTCGCGGTGGCCAGGAACAGCTGCCCGATGCGCGGGCGCAGATCACCCCGGGCCAGGGCCGTGCGGGCGGCCTCCACGGCCATGGACGTGGTGTCCTCGTCGTAGCCGGCCACGGCGCGGGTGCCCTTCGCGGCGGGCGTGCCGAGGGCGGCGGCGACGTCGGCCCGGGCGAGGCGGTGGTACGGCACATGGGCGCCGTAGGCGATCAGTCCGGCCATGTCAGCGTCCTCCCTTGGCTGAGTGTTCGAAGACCGCGGCGAGGCCCTGGCCGCCGCCGAGGCACATGGTCTCCAGGCCGAAGCGGGCCTGGCGGCGGTCCAGCTCGCGCAGCAGGGTGGCGAGGATGCGGCCACCGGTGGCGCCCACGGGGTGGCCGAGCGAGATGCCGGAGCCGTTGACGTTGAGGCGCTCGAAGTCGGCCTCGGTCAGCTCCCATGCGCGGGTGCAGGCCAGCACCTGGGCGGCGAAGGCCTCGTTGAGCTCGATCAGGTCGATGTCGGCGAGCTTCAGTCCTGCCCGTTCGAGGGCCTTGGCGGTGGCGGGCACCGGTCCGATGCCCATCGTCTCGGGCGGCACGCCGACGACGGCCCAGGAGACGAGTCGGGCCAGCGGGCGCAGGCCGAGTTCGGCGGCGCGTTCGGGGTGGGTGACGACGCAGATCGCGGCGCCGTCGTTCTGGCCGCTCGCGTTCCCGGCGGTGACGGTGGCCTCGGGGTCCTGGCGGCCCAGTACCGGGCGCAGCCGCGCGAGTTTCTCCAACGAGGAGTCCGGGCGCGGGTGTTCATCGGTGTCGACGACCGTCTCGCCCCTCCGCGTCCGTACGGTGACGGGCACGATCTCGTCGGCGAAGCGGCCCTGTTGCTGGGCCGAGATCGCGTTCTGGTGGGAGCGCAGGGCCAGTTGGTCCTGTTCCTCGCGCGGGATGGCGTAGGCGCGCCGCAGGTTCTCGGCCGTCTCCAGCATGCCGCCGGGGACGGGGTGGTTGACGCCGCCTGAGGTGACCCGGCCGCGGGCGAGCCGGTCGTGCAGCATGGTGCCGGCGCCGCGTACGCCCCAGCGGGCGTCGGTGGTGTAGAACTCGGCCTGGCTCATGGATTCCACGCCCCCGGCCAGGACCAGGTCGCTGGCGCCGGTCTGCACCTGCATCGCGGCCGTGATGACGGCCTGGAGGCCGGAGCCGCAGCGGCGGTCGAGCTGGAGTCCGGGCACCTCCACGGGCAGTCCGGCGTCGAGGGCGGCGACCCGGCCGATGGCGGGCGCCTCGCCGTTGGGGTAGCACTGGCCGAGGATCACGTCGTCCACGGCCGTGGCCGGGACGCCGGTGCGGTCCAGGACGGCCCGGACGACGGTCGCGGCCAGCTCGGTCGCGGTGACGTCCCGGAACACTCCCCCATAGCCCCCGACCGGGGTACGTATCGGTTCGCAGATGACCGCGTCACGCATCCGTCATGCCTTTCGTCAGCCCGTCTGTTCGTCGGCTCGTCGGCTCGTCGGCTCGTCGGCTCGTCGGCTCGTCGGCGGGGGATCACATGTACCGGCCGCCGGTGACCTCGATCACGGCTCCGGTGACGTAGCTCGCCATGCCGGAGGCGAGGAAGAGGACGGTCTGGGCGACCTCGGCGGGTTCGCCCGCGCGGCCCAGCGGGATCTCGGCGAGCTTCGCGTCCCAGGCCGCCCTGGGCATCGCCTCGGTCATGGCGGTGCGGATCAGACCGGGCTGTACGGCGTTCACCCGGATGCCCGCCTTCGCCAGTTCCTTGGCGGCGGCCTTGGTCAGGCCGACGAGTCCGGCCTTGGCGGCGCTGTAGTTGGTCTGCCCGAAGTTGCCGACCTTGCCCGCGATGGAGGAGATGTTGACGATGCTGCCGCCCTGTCCGTGGGCGCGCATCGCCTCGGCCGCGTACCGGGTGCCGTTCCAGGCGCCGGTCAGGTGCACGTCGAGGACGGCACGGAAGTCGGCCACGGGCATCTTGCGCAGGGTCGCGTCCCTCGTGAAACCGGCGTTGTTGACCATCACGCCGACCGGCCCGAAGGCATCGGCGCAGTGGGCGATCAGCGCGGCCACCTCGTCCTCGTCGGTGACGTCGCAGCGGATCGAGGTCGCCGTCACGCCCGCCTTGCCGAGGCGTTCTGCGGCCTGTGCCGCGGCGGCCCCGTCGATGTCGCCGAGGACGACGCGAGCCCCGGCGGCGCCGAGGACGCCGGCGATCTCGTAGCCGATGCCCTGTGCGCCGCCCGTGACCACGGCGTTCCGACCCTCCAGCAATCCCATGCGGCCCGCCCCTGACTCGTCGCTATTCCTCTTAAATAGATAACCTATTATGCTGAAACTATCAACCGTGCGACGGGCCGGCCGGACAGGGAGGCAGACCAGGTGGACATCAGTTATCCGCCGCAGACCGAGGCGTTCCGCACCGAGGTCAGGAGCTTCCTCGCCGAGGAGCTGCCACCGGACTGGAAGGGCATCGGAGCCCTGGACGAGGAACCGGCCCGGGCCTTCGCCCGCGACTGGCGCCGACGGCTCGCCGGGCGCGGCTATCTCTCGCTGACCTGGCCCGAGGAGTACGGCGGCCGTGGCCTGTCCAAGCTCCACCAGGTGGTGCTGATGGAGGAACTGGCGCTGGCGGGCGTGCCGTTCGGACTGCCCCAGGACACCTTCGGCGTGAAGATGCTGGCGAACACGCTGCTGCGCTGGGGCACGGAGGAACAGAAGCGCCACTTCCTGCCGCGCATCCTCAGCGGTGCGGACACCTGGTGCCAGGGCTACTCGGAGCCGGACGCGGGCTCGGACCTGGCCTCCCTCACCACGCGCGCCGTCCGGGAGGACGACGAGTGGGTGATCGACGGCCAGAAGGTGTGGACCTCGGGCGCCCACCACAGTGACTGGATCTTCGTCCTGGCGCGCACGAACCGGGACGCCCCGAAGCACCGGGGCATCTCCCTCCTGCTCGTGCCGCTGGACCAGCCCGGCGTGGAGGTGCGCCCGTTCCGCATGATGAGCGGGCAGCTGCATTTCAACGAGGTCTTCTTCAACGGCGCCCGAACCCGCGCCGACCTGGTCGTCGGCGGCGTCGACAACGGGTGGGCGGTCGCGCAGAGCCTGCTGGGCGTGGAGCGCGGGGAGGAGGCGGCCACCAACCCCGTGCTGTTCCGGGCGGAGGTGGAGCGCCTGGTCGAGCTGGCCCGCCGGTACGGGAAGGACCGGGATCCGGTGATCCGGCAGCGCATCGCCTGGTGCTGGTCGAAGGTCGAGATCATGCGCTATCTCGGGTACCGGATCCTCACCGGCTGGCTCAAGGGCGCGGAGCCGGGTCCCGAGACGTCGATCGCCAAGCTGTACTGGAGCGAGTACCACACCGAGGTCACCGACCTCGCCATGGACATCATGGGCCTGCACGGGCAGGTACCGGTGGGGCGGCCACCGCTGCGGACGTATCGCGCCGACGATCCGGGCGCCGCCAACTCCTCGGCGTCCTGGTCGACGACGTATCTGATCGCCCGTTCCGGGACGATCTACGCCGGTACCTCGCAGATCCAGCGGAATATTCTGGCGGAGAAGGTGCTGGGGTTGCCGCGGGAGCCGAGGGCGAGTGCGGGTTAGTCCGCGGAGTGTGGGGCCGCAGGCCGTCGGTCGTCTGCTGCTGCGTCGTGGCTGGTCGCGCCCACGCGGCGGTAGCCGCATATTGATACCGCCCCGCGCCCCTTTCGGGGCGCTGCACTGAGCGCTACTCGAAGGTGCCGAGTTCGGGCACCGGGCGTGGGCCGGTGCCTGGGCGCCAGCCTGCTTCGAGTTTGCGTGGGCCTACGCCGTCCGGGGCCCAGATGTGGCAGCTGTTCATGACCCAGGCGCTGGAGCGCGGGTCGTCGGCGGAGGGGTCGGGGGCGTGGCGGTTGCGGGCGGAGATGGCGGACTGGACGACGGCCGGGCCGAGTGCGCGGGCCAGCTCGTGCAGGTGCGTGCAGCCGGAGACCCCCCGGAAGCGTTCCTGGACGGCCCGGTTGTAGCCGGCGGCGACGCCGAGCCCGACCAGGCCGTCGAAGGCGGGAGCGATCAGCGGACACTCGGCGTGCGGGAAGTCCCGCATGCCTGCCTCGGCGGCCGTGATCACCATGTCGGCGAGGCGCACGCGCACCGACAGCACCATCCGGTGGACGACTCCGCCCGGCGGCTGCTCCCACGGTCGTTCGTCGCGCAGTTCGGCCTCGACCGAGATCTCGCCGCGGTCCTCCTCGTAGGCGGAGAAGGTGATCGTGCGGCGGTGCAGGGGGATCGCCGCGCGGGTCACGACGCGACCTCCGGAACGGCTTCTCCCAGGGCCGCGAACTCGGGCCTGCGGCGCTCGATGAAGCTGCGCACGCCCTCCCGGTAGTCCGGGGCGCGCTTGGCCGTGGCCAGCAGTACGGCGGCACTGTCGCGGCTCTCGGCGAAGGTGCGGGCCTGGTCGTCCGCGAGCTGGCGCTTGATGAGGGACATCGCGTACGGGCTTGCGGTGCGGGCCAGTTCGGTCGCGTAGGCGAGCGCCGACGGGAGCAGGTCCTCCGGTGCGGCCAGGCGGTTGACCAGGCCCATGGCGAGGGCCTCCGTGCCGGTGATCCGGCGCGAGGACAGCAGCAGGTCGGTGGCGTTGCCGTAGCCGACGAGCCGGGGCAGGAGCCAGGACACCCCGTCCTCGGCCACCAGGCCGCGGGCGCTGAACGCGGCGGCGAGCTTCGCCCCGGGCACGGCGAACCGTACGTCGCACATGACCGCCTGGTTGAAGCCGATGCCCGCGCAGGCGCCGTTGATCGCCGCCACCAGGGGCTTGGGGAAGGTCATGGGCCGGGTGCGCGGCGGCAGCCGGTCCGTGGGCCAGGGGCGGGCTCCGGAGGACGCGCCGTCCAGCACGCTCATGTCCATGCCCGGGCAGAAGCTGCGGCCGGCGCCCGTGAGCACCACGGCCCGTACCGCGGGGTCCGCCTCGGCGCGGTCGAACAGCTCGTTGTAGAGCAGTTCCATGTCCAGGGTCCAGGCGTTGTGCCGCTCGGGCCGGTTCAGGGTGAGCAGCAGGACCCCGTCGTCGGTGAGCTCGGTGAGGATCACCGGGGTCGGTTTCTCGGTCATGGGGTCACTCCCGTGAATCCGTCGAGCAAGCTTAATAGATAGATGAATCATCTATATCTCATGGAGGCCGGAAGAGGCCAGACCGCCCCCGCCGACCACCGGTCGATCCACCCTTGACCTGGTACCCTCGATGCACTAAGCAGATTCATTTTGCTATTTACCTGGCGACACACGAGGAGAGTCCACCGTGGCCGAGGCAGCCGCAGCAGAGACGCCGAGCACGCCCGTCCGCGCCCCCGGCCGCATCGGACGCCAGGTACGGGTCCCGAAGACCGCCGAGCTGGTCGCCGGCCACCTGCGCCGGCAGATCGTGCGGGGCGAGCTGAAGCCGGGCGACGCGCTGCCTCCGGAGTCGGGCCTGATGGAGCAGTTCGGCATCTCGCGGCCGACCCTGCGCGAGGCGTTCCGGGTCCTGGAGTCGGAGTCGCTGATCACCGTGCGCCGCGGCGCCCACGGCGGCGCCCGGGTGAGCGCCCCGGACGCGGACGTCGCCGCCCGGTTCGCCGGCCTGATCCTGGAGTACCGCGGCGCCACCCTGGGCGACCTCTACCGCGCAGCCGCCCTCATCGAGCCGCAGTGCGTCCGCCAGCTCGCAGGCAAGCACACCGCGGAGGACGTCAAGCAGCTGCGGGACGCCGTCGCCGCCGAGAAGAACGTCCTGGAGGACCCGCTGGGCCTGGTCCACGCCCAGGACGCCTTCCACGCCCTGCTCGTGGAGCTCACCGGCAACCAGACCCTGATCCTGCTGTGCGGGATGCTGCGCAACATCATCGACCGGGCGAACGCCTCGTACACGGCGGGCGCCGCCGACCCCGAGGCCCAGAAGGCCCAGGCCCTCAAGGGTCACCGGGCCCATGTGCGCCTGGTCGGCCTGATCGAGGCCGGCAAGGCAGACGAGGCCGAGAAGCTCTGGCAGCGCCACATCACCGCCGCGGACGACGTGGTGAACGGCGCGGGCCCCAAGACCGTGCTGGAACTCATCGACTGACGCTCCCCGCGGAGTCACGCCACGGCACCCCCTTGCCTAGTCGAAACAGTTAGATAATTATAGGAGGCGTACCGATTAGCTCTGGGGTCCGGAGGCGACGGGCATGGCCGAACAGCGCAAGCGCATCTTCGACTGCGACCAGCACATGTACGAGGAGCGGGACTCCTTCACCCGCTACCTCCCCAAGGAGTTCCTCGGTGCGGCCGTCGCGCCGGTGACGCTGCCGGACGGGCGCGAGGTGATCCTCGCCGGGGACCGGATCGTCGTCTGCCTGGAACCGGAGTTCGGGCAGGTGTACCGGCCCGGTTCGCTCAAGGAGATGCTCAAGGCCATGTCCTCGGGCAACCCCGAGGAGACCTACCAGTTCGAGCCGATGCACGAGTCGTACCAGAACCGCGAAGCCCGGCTGCGGGTCATGGACGAGCAGGGCCTGGACCAGTCGATCATGTACCCGGGCGGCTGGGCCCTGGTCGCCGAGGAGTACGTGAAGGGCGTCGAGCCGCTCTACGCCAACTACCACTCGTTCAACCGCTACATGAACGAGGTGTGGGGCTTCGACCACCAGAGCCGCATCTACGCCCCCGCGCTGCTCTCCCTGCGCGACCTCGACCACGCGGTCAAGGAGCTGGAGTACGTGCTGGAGCAGGGCGCCCGCTTCATCCTGCTGCCCACCGGGCCGGTGTACGGCCGCTCCCCCGGCGACCCGTACTTCGACCCGTTCTGGAAGCTGGTCAACGACGCCAAGGCGAGCGTCTGTTACCACATCAGCGAGTTCTACTACAACTCGCAGGTGGCACCCGCCTGGGGCTACGACCCCAACCCGATCCACTTCCGGATGTCGGCCTGGCAGTGGCAGAACACCTACGGCCAGCGCCCGATCGAGGAGACGCTGTCCGCGCTGATCTTCGACAACCTCTTCGGGCGCTTCCCCGACATCAACGTCCTGGTCTCCGAGTTCGGCTCCGAGTGGGTGCCGCACTTCGTCCGGCACATGGACAAGAGCCGGGGCATGGGCCGCAACGGCCCCTGGATCGGCGGCCAGTTGGACGAGCGGCCCAGCCAGGTCTTCCGCAAGCACGTGCGCGTGGTGCCCTACCCGGAGGACGACATCGTGAACGTCGTCAGGCGGCTCGGCCACCACGAGTCCATCGTGATGGGCTCCGACTTCCCGCACGCGGAGGGCCTGGCCGAACCGGCCGACTTCCGCAAGCTCATCGCCGAGCTCGACGAGTCCGCGCAGGACGACATCATGTTCCACAACGCCCAGCAGCTGATCACCCGCTGAGCCCCCGCCACGGGAGAACCCGCCTGGCGGGGACCCCGCCCGAAGCGGGCTGGGACCTGTACCGCAACCCGCGGTCAAGAGCCTCGCTCCGCGCCCAGAAGGGCCACTCCCAATGTGGTGAGGGTGTGCAGGGCGTTGTTGGCGCGCCGGTGGGTTGTGATGAGGCCGGCGTCCCGCAAGGCCGTGGTGTGGTGCGTGGCGGTTCCGGTGGAGACCCCGGCCCGGCGTGCCGCCTCACTGGTGGTGACCCCGGTCGCGGCGGCCCGCAGTATGACGGCGCGGGTGCGGCCGAGGAGGGCGTGCAGGGCGGCCTCGTCCTGGACGGAGGCCGCCGTCAGCACATGGTGGACGGGGTAGACGAGCACCGGCGGAAGCCGGGGGTCCGCCAGAGCGATGGGTGACTTCCAGCAGAAGTAGGACGGGATGAGCAGCAGCCCGCGGCCCCTCAGATGCACATCGCTCTCGGCGGGGTAGTCCGGGACCTCAAGGACCGGGTGCCGCCAGCGGACCGCCGGCGAGAGGTCGGCCAGCAGGCCGGCGGTTCCCTCGGTCAGCATGCTCCGGGCGTGCCGGGCACGCTCCGCCTGGAAGGTCTCCTGGATGGCCTCCTCGTGGGGAGTGATGACGGTCTGGTGATACTCCCGCAGAAGGTCCACCAAGTCGCCGCGCAGCGACTTCTCGGCGACGCGTAACGTCCAGGACGGCGCCCTGCTCGCCCGGGCCGCCCTGGCCATCTCATGGTTCACCTGCTCGTCGGGTGTGGCGAGTATGGCCTCCAGCGCGGGCTCCAGACCGTCGACGCCGTCGAAGGGCGTGAGAAAGTCGGCGAAATAGCGGGCGCGCGGGAAGAGTGGCAACAACATCGTTCTCACCGGATGCGCGAGACCCGTTTCCTCAAGATTCTCGCAGGCACGCCCATACCAATCCCTGTAGTTCCATCTGCCGCTCCGGGTCTGGAATCTGTGCAGGCTGACGGCGATCTCCCACAGCGGATGCGGCGCGGTTGCCACGCGCGTGCGCGCCAAGTCCTCGGCAGTGAAATGGAAGCGAAGCATCCGTTGTCTCCCCCTGGATACACCTGCGAATCTTCACTGGAGTCGAATGAGCATGACAGTCGGCGTCGGGCGTTGGGAACATGCCTTCAAGCCACCGGACAGGACAACGCCGGTGCGGGTTCCGTAAAGAACGAATTCCCTGACTGGAATTCAAACCCGGTACTTCCAACCGAAAGGACATCTCATGGGTCGTATACGGGAACGAGGGCTCCGGGCGCGCCGACTGGGCGTCCTTGCCGCGAGCGCGCTGTTCCTCTCCTTCCTGGTGCCGGCCACCGCGTCGGCCACCACCGCCGGGGCCGACCAGGCGGCGGTCACCTGTTACGGCGGGTCGGTGGCGATCAGCCTGCCGGCGAACGGCTACAGCGGCACCTACACGACGAGTTCGCGCTGCAACGACATCAACCTGCGGATCGACTCCGGCGGCAGCCAGTGGGTGGCCGTGTGCTGGGCCGCTCACGGCTACTGCCAGGACCATTGGACCCTGGTCACGGAGGATGCCGGGTACACCGTGGTCGCCAGTGACGTGCTGGACGGCACCACCTTCTACTTCGTGACCACGAACGGCGGCGGCACCCGCAGCGGGCGTACGGCGTACTAGGGACCGGGAAGCACGGACCAGGAAGCCGGTGGCCCGTACCGGACGGGCGACCATGCGGCACACCACGCTGGACACGGTGCGCCGCATGCGCCCGTGCCGCCAGCCGGGCGTGCCGCGGCCGGTTTCACCGACCGCGGAGGTCTGGACTCACACGGGGACCAGGCCCGCCGCCAGGTTCGCGATGTCGTTGATCAGGGCGGTGCCGCGCGGGGAGTGGTCGTAGCCGGCCAGCGGGTAGCCGTTGCTCAGGCACGCGAAGGACAGGCCGGACTCCGGGTCCGTGAAGCCCAGTTGATAGGCGGCTCCGGCACTGCCGAACAGCGCCGGCGAACCGGTGGACGGCAGGTTGCTCCCCGCGTCGGGTCCGGCCACCGTCACGAACAGCCCCATGCTGGTGCGGCGTTCGCCGCCGCCCCCGTAGATCTGCTCCCCGTAGGGATGCTCCGTCAGCCGGATGCGGGTGCCCTCCGCCACCGCCTCCGGCTTCCACAGGCCCGAGTGCGTGAGCGCCTGGAAGTACAGGGCGACGTCGGCCGCGGTGGCGACCAGGGCGTGACTGGGCTCGCCGGCTGCCAGGACCTGCGGGTCGGACAGGTACCAGGGACCCCAGGGGTCGGGTTCCTGGTCCTCGGCCGTGCGGTCGGTGGCGAGCATCGGGGCGACGCTGCCCGGCTGCCGGTCCACCGGCACCCCGAGCTCGATCGAGGACAGGCCGAGCGGCTCCGTGATCCGTTCGCGCAGGTAGTCGGCGAAGGCCAGGCCGGTGCGCCGTTCGGTGATCTCGGCGATCAGCCAGGCCGCCGAGGTGAGGTGGAACTGGAAGCGGCTGCCCGGCGGGTAGTCAAGGCGCCAGCGCCCGAAGGCGGCGAGCCGCTGCGCCCGGTCGAGCATCTTGGGGTGGCCGAGTGGCGCGAAGGGGAAGCCCGCGGTGTGGGTGAGCACCTGCTCGACGGTCACCGCCTCCTTCCCGTTCGGCGCGAACTCCGGGATGATCGCGGCCACTTGTTCGCCGGTGTCCAGCAGTCCGTCGCCGATCAGCTTCCAGACGGCGCCCGCGACGATCGACCGGCCGACGGACTGGAGGATGTACCGGGTGCCGGGCTCCGCGTCGCCGTAGGTCTCGACGGCGACCAGTCGCCCGTCGTGGGCGACGGCGACCTGGGCGGAGGGCAGGGGACCGTCCTCGATCTCCCGGCGGATCCGGCTCAGCAGGACGTCGAGGCGCTGCGGGTCGACGGCGTCAGGCACGTGGTTCTCCTTCTTCGTACGGCTCCCGCAGCCGGTGGCGCAGCACCTTGCCGTTCGGGTTGCGGGGCAGCTCGGACACGAACAACCAGCGCACGGGGACCTTGTAGCCGGACAGCCGGGCGCGGGTGTGGGCCCGCAACTCCGCCGGGTCCGGCGGGACTTCGGGGTCGGAGGGCACGACGAAGGCGACCACGGTCTGGCCGAGGCGCTCGTCCGGCGCGCCCGTGACGGCCGCGTCCGCGACGCCTGGATGGGCGGTCAGGACCGTCTCGACCTCCAACGGGTGGACGTTCTCACCGCCGCGGATGATCATGTCGCTGCCCCGGCCGGACAGGTAGACGTACCCGTCGTCCGCCACCCGGCCCAGGTCGCCGCTGTGCAGCCAGCCCTCCGGGTCGACGTGGAAGAAGTGGTCGGCGCGCGCGTGGATCTCACCGATCCCGTCGGGACCGGCGCCGTGCACCCGCAGCTCCGTGCCGGGGGCGGCCCGTCCGACGGAACGCAGAAGTTCGGTGCGTCCGGCGACGGCCTCGCGGTGGTCCTCGGGCGTGAGGACGGTGATCGGCGAACCCTCGGTCTGCCCGAACATGTTGAGCATGCGGACGCCGGGCATGGCCTCGTACGTCCGCCGCAGCGTGTCGGGGCGGACCGGCGCGCCGCCGTACTGCAAGGTCCGCAAGGTCTCGTGGCGGGCCTGTCCGGCCGCGTGCAGGGTCTCCAGCATCGCCGGGACCATGCTGGTGTGGGTGATGCCGAGGTGGCGGAGCTGGGTCCAGCCCTCGACGGTGAAGCGGGGCAGGCCGGTGATCAGGGCGCCGGCGGCGAGGGCGACGGCGATGTTGCCGAGGCCGGCGATGTGGTGGAAGGGCGCGCTACCGCCGTAGAAGCTGTCGGGGTCGAGCGCGCACAGCCGGCCGTTGACCCGTGCCCGGGCGGCCAGGCGGCGCTGGGTCATGGGGACGGGTTTGGGCCGTCCCGTCGTGCCGGAGGTGTGCAGGACGGTGGCGAGTTGCTGCGGTTCGGCGGTCAGGACCCGTCCGTGCGGGGGCAGTTCACCGACCAGACGCAGCCGGGAGCCGCAGAGACGGACCACCTGACGGGCGAGGTCGGCGAACTCGGGCTGGGCGACGAGGACGTGGGAGTCCAGTGCGTCGACCACCGCGGCGATCTCGGGTGCGGTCATGCGGACGCCGAGCGGAGCGAGGGGGTGGCCGGAGCCCGCGCCGCCGATCACCAGCGCGAGGGCGTCGGCGGAGGTGGCGACGAGCGCGGGTACCGGGGTGCCGCGGGCCAGGCCGAGCGTGTCCAGCCAGTCGGCGGCGCCGCCCGCCCGGTCGAGGAGTTCACGGCCGGTCCAGGTGAGGTCGCCGAAGCGGACGGCGGGGCGGGCATGGTCGTGGGCGCGGCCGACCAGCCCGGTCCAGGTGTCCTCGGTGCCGGTCACCGGCTCAGGGCTCCAGGCGGGCCGCCGCGGTGCCGGTGACCACCTCGACGCCGTTCTGGTTGACGGTGCGCAGGGTGAAGTGGGCGACCGGCCCGTCCCCGGTCTCCTCGACCGACTCGACGGTGGCCGTGGCGGTCAGGGTGTCGCCGGGCCACACCTGGGCCTTGAACCGGACGCCGTAGCGCAGCAGGGCCTCGGCACCGACCCAGTCGGTGAGGACCCGGCCGGTCATGCCCATCGTCAGCATCCCGTGGGCGAACACGCCCGGGTAGCCCGCCGTCTCGACGGCGAACCGCTCGTCGGTGTGCAGGGGGTTGAAGTCGCCGGAGGCACCGGCGTACTGCACGATCCTGGTGCGTTTGAGGTCGGTGACGAGGACGCTCTCGCGGGTCTCGCCGACCTTCACGTCGGTGACGCTCAGGGCGGTCATCGGGCGTCCTTCCGGGTGGCGGGGCCCTCGGGCACGACGGCCACGGTGACGGCGCTGACGACGGGTTCGCCGTCGGCGTCCCGGTACTCGGTGATGCGTTCGCTGAACAGCAGCCGGCCGGTACGGCCCTGCTTCTCCCACTCCCGGCCCAGGACCGTGTGGGCGTGCAGGGTCTCTCCGGCGCGCACCGGGCGGTGGTACGCGAAGTGCTGTTCGGCGTGCAGCCCGCCGCCGCCCTCGGGCATCGTCCCGGGGCCGCCGCCGGACCCGAACCACTCCTCGTCCGGCTTGGGCCGCAGGTGGTAGCCGGGGTCGTAGTGGGCGCTCGCCATGGTGAAGGTGGGCGGCGCGAGGGCTCCCTCGCCCTGGTAGGCCGGGTTCTCGTCGCCGATGGCGCGGGCGAACATCATGATGTGCCCGGCCTCGACGGGGAACGGCTGACCTGACATCTTCGCTCTCTCCTCGGTCAGTACGGCAGGAACGCGTCGCGGGTGGCGTCCTCGGGGTCGAAGTCCGGCGGCAGCCCCTCGAACTCGGGCTCCCGCTTCTCCGTGAAGCTCGCCACGCCCTCACGGAAGTCGGGTGAGCCCGCGAAGAACTCCATGGCGGAGTAGGAGCGGGCGAGGGCGTCGGTGAAGGTGCGGTCGAGGTCGCCGTACACCTGGTGGCGTACGACGGCCATCGCGCGCGGGGAGCAGTTGCGGGCGATGTCGCGGGCGTAGGCGCGGGCGGCGTCGAGCAGCTCGTCGGGGTCGACGACACGGCTGACCAGGCCGAGGGCCTTCGCCTCGTCCGCGTCGAAGACTCGGGCGGACAGCAGGAGGTCGAGCGCGTTCTCCACGCCGACCACGCGCGGCAGGACGTACGGCAGGTTGTACTCGCCGGCCAGGCCGCGGCGGGTGAAGGCGGTGGTGAAGCGGGCGCCCCGGGCCGCGAAGCGGACGTCGCAGATCAGCGCCTGCACCAGGCCGATGCCGGCGCAGGCGCCGTTGATCGCGGCGATCAGGGGCTTGGGCATGTCCCGCTTCACGTACATGGGCACGCGGGCGTGCAGACCCAGTGACTGGCCGGGCTGGGAGTTCTGCTCCAGGCGCCGCATGTCCATCCCGGGGCAGAAGGCCCGTCCCGCCCCCGTGACGATCACGACGCGGACGGCGGGGTTGCGCGCTGCCTCGTCCAGGAGCGCGAAGAAGCGGTTCTCCATGGGGATGCTCCACGCGTTCCTGCGCTCGGGCCGGTTGAGGGTGAGGGTGGCGACGCCGTCCTCGTCGACCTCGTACAGCACCAGATCGTTCTCGGCGAACTCGTCGGGCATCGCGTCACTCCTCCGTGAGCGGTTCGATGGGGTCGCCGACGCCCGGCCGTTCCCCGGAGATGGTGACCACCACCTGGCCGCGGGCGCAGACGCGGCCGTCGGCGATCACGTCGACGTCGGCGAAGTGCACCCGGCCGCCGCGCCGGACGCAGCGGGCGTGGGCGACGGCCTCCGTCCCCCGGGCGGGTGCGAGGTACTGCACGGACATCGAGACGGTGCTGAGCCGGCTCCCCTTGGCGAAGTCGTGCCCGGCGATGACGGCGCCCGCGCCGGCGGTGTCGATCAGCGCGGAGATGACCCCGCCGTGGAAGACGCCCTCGTGGGCGGAGAGTTCCTCGGCGTAGGGCAGCAGCATCTCGACGCCGTCCGGGTCCCAGCGCACGATGCGCATCCGGCAGCGCCGGTTGAAGGCGACCCCACGCTCCCAGCGAGTACGGAACCACTCCCGGCGTTCGCGCTGTTCCTGGTCGGTGAGGGCCCTCGCAGCGACGGTCATGCGCTCGCCTCCGGTCTCGACCCGACGATCGGTCGATATAGTTACATGATTTGGCTAGTTAGGCAATCACGGCAGCGCCACACTCAGCTCCCTGTATGTATTATTTATATAACTCATTCATCTGTGTCGAGGAGGCCCCGCGATGCCGTCGACCGCCCTGGCCGGAGTCCGCGTGCTCGACCTGTCCCGCATCCTCGCCGCGCCCCTCGCCACCCAGTTGCTCGCCGACCTGGGCGCCGAGGTCGTCAAGGTCGAGCGGCCCGGCACGGGCGACGACTCACGCACGTACGGGCCGCCGTTCGCCCCCGGGACGGACACCGCGGCCTTCTACCTCTCCTGCAACCGCAACAAGCGGTCGGTCACCGTCAACCACGCCACCGCCGAAGGGCAGGCGATCCTCCGCACGCTCGCGGCCCGCTCCGACGTCCTCGTGGAGAACTTCCGCGCCGGGACCCTCGCCAAGTACGGCCTCGACCACGAGAGTCTGCGCAAGATCAACCCGCGGCTGGTCTACCTGTCCGTCACCGGCTTCGGCCAGAGCGGGCCCTACGCCGAACGGCCCGGATACGACGGCATCTTCCAGGCCATGTCCGGCCTGATGAGCGTCTCCGGGCACCCCGAGGAGCCGATGAAGGTCGGCATCAGCATGGTCGACATCCTCACCGGGCTCTACGCCGCCATGGCGGTACTGGCCGCCCTGCGGCACCGGGACCTCACCGGGGAGGGCCAGTTCATCGACCTCTCCCTGCTGGACTGCGGGCTGGCCTCGCTGTCGCACTTCGCGATGAACTACCTGGTCTCCGGCGAGGTCCCGGAGCGGCGCGGCAACGGCGGCTACGGCGGGATCCCCTCCCAGGCGTTCATGTGCCGGGACAAGCCGCTGTTCCTCGTGGCGGGCAACGACAAGCAGTTCGCCGCGTTCTGCGCGGCGGCCGACCGCACCGACCTCCTCCAGGACCCCCGGTTCGCCACGACCTCCGCCCGGATCGCGCACCGCAAGGAGATCCTCCCGGTGCTCCAGGACATCCTGCGCACCCGCCCCCGCGACGAGTGGCTGGCCCTGCTCGACGCCCACGACGTCCCCGCGGGCCCCTACAACGAACTCCCCGAGGTCTTCGCCGACCCCCAGATCCGACACCGCGGCATGCTGACCGAGGCAGCGGGACTCCCCCTCCTCGCCAACCCGATCCGCCTCTCGGCGACCCCGGTGGAGGGCTACACCCCGCCGCCGGAGCTGGGCGAGCACACCGCGGAGGTGCTGGGCGAGCTGGCGGGGGTGACGGAGGGCCGGCTGAGGGAGCTGCGGGCGCGGGGCGTGGTGTGACCGTCGCCGCCGGCCCGCGGGCTCCCGTCGCCGGCCCGCGGGCTCATCCGAGCAGCGTGCGACCGCCCTCCAGCATCAGGGTGGCTCCGGTCAGGTAGGCCATGTCGTCGCTGACCAGTGCGGCCACGGCTCGGCCGATGTCCTGTTCGGGGTCGCCCATGCGGCCCAGCGGGATGCCGGCCAGTACGCGTTCGGCCTTGTCCGGGTGGGCGGCGAGGAAGTCCTCCGCCGCCGGGCTCAGGGCGGCCGGGCAGACGACGTTCACCCGGATTCCGTAGGGACCCCACTCCCGTGCGGCCACCCGGGTCAGGCCCCGGATCGCCTCCTTGGCCATCGCGTAGGCGGCGAAGGTCGCCTCGCCCTGCACCGCGGCGGAGGAGCCGAGGTTCACCACGCTGCCCCGGCCGGCCTTGAGGTGGGGCAGCGCAGCCTGCATGGCGTGGAAGGTGGCCAACGGGCCGCTACGGTAGGTCAGTTGCAGGTCGTCGTACGAGGTCTCGGCGAGGGGGCGTTGTACGGAACTCTGCGCGTTGTTGACGAGCACGTGCAGGCCCCCAAACTCCCGTACCGTCTCGGCCACCATGTGCTCGACGTCGTCGCGGTCGCCGACGTCCCCGACCACGGTGCGGACCCGCCCGCCGCGCTCGGCGATCTCCCGGGCGGTGTCCTTCAGGGTGGTCTCGGTGCGCCCGCTGATCACCACCGACGCGCCCTCCGCGGCCAGTGCCAGCGCGATGCCCCGGCCGACCCCCTGCCCGCCGCCGGTGACCAGCGCGATCCTGCCTGCCAGCCGTGCCATCATGTCTCCTTCCAGAAGGCCGTCCAGGAGGGGAAGGCCGTCGGCAGGGCCGGACGTCCGGCGCCCTGCCAGCCCTCGAAACCGACCGCCTGCGGGCGTTCGGTCACGTCCGCCGCGTACCAGTGCTGTTCGCGGCGCCGGGAGAAGTACCACTCGCCGTCCACGCGCGCGTAGTCGTCGAGGTAGCGGATGGCCATGACGATCCACCGCTCCCCCACCTCGTGCTCGGCCCGGCAGTACACGGACCCGGTGGCGGTGTGCCGGCCGGTGAACTCGACACGGTGGCCGCAGATCTGGTGGACCGAGCGGTGGAAGCCCCGGACCAGCGGCTCGATGTACGACCGCAGGGCGTCCCGTCCCCGGCCGTGGCGGCCCATGTCGACGTCCGGACGGAAGCAGCCCACCCAGGCGTCGAGGTCGCGTCCGTCCACGGCGAGGGCGTAGCGGACGGGGAGTTGCTGGATCGCGAGGTGGGACTCGATGCGGTCGAGGCGTTCGAGGGGGTCGAAGGGGTCGTCCGGGGTGCTCATGGGCGTGGTTCCTTCGGTAGACCTAGCACCTGTTCGCCGATGATGTTCCGCTGGATCTCGCTCGATCCGCCGTAGATCGTCTCCGCGAGGGAGAGCAGGAAGGAGCGCTGGCGCGCGTCCAGGCCGTAGTCCGCGCCGACGATCTGGCCCGCCGGACCGGCCAACTCCATGGCCAGGTGGCCGAGTTCCTGGTGGCGGGTGGAGGCGTAGAGCTTGGCGGTGGTGGCCTGGGCTCCCGGGGTGCGGCCCGCGACGAGTTCGGCGACGGTGCGCAGGTTGGTGGTGCGCATGATGCGGACCGAGATCCAGGCGTCCACGATGCGGCGGCGCAGCATGGGGTCGTCCAGTGCGCCCCGCTCCCGGGCCAGGCCGATCAGTGCCTCGGCCTCCCGCTCGAAGGTGAGCTGCTGGGGCAGCAGGGTGGCGCCGCGCTCGATGCCGAGTGTGGCCATGGCGGTGCGCCAGCCCTGGCCGACCTCGCCGACGACCATGTCCGCGCCGGTGCGTGCGCCGGACAGGAACACCTCGGCGAACTCCTCCTGGCCTGCCAGGTTGCGGATGGGCCGGATCTCCACGCCCGGCTGGTCGGCCGGGACGAGCAGCATGGTCAGGCCCTTGTGGCGACGGGAGTCCGGGTCGGTGCGGGTGAGGACGTACAGCCAGTCGGCGTGCACGCCGAAGGACGTCCACACCTTCTGCCCGTCGACCACCCACTCCGCGCCGTCGCGCTCGGCCCGGGTGCGCACGGACGCCAGGTCGGAACCCGCGCCGGGTTCGCTGAAGCCCTGGCCCCACAGTTCCTCCACCGCGAGGATCGGCGGCAGGAAGCGTTTCTTCTGGTCCTCGGTGCCGGCCTGGAGCAGCATCGGGCCGAGCAGGTCGAGGGCGTTGCCGGTGGCCCGGTAGGGGGCGTCGGCGCGCGCGTACTCGTACTCGAAGACGATCTCCTCGAGGAGGCCGAGTCCCCGGCCGCCGTACTCCCGCGGCCAGCCGACGCCCAGCCAGTCGCCGGCGGACAGCTCGCGGTCCCAGGCGAGCCGGACCTCCCAGGCCGCGCCGTCCACGGGGCCGCCCACGCCCCGGTGTGCGGCGAACTCCCCCACGAGGTGGTCCGCCAGCCAGTCCCGCAGTTCGTCGCGGAAGTCGCGCACGGCGGGCCCGAAGTCCATCTCCATGCCAGCTCCTTTGCAGGTGATCGGATGCCAGTGATCAGGTGCCGGCCATCAGGTGCCGGTGATCGGGGGCCTGTGGTCGGATGCAGGGGTCGGATGCAGGGGTCGGATGCAGGGGTCGGATGCAGGGGTCGGATGCAGGGGTCGGATGCAGGGGTCGGATGCAGGGGTCGGATGCCAAGGGTCGGATGGCGGTGCTCAGATGCCGAGGCGGGTGGCGAGCAGTTCCCGGTGGTAGGACGGTGGGCCGAGCAGCGTCTCGGAGCTCTTGGCCCGCTTGAAGTACAGGTGGGCGGGGTGCTCCCAGGTGAAGCCGATGCCGCCGTGGATCTGGATCGCGTCACCGGCGACCCGGGTGAACGCCTCCGAGCAGAAGGACTGGGCCAGGGCCGCCGAGACGGCGGTCCCGGTCTCGTCCCCGGCGTCCAGCGCCCACAGTCCGGCGTAGCAGGCCGAGCGGGCCGCCTCGATCTCCACGAGCATGTCGGCGCACTTGTGCTTGATCCCCTGAAAGGTTCCGATGGGCCGCCCGTACTGCTCGCGGATCTTCGCGTAGGCCACGGCCGAGTCCAGCGCGGCGGCGGCTCCCCCGACCTGTTCGGCGGCCAGCAGTACGGAGGCGGTGGCGAGGGTGCGCTCCAGGACCGGCCACGCGGTGCCCTCGGCGCCGAGCAGCCGGGCGGGAGTACCGGCGAACTCCACGCGGGCCTGTTTGCGGGTCTCGTCGAGGGTGGCCAGGGGGGTGCGGGTCAGGCCCGGCGCGCCCGCGTCGACGGCGAAGAGGCTGATCCCGCCGGGGGTGCGGGCGACGACCAGCAGCAGGTCGGCGACGTGGCCGTCGGGGACGTAGGTCTTCGTCCCGGTCAGCCGCCAGCCGGTGGTGGTCTCCTGGGCGGTGAGGCGGATGCCGGGCGCGTCCCAGCGGCCGGTGTCCTCGGTGAGCGCCAGCGTGGCCACGGTGTCGCCGGTGGCGACGCCGGGCAGCAGGTCGCGCCGGGCCCGTTCGTCGGGGCAGCGCAGGAGTGCCTCGGCGGCGAGGGCGACGGTGGCGTACAGGGGTGCGCAGAGCAGCGCGCGGCCCGCTTCCTCGAAGACGACGCCCAGTTCGACGTAGCCGAAGCCGGAGCCGCCGTACTCCTCGGGGACGGCGAGGCCCTGCACGCCGAGTTCGCCGGCCAGCCGTCGCCAGACGGCCGGGTCGTGGCCGCGCGGGTCGGCGGCGAGCTGGCGCACGGCCGCCTCGTCGGAGTGCCTGGCCAGGAACGAGCGGACGACCGTGCGCAGTTCGTTCTGTTCGTCGCTGAAGGTGAGATCCATGCTTGTCGCGCACCTCTCGATACAGTTAGATAATTATAGTATCCGCACTGATTGCACCAGGAGGGTGACGTGACCGATCCCTACGCGCCGTTCACGGCTCTGACCTTCGAGCGGCCCGCGCCCGGCGTGCTGCGTGTCGTGCTCGACGCTCCGCCGGTCAACGCCGTGGACCCGCGGATGCACGGTGAACTCGCCGACGTCTGGCGGGTGATCGACCGCGACGAGCAGACCCGCGCGGTGCTGGTCCAGGGGGCGGGCCGGGCCTTCTCGGCCGGCGGGACCTTCGACTCCATCGAGGCGATGACCGAGGACTACGCGGTGCGGGCCCGGGTGATGCGGGAGGCCCGGGAGATGGTGTACGGGGTGATCAACTGCTCCAAGCCGGTGGTCTCCGCGATCCACGGTCCGGCCGTCGGCGCGGGCCTGGTCGTCGGCATGCTGGCGGACGTCTCCGTCGCCGCCCGCAGCGCGAAGATCGTCGACGGGCACACCCGCCTCGGGGTCGCGGCCGGGGACCACGCCGCGATCTGCTGGCCGCTGCTGTGCGGGATGGCCAAGGCCAAGTACTACCTGCTGACCTGCGAGACCCTCACCGGCGAGGAGGCCGAGCGGATCGGCCTGGTCTCGAAGTGCGTGGCCGACGAGGACGTGCACGCCGAGGGCCTGCGGGTGGCGACCGCCCTCGCTGCCGGTCCGGCCGGTGCCATCAGCTGGACCAAGCGGTCCCTCAACCACTGGTACCGCACGGCTCAGCCGATCTTCGAAGCGTCTCTCGGCCTGGAGTTCTTCGGGTTCGGCGGGCACGAGGTGGTCGAGGGGCTGGCCGCCCACCGCGAGAAGCGCGCCCCGGACTTCGAGGGCGTGGCCGCCAAGCACCCGCTCGATCTGTGACCCCGCCCGCCGCCCCGCGTATCGCCTAGCGCCTATCGCCTATCGCCTACCGCGCATGGAGAGGAATCCCGGTATGACACCGCAACGTGCTGAAGTCGCGCCCCTGGTCCGTGGGCTGACGTACGAGGAGATGCCCGTGGGGCAGGTCTTCCGGACCGCCCGGCGTACCGTCACCGAGACCGACCTGGTCAACTTCGTCACCTGGGGCGGCTTCACCGAGCCGTTGTTCTGGGACGCCTCGCACGCCGCGGACGGCGGCTACACCGGGCGCCTGGTCCCCGGGGCGCTCACCTACTGCCTCGCCGAGGGACTCGTGCTCCAGACGAACGTGCTGCACGGCACGGGGCTGGCCTTCCTGCACATGGAGCTGGACGTGCTGGGCCCGGTGTACGTCGGCGACACGCTGTACGCCGTCGTGGAGACCACCGCCTGCCGCCCGTCGGCCAAGCCCGGCCGGGGCGTGGTGACCAGCCGCGTCAGCGTCCGCAACCAGCGCGACGAGGAGGTGCTCGTCTACACGCCGGTGCGGCTGATCCGGGGGAAGGAGTACGAGGCCTCCTACGGGGCTCAGAGCGGCTGAGGCCGGGAGGGGGCCGGCACCAGGGTCAGCCCGGGTGACCGGCCGGGTGTCCGGCCGGTTTCGGGGACCTGGTGCGCGCCGCCGCCTCCGAAGGCTTCGCCGTGCACCCAGTCGGACGGCATCTCGGGGCACGGGGGCCGCTCGTGGTCCGGGACCGCCATCGCGTACAGGCGGGTGTAGCGGAACTTGGCCTCCACGTTGTCCAGCACCGACCAGTACTCGTAGCCGCACACGTCCACGCCCTGGGCGACGACTCCGGCGAGCCAGGTCAGCCGGGCACGGAGCAGGGCGCGGCGGCGGGCGTCGTCGGCGTGCCCGGTCTCGTCGACCAGGTCGAGGTCGCCCATGCCGTTGTCGACGACCGCCAGCGGTGGCAGCAGGTCGCCGTAGAGGTCGTGGAGTCCGGCGACGGCATCGGCGAGCCCCTCCGGGAGGATGGGCCAGCCGTACGCGGTCGTCTCGACGTCGTCGAAGGGGATGACCGCGAAACCGAGGCCCATCAGCAGGCTGTTCACCTCGTTCAGCGGGCCCAGGCACTTTCCGGCGGGCAGGGCGCGCGGCAGGTTCTCCGGAGCGGTGACGCGGAAGGGCGTGTGCCAGGACAGGCCGAGGACGTCCTGCACGGTGGCGATGGTCTCCAGGTCGCCGGGGTGGACACAGCCGGTGGCCTCGACGGGGGCGACGTCGTCCTCGGTCACCATGTGCTCGCCGAGCAGCAGCGGGTCGAGGAAGAGGCGGTTGGCCCAGTTCTCCAGCCGGGCCAGGGCGATCCGGTCGAAAGGGTCGTCGGTGGCCGCGTAGCCACCGGCGAGGGTGACCGTCGTACCGATCCTGCCGTGCGCTCCGGCCGCGCGCAGCGCCTGCGTCGCCAGTCCGCTGCCGAGCAGAAGGTGGTGCACGGAGCGCAGTCCCGCCCGGCCGATGGCGCGGTTCGGCGGGTACAGTCCGGCCACGTGGTCGGCGAGCGTGGGGCTCGCGAGGTCGGTGGAGGTGATCCAGCCGTCCACCCGGTCGCCGAAGCGGCGCCCCATCTCGGCCGCGTAGGCGGCGAAGTGCTGGGCGGTGTCCCTGGCGAGCCAGCCGCCGGCCTCCTCCAGCCAGGGTGGCAGTGTCAGGTGCAGCAGGGTGAGACGGGGCCGCAGGCCTCGCGCGAGCAGGCTGTCGAGGGCCCGGTCGCAGTGGTCCAAGGCGTCCCGGTCCCAGGTGCCGGGGCCGTCGGGCTGAAGCAGCGGCCAGCCGGCGACCAGCCGGTGGGTGCCCGGGGCGGCGCCGACCAGTCGGTGGATGTCGTCGGTCCACCGCCCGAAGTGCCCGCCCCGTTCCGGCTCGGGCGGCGGCGGGGCCGCGAGGATGTCGGCGGTGGCGACGCCCCAGTCGACACCGCGCAAGGACTCGTGCAGCAGACCACCGCTCATCGTGACCGTCCAAGCGATGAATGGTTTAACGCATTCAGCTGAATGCCCGCCGTCCGGACGCTAACACCTCGCGCGAGGCACGACAATGTTTCGGCCGGATTTCGTCTTGCCGCGAGGAGGGCGGCGGCCCGCCCGGGACACGGCCCGGCCCGATCTACTCTCCGAGCGGACGGAACTCCTCGTCCCGCCACCACGGATAGACGGGCGGCAGGTCCGTGCTCACCCGGCCCGGGAACTGCGGCGGACGCTTGGCGAGGAACGACTCCACGCCCTCCCTCGGGTCGGGGCCGCCGCCGATCTGGCTCATGATCCGCGAGTCGAGCCGGTGGGCGGCCATCGGATGCGGCTCACCGAGCATCCGCCACATCATCTGCCGGGACAGCGCGACCGAGACCGGCGCCGTGTTCTCGGCGATCTCCCGCGCCAGCGCGTACGCCGCGGGCAGCAGTTCCTCGGGCGGGTGCACGGAGCGGACCAGCCCGGCTGCCAGTGCCTCGTCGGGGCCGAAGAGCCGTCCGGTGGCCACCCACTCCATGGCCCGCTGCATGCCCACCGCACGCGGCAGGAACCAGCTCGCGGCGGATTCCGGCACGATGCCGCGCCGGGCGAAGACGAAGCCGAACTTCGCCGTCGTCGAGGCCAGTCGGATGTCCATGGGCAGGGTCATGCTGGCTCCGACCCCGGCGGCCGGCCCGTTGACCGCAGCGATGACCGGCTTGGTGCTGGCGAAGATCCGCAGCGCGACCCGGCCTCCGCTGTCCCGGTGCCGGGCGCCGGCCTTGCGGTGGTCGAAGGAGGAGCCTCCGGTACTGACGTCGGCGCCCGCGCAGAACCCCCGGCCGGCGCCGGTCACGACGATCACGCGGACGTCGTCGTCGGTGTCGGCCGCGTCGAGGACGTCGAGCAGGTCCTGCATCATCCGCGGGTTGAAGGCGTTGAGCTTCTCGGGCCGGTCGAGGGTGACGGTGAGGATCCGGTCCGCCACCTCGGCCCGTACGGTCTCGTACCGCTGCTGCACCATGCGCGTCCTCCGCCTCCCACCGACCGGTTCTCATTGAGCTTAATTAGTTATAGCATTCAACTCTACTTACTCGTTAGTGATCTGCGGCGGTGGAGATGACGGAGCTGACCGATCTGCTGGTGACGGCCGTCGGGCCGGTCCGGCTGGTGGAGCTGAACCGGCCCGAGCAGCTGAACGCCATGAGCGAGGAACTGCACACCGGGCTCGCCGGTCTGTGGGACCGCCTGGCGGCCGACCCCGAAGCGCGGGCCGTCGTGGTCACCGGGCGCGGGCGGGCGTTCAGCGCCGGAGGCAACTTCGGGATCATGACCCGGGTCCAGCGCGACGCCGCCTTCCGGGAACAGCAGGTCGAGGAGGCACGCCGGATCATCACCGGCATGATCCGCTGCCCGCTGCCGGTGATCGCGGCCGTCAACGGCCCTGCCGTGGGCCTCGGTTGCAGCCTGGCCCTGCTGAGCGACCTGGTGCTGGTCGCCGACGACGCCTATCTCGCCGACCCGCACGTGCAGGTGGGGCTGGTGGCGGGCGACGGCGGTGCGTTCGTGCTGCCGGCGCTGGTCGGCGCGGTCCGGGCGAAGGAGCTGCTGTTCCTCGGCGAGCGGATGAGCGCCGAGGACGCGGTCAGGCTGGGCATCGCCAACCGTGCCGTGCCGAAGGACAAGCTCCGGGACGAGGCCATGGACCTGGCCGGACGACTGGCCGCGCTCCCCGCGCAGGCGCTGCGCGAGACCAAGCGGGCGGTGAACCGGCATCTGGAGCAGGCGCTGGACACCGTGATGGAGCCTGCCCTGCTCGCGGAGCGGGACTCCATGCACGCGCCGGACCACATCGCCGCCGTCGAGCGGATCATCGCCGCGCGCGGTCGTCGCTGAACCGGAGAGGAGGACACGGCCATGGACTTCGCGTTCAGCGCGGAGCAGGAGGAACTGCGGCGCACCGTACGGGCGTTCCTCGCGGACACCTCGCCCGAGTCCGAGGTACGACGCCTCATGGAGACGCCCGAGGGCTTCGACCGGGACCTGTGGCGCCGGATGGGCGGCGAACTGGGGCTGCAAGGGCTGGCCATCCCCGAGGAGTACGGCGGCGCCGGCTGCGGTCCCATCGAAGTGGGCGCCGTACTGGAGGAGACGGGCCGTGCCCTGCTCTGCGCGCCGTACCTGTCCTCGACCGTGCTGGCCACCACCACGCTGCTGCGCTCGGCCGACGAGGAGGCCCGCAAGCGCCTGCTGCCGGGCCTGGCCTCGGGCGAACTGGTCGCGACGCTGGCCCTGACCGAGGACTCCGCCCGCTGGGACGCGGCCGGGGTCGCGCTCACCGCCCGGCAGTGCGACGGGAGTTGGCGGCTGACCGGGCACAAGACGTTCGTACTCGACGGCGCCGCCGCCGACATCGTGCTCACCGTGGCCCGGACCGCCGACGACGGCATCGGGGTGTTCGTGGTGGACGGCGACGCGGCCGGGCTCACCCGGGAAGCGCTGCCCACGATGGACCCGACCCGCCGCCAGGCACGCCTGGACTACCACGAGGTACCGGCCGAGCGGCTGCGCACCCACGGCGACGGCTGGGACCTGGTCGCCGAGGTGCTCGACCGGGCCGCGGTGGCACTCGCCGCCGAGCAGGTCGGGGTGGCCTCCCGCGCCCTCGACATGGCGGTGGAGTACGCCAAGGTGCGGCACCAGTTCGGGCGGCCGATCGGCTCCTTCCAGGCCGTGAAGCACCTGCTGGCCGACGTGCTCCTGGAGGTGGAGTCGGCGCGTGCCGCCGCGCACTTCGCACTGCTCGCGGCCGAACAGGACGACCCGCGGCTGCCGGCCGTGGCAAGCCTCGCCAAGGCCTTCTGCTCGGATGCCTGCCTCCAGGCGACGGGCCAGAACATCCAGGTGCACGGCGGCATCGGCTTCACCTGGGAACACCCCGCCCACCTTTATCTCAAGCGGGCGAAGACATCACAGCTGCTGTTCGGCGACCCCGCGTACCACCGCGAACTGCTGGCACAGCGCATCGGCATGGACGCGGTCGAAGGAGCGGTATGAAGGTCGACGGCAAGCTCAACGTGTGGAGCACCGCAGAAGTGGTCGAGGAGGCCCGGCACCACGAGAAGACCGGCTACGACGGCCTGTGGGCGTCCGAGTCCAAGCACGATCCCTTCCTGCCCCTGCTGCTGGCCGCCGAGCACACCGACCGGCTGGAGGTCGGCACGGCCATCGCGGTGGCGTTCGCCCGCTCCCCCATGCAACTCGCCTACACAGCACACGACTTGCAGAGCTACTCCGGCGGCCGTTTCGTCCTCGGCCTGGGCAGTCAGATCAAGCCGCACATCGAGCGCCGGTTCGCCATGCCGTGGAGCCGGCCCGCGGCCCGGATGCGGGAGTACGTGAGCGCGCTGCGCGCCATCTGGGCCGCCTGGAACGAGGACGAACGGCTCGACTTCCGGGGCGACTTCTACACGCACACGCTGATGTCCCCGTTCTTCTCTCCGCCGCCCGCCGTTGGTGGTGCGCCGAAGGTGTTCGTGGCCGCCGTCGGCGAGGCGATGACCCGGGTGGCGGGCGAGGTGGCGGACGGGCTGCTCGCGCACGGCTTCACCACCGAGCGCTACCTGCGCGAGGTGACCCTCCCCACCATCGAGGCAGGCCTGGCGAAGTCGGGCCGTAACCGGGCCGACTTCGCCGTCTCCCACCTGCTGCTGACCGCCACCGGGCGGACGGAGGAGGAGATGGCCCGCGCGGTGGCGGGCACCCGGCAGCAGATCGCCTTCTACGGCAGCACCCCCGCCTACCGCGGCGTCCTCGCACTGCACGGCTGGGGCGAACTCGGCGACGAACTGCACGCGTTGTCCACGTCCCGGCGCGAGGACAAGTGGGAGGCGATGACCGCTCTCGTCGACGACGAGGTCCTCGCCACCTTCGCCGTGGTGACGGAGCCGGACCGGGTGGCGGGCGAGATCCGCAGGCGGTACGGGGCCCTGGTCGACCGGGTGTCCTTCTACACCGCCTACGAGATCGACGCCGAGGTGTGGGAACCGATCGTGCGGGAGCTGCGCACCCCCTGACGGCGGCGCGCGACATCCACGAAAACGGGTCAGCCGAGCAGGTCCAGGACCGTCGTCATGGACCTGCTCTGCAGCAGGTAGTCCTCGGCCTCCTGGAGATGGACCCGCCACAGTTCCTCCGCGGCCTCGGACCGGTGGGCGGCCACCAGGTCGACGAGCGCGACATGGGCACGGAAGCCGCGGCGGTTGGCGCGGATGTTCTCGGGGCTGCCGGCGTCGAGGTCGACATGGGACCAGTTGGCCTGGTCGATGATGTGCCGGACCATGCCGTTGAGAACGCCGAGGGTCTCGTTGCCGGCGAGTTCGACGACGAGGGCGTGGAACTCCATGTGGGCCCGGATGAACGCCGAGGGATCGTCCATGAGCCCCTCGGCCTCGGCCACCGCGGCCCGCAGCCGTTCGAGGTCATCGTCCGTGCGCCGCTCGGCGAGCAGGCCGGCGCACGGCGCCTCGATCACCGTACGGGCGTCGTAGACGTCCTTGAGGGTCGTGCCCCGGTATTCGAGGACCACCCCGGCGTACCGGGCCGCCACCGTGCCCTCCGGGATCTGGACCCGTGCCCCGCCCCGGGCGCCCCTGCGCACGTTGATCAGGGACTCCGACTCCAGCACCCGGAACGCCTCGCGCAGCGTCGGCCGGGACACGGCGAACTGCTCCATGAGTGCGGTCTCGGACGGCAGCGACTCGCCTTCGGTCAGCTCACCGCGGACGATCATCCGGCGCAGCCGGGCGGCCACCAGCTCGGCCATCTTGGGCACCCGCACCGGTGTGTGCGTCACTCTGCCCACCTCCACTCTCAGTGAGTGTGCTCCGGCACGAAGTACGGCAGGGTGATGCCGTCCGTGAGCGGCCGGAAGTCCACGCGTACGCGCATGCCGATGGCGACGGCGTCCGGGGCGCCGGCGTCGACGTGGGACAGCAGGGTGCCGCCCTCGTCCAGGTCGATCACGGCGAGCGCGAAGGGGGTGTCGAAGCCGGGGCCGGGCGCGCGGTGCACCACGGTCACGGAGTAGACCGTGCCCCGGCCGGCGCTCGGCGTGTACCGCCAGTCCCGGGACAGGCAGCCGGGGCAGGCGGGTTCGGGGGCGAAGAAGCGCAGGCCGCAGGCCGGGCAGTGCGGGATCACCAGTTCGCCGCGCCGGGCGGCGGCCCAGAAGGGCTCGGACAGGGCGGTGGGCACGGGCACCGGACGGCCGGTCATCGCAGCCTCCCCAGGACGCTCATCTCGTAGTGCTGGGCGCCCGAACCGGCGTTGCCGACGACCGCGAGTTCGGCGCCGTCGACCTGGTGCACGGCGGTGCCGCGCAACTGCCGTACGGCTTCGACGACTTTGAGGGTCATCTGCTGGGTTCCGTTCCACGCGTAGGCGAGGCAGCCGCCGTCCGGGTTGACCGGGTGCTTGCCGCCGACGGCGAGGGCACCGGAGGCGGCCAGCGGACCGCCCTCGCCCTCGGCGCAGAGGCCGAGGATCTCCAACTGTCGGATGATCTCGAAGGAGTTGGGGTCGTAGAGGGAGAACACGTCGACGTCGTGCGGGCCGATGCCGGCCATGGCGTAGGCGCGGGCGGCGGCGTCCCGGCCGAGCTGTCCGACCTCGCGGTGCAGCGCGGGGTTGGCGTAGGCGGCCTGGTGGTACTCCATCGCGCCGCCGAGGACGGCGACGGGCGGCCTCGGGAGGTCCCGGGCGCGTTCGGCGGTGGTGACCACGAGCGCGGCGCCGCCCTCCCCCACGATGCAGCAGTCGAGGAGGTGGAAGGGCGTGGCGACCATGCGGGAGGCGAGCACGTCGTCGGCGGTGTAGGGGCCGCGCCCGTACATCATCGCCTCGGGGTTGGCGGTCCCGTTGTTGCGGATGGTCGCGGCGACCTCGGCGAGCTGGCGGGAGGTGGTGCCGTACTCGTGCATGTGCCGGGCGGCCACCAGCGCGAACTGGGCGACGACATAGCTGCCCCAGACGTCCGCGAACTCCAGCGGCACCCCGGCGCCGACCGGACCGGTCCCGCGCGAGACCAGCTTGCAGCCGCCGACCACGACGGTGTCGGCGTATCCGGCGCGGATCGCCGCCGCGGCCTTCAGCAGGCCGCGCGAACCGGCGTTGTCCAGCATCGAGTCACTGGTCCAGCGCAGGTCGCGGCCGAGCAGGCGGGCCCAGGAGCTGCCCTCGCCGGGTACGCCGCCGGGGCCGGGCCAGTCGACCTGGGCGCCGTCGACGTCGGCCGGGGTGAGCCCGGCGTCCGCGATCGCGCCGGTGACCGCTTCGAGGGCGAGGTCCATGGCGTCGCGGTGCGGCAGCGACAGCGCCTGCTCGGTGGCGTGGACACCGACGACGACGGGCCGCCGGTCGGTCGCGGTCACCGTCCCGCGCCGAGCTGCTCGCCGCCGGGGTAGCCGCCTCCGCCGAAGCGCTCGTCGAGGGCGTTGTAGTCCTTGGCGTAGTCCTTGGTGCGCGGCAGCGTATCGACGAACTCCACCGTCTTGGGCTTCTTGTACGAGGCGATGCGCGCCCGGCAGTGCTCGATCAGGTCCTCGGCGGTGACCGGGTCCGCGTCCGGGTGGAGGACGACGACGGCCTTGACGTCCTGCGCCCAGCGCTCGTTGGGGACGCCGATGACGGCCGCCTCCCTGACCGCCGGGTGCGCCTCGACGCAGTTCTCCACCTCGGCCGGGAAGATGTTCTCGGCGGCCGACTTGAGCATCCGGGTCGTGGTGCCGAGGAAGCTGATCGTGCCGTCGGCCTCGCGCCGGCCCAGGTCGGTGGTGTGCCACCAGCCGAACCGGAACCGCTGTTCGTTGGTCTCGGGGCGGTTCCAGTAGCCGAGGTGCACGAGGTCGCCGCGGACGCAGATCTCGCCGACCTCGCACTCCTGGCCAGCCGAGTCGAGCACGCGGACGGCGGTGAAGGGGCCGGGGCGGCCCGCGTTGCCGAGGCCGCTGTCGCCGTACGCGCCGGTCACGGCGAAGCCGGTCACCTCGGTCTGCCCGTAGCCGCGGCCCTCGCCGCCGCCGTTGCGGGTGAAGCGGCTGGTGTCGGTGGGCACGGTGTCCTGCCACAGCGGGGCGGCGACGCTCGCCCGCAGGTGGGACAGGTCGTGGCCGGCCTCGCGGTTCAGCTCGACGAGCTGCGCGATGGTCGGGGGCATGAGGTAGGCGTGGGTGCACCGCTCCGCCGCCAGCAGCGGGAGCAGTTCCTCGGCGACGACGCGGCGCACGATGACGTTCTTGCCGCCGTGCACGAAGGCCGGGATGCCCCAGAACTGGTAGTTGCCGATGTGGAACATCGGGCCCGCGCCGAGGAAGGCGGTCTCCCGGCCGATGTCGCCCATCCAGGCAGCGCTCACGCCCATGGCCAGCAGGTTGCGGTGCGAGAGCATGGAGCCGGACTGGCGTCCGCTGATCGCCGCGGTGTAGATGACGAGGAGCGCGGAGTCGGGGTCGACGTCGCAGGCCGGGTCCTCGGGCGCGCCGACGGCGAGGAACGACTCGTAGCTGCCGGGTCCCTCGGCGTCGTGCCGCAGCCACAACGCCCGGTTGCTGTCGCCGAGTTCGGCCCGCGCCTTGCCGACCGTGTCGCCGATCTCCGCGTCCTGCCAGACGACGACCCGGGGGTCGAAGTCCTCGATGGCGAAAGCCATCTCGGGGGCGGCCCAGCGCCAGTAGCCGGGACAGACCATGGCGCCGATCTTGGCGGCGGCGCCGAGCAGCTCCCAGATGCGGAAGGAGTTCTGCCCCAGCCACAGGATCCGGTCGCCGGGTCCGACCCCGGCATCCGTCAGGGCGTGGGCGAGGCGGTTGGTGCGCTCGTCCAGTTGCGGCCAGGTGAGCCGGACTTCGCCGTCCACCAGGGCGACTTGGTCCGGGTAGGACCGCCGGTGCTCGCGGATGAGGTCGCCGAACGTCAGGCGGCGGGCGGAATCCATCTGAAATCGCTCCTGTGCGGTGTCGTCAGACTCGGGCTGTTCCGGGTGCGGTTGTACGTCGACCGTGACCACGGGTGCCTCCTCGCGCGCCTCGACCATCGACCTCCACGTGACTAAATAGCTAACCTATTCAGCGAAGACAGTCAATAAAGAGAGCCCCAATCACAGACCCAGCGAGCGGCCCACGATCTCCTGCATGATCTCCGAGGTGCCGCCGAACACCCGCTGGACCCGGCTGTCCCGCCAGATGCGGGCGATCTCGTACTCGTTGACGTAGCCGTAGCCGCCGAACAGCTGCATGCAGCGGTCGATGACCTCCCAGCAGGTCTCCGTGGTCCAGTACTTGGCCGCGGCGGCCTCGTCGGCGGTCAGCTCGCCGCGCACCAGCGCCATCGTGCAGCCGTCGACGTAGACCCGGGCGGCGGAGAGCCGGGCCCTGATGTCCGCGAGCGCGAACCGGTTGGCCTGGAACTGCCCGATCGGCCGGCCGAAGGCAGTGCGGTCCTTGGCGTACTCCAGAGTGACGTCGAAGGCACGTTCGGCCGAGGCCAGCGCGGAGACGGCGATGGCGAGCCGCTCGGTGGGAAGGTTGCCCATCATGTGGTAGAAACCGCGCCCCTCCTCCCCGATGAGATTCCCGGCCGGGACCCGGACCTCGTGGAAGAAGAGCTCGGCGGTGTCCTGGGCCTTCATGCCGACCTTGTCCAGCTTGCGGCCCCGCTCGAAGCCCTCCGCGCCGCGCTCGACGACGATCAGGCTGATGCCCTTGTGGCCGGCGGCCGGATCGGTCTTGCAGGCGACGACGACCAGGTCGGCCAGGATGCCGTTGGTGATGAAGGTCTTGGAGCCGTCTATCACCCACTCGCCGCCGTCCCGGCGGGCGGTGGTACGGATGCCCTTGAGGTCGGATCCGGCGGCCGGTTCCGAGAGGGCGAGCGCACAGACGGTCTCGCCGCTGGTCACTCCGGGGAGCCAGCGGGCCTTCTGCTCCGGGGTGGTCAGCCGCATGAGGTACGGCGGGATGACGTCGTTCTGCAGCCCCAGCCCGATGCCGACCGAGCCGGTGGCCGCCATCTCCTCGGCCATGATGGCGTTGTACCGGAAGTCCCGGATCCCCTGCCCGCCGTACTCCTCCGGGAACTCCCAGCCGACGAGCCCGGCCTTGCCCGCGGCGGTCCAGGCGGCCCGGCTCACCTGTCCGTCCCGTTCCCACTGTTCGGCGAACGGGGCGCATTCCCGCAGGTAGTAGGAGCGGGCCGTGTCCCGGAACTGGTCGTGCTCCTCGGTGAAGATCTCTCGGCGCATTCTCGGCTCCCCACTCAGACATCTCGCTTATTCAGCTGAAGTAGTTATACGATAGCGCTGATTCCGATCCAGGCCAGGGAGGGCGCGTGAGCGTACGGGACAAGGTGGCGCTCGTGACCGGGGCGGGCCGCGGCATCGGCGAGGCGGTCGCCGACGCGCTGGCCGCGCACGGAGCCGCGGTCGCCGTCTGCGACGTGGACGCGGAGGCCGCCGCCAAGATCGCCGCCTCCCTCGCCGAACGGCACGGCGTCCGCACCACGGGAGTCGGCGCGGACATCTCCGACAGCGCGGCCGTGCGGACGGCCGTCGAGCAGGTGACCGCCGCGCTCGGACCGGTGGACGTGCTGGTCAACAACGCGGCCGTCGACGTCATCGGCCGCTTCGTCGACAGCGACGAGGAGACCTGGGACCGGCTCATCGCCGTCAACCTGCGCGGCACGATCACGGTGACCCGGGCCGTCCTCGACCCGATGATCGAGCGCGGCGGCGGCCGGATCGTCCACATCGCCTCGGACGCCGGCCGGGTCGGCTCCTCCGGCGAGGTGGTGTACTCCGCGACCAAGGGCGGCGTGATCGCCTTCGGCAAGGCCCTCGCCCGCGAGGTCGCCCGGCACGGCATCACCGTCAACTGCGTCTGCCCCGGCCCCACCGACACCGCGCTGCTCGGCCAGGTCGCCGAGTACAGCCAGAGGATGTACGACGCGACCGTGCGGGCGATCCCGCTGCGCCGGGTCGCCCGGCCGGACGAGATCGCCGGTGTGGTCGCCTTCCTCGCCTCCGACGACGCCGCCTACATGACCGGGCAGACGCTCTCGGTCAGCGGCGGCCTGACGATGGTGTGAGGTGAGGGACGTGCTGCGCGTCGAAGTACGCGACCGGGTGGCCGTGTTCACCCTGGACCGGCCGGAGCGCCTCAACGCCGTCGGTACCGAGACCGTCGGGCTGCTGCGGGACGCGCTGGCCCGGGTGCGCGAGGACGACGACGTACGGGCCCTGGTGCTGACCGGTGCGGGCCGGGCCTTCTCGGCCGGTGCCGACCTGGGCGAGATCGAGTCGTTCACCACTCCCTGGCAGTTCCGGGCCTTCGTGGGGCGGCTGACGGAGACGTACGCGCTGCTGGCGGAGTTCCCCAAGCCGTCGGTGGCGGCGATCCACGGGTTCGCGTTCGGCGGCGGACTGGAACTCGCGCTCGCCTGCGACCTGCGGGTGGCGGAGCGCGGGACCCGTCTGGGGCTGCCGGAGATGAAGCTCGGCGTGCTGCCGGGCGCGGGCGGCACCCAGCGGCTGCCGCGGCTGCTGCCGCCGGCGATCGCCAAGCAGATGATCCTCACCGGCGAACCCCTCGACGCCGAACGGGCCCACGCACTCGGCCTGCTCAACGAGCTGACCGAGCCGGGCGGGGCGCTCAAGGCCGCCGAGGCGCTGGCGGCCCGGCTCGCCGCCGGAGCCCCTCTCGCACTCGCCGCGGGGAAGCGCCTGATCGACCACGGCCTCGGCATGGACCTGACGGCGGCCGTCGCCTACGAGCAGGAGACCGTCTCGGTGCTGTTCGCCACCGAGGACCGTGCCGAGGGGCTACGGGCCTTCCGCGACCGGCGTCCCGGGGAGTTCCGCGGTGTCTGACCGACCAGGGAGGTGGGCCGTGCGGCCACTGGAGGGCTTTTCCGTCGTCGAGCTCGGCATGTGGGTGGCGGCTCCGGCAGCCGCCACCATGCTGGCGGACTGGGGCGCGGACGTGATCAAGGTGGAGGCGCCGGCCGGTGACCCCAACCGGTACACGCTGCGCCACGTCGGCCAGGACATCGACAGCGCTCCCCCGTTCGAGACGGACAACCGGGGCAAGCGCAGCGTGGTGCTCGACCTCAGGTCCGAGGACGGCAAGGCCGCCCTTGAGCAACTGCTCGCCCGCGCCGACGTGTTCGTCACCAACCTCCGCCCGGGCGCCCTGGAGCGGCTCGGCCTCGGCCCCGACGAGATCCGCGCACGTCACCCCCGTCTCGTCGTCGGCACGCTGACGGGGTACGGCTGGACCGGCGCCGAGCGCGACCGGGCCGGGTACGACGTCTCCGCCTTCTGGGCCCGGCCCGGCATCGCCGCCATGCTCAACCCGGCCGGCGAGCCTCCGCCGGGCATCCGCCCCGGTCTCGGCGACCGGACCGCCGCCGCCAACCTGGTGGCCGGTGTCCTGGCCGCGTTGCTGCGCCGGGCGCGCACCGGCGAGGGCGGCGTGGTGGACGTGTCGCTGCTGCGCTCCGGGGCGTACGCCAACGGCAACGACCTGGCGCTCCAGAACTTCTTCGGCAAGCGCGGCCGGACCCGGCCCCGCACCGAGCACGAGTCCCCGCTCTACAACTGCTACCGGACCGCCGACGACCGCTGGTTCTGGCTGGTGGGCCTGGAGGGCAACCGGCACTGGCCCGGGGTGGTCAAGGCGCTCGGCCGGGAGGACCTGGCGCAGGACGAGCGGTTCGCCACCGGCAAGGCCCGGCGCGGCCACGTACGCGAGCTGATCGCCGTCTTCGACGAGGAGTTCGCGAAGCTGCCGCTGGCGGAGTGGGCGGAGCGGTTCGACGCCGAAGAGGTGTGGTGGGCGCCCGTGCAGACCCTCGCCGAGGTGGCGGCCGACCCGCAGGCCGAAGCGGTCGGGGCGTTCGTGGAGCAGCCCGGCATGGGCGACGCACCGCCGCTGCGGACCGTGGCCACGCCCGTCGCCTTCTGGGGCGTGGACGACAAACCGCGCGCCGGCGCACCGGCGCTGGGCGAGCACACCGACGAAGTACTGGACGAGCTGGGCGGAACAGGGAGGTAGGGCGTGGGCATCCTGGACGACAAGGTCGCCGTCGTGACCGGCGGGGGCCGGGGTCTTGGCCGGGCGCACTGTCTGGCGCTGGCCGGGGCCGGGGCCACCGTGGTGGTCAACGACCTCGGCTCCGGCATCCACGGCGAGCGGACCGGAGACTCCCCCGCCGACGAGGTCGTCGCCGAGATCACCAAGCTCGGCGGCCGGGCCGTCGCCAACCATGCCTCGGTCACCGACTGGGGGGCGACCGAGGCCATGGTTGCGGACACCGTCGCCGAGTTCGGGCGGCTGGACGTCGTCGTGAACAACGCCGGGATCGTGCGTGACCGGATGCTGTTCTCGATGACCGAGGCCGAGTTCGACGCGGTGATCGCGGTGCATCTGAAGGGCACGTTCGCGCTGACCCGGCACGCCTGCGCGTACTGGCGGGAGGCCGCCAAGCGGGGCGAGCCGGTCACCGGCCGTGTCATCAACACCACCTCCGGCACAGGCCTGTTCGGCAACCAGGGCCAGTCCAACTACGGCGCCGCGAAGGCGGGCATCGCCGGGCTCACGATCCTCACCGCGCTGGAGATGCGCCGCTACGGCGTCACCGCGAACGCCATCTCGCCCATCGCGGCCACCCGGATGACGGAAGGCCTGGAAGTCGGCGCCGGCCTGCAGGCCACCGAGGGATTCGACCCGCGCGACCCGGCCAACGCCTCCGGTGTCGTCGTCTACCTCGCCTCCGACGCCGCGTCCTGGCTGACCGGGCAGGTGCTGCGCATCGAGGGCAACCGGCTCAACCGGCTGGAGGGCTGGACGGTCTCCGGCGTGTACCCGAGCCGCTCCGGCGAGGCCCTCACTCCCGAGGAACTCATCGACGCCGTACCGCGGTTGTACGGCGCGGCGCCCGCCGGCCGGGCCACCGGGGTCGGTCAGTGAAGGCTCAGGACGCCGCCGCCCTGGCCCTGCGCGCGGCCCTCGGCCCGATGCTCGTCGCGCACGGCTGGAACAAGGTCGCCGGGCCGGGCGGGCTGAAAGGCACGACGGGCTGGTTCGAGGCGCTGGGGCTGCGGCCCGCCGCCGTGCACGCCCGGATGGCGGCGGGCACGGAGCTGGCCGCGGGGGTGGGCATCACGCTGGGCGTGGCCAACCCGCTCCCCGCCGCGGCGGCCGTCGGCCTGATGACCGTGGCGGCCCGCACCGACCACCGCGGCAAGGGCTTCTTCGTCTTCAAGGGCGGCTGGGAGTACGTCGGCGTGGTGGGCGGCGCGACCGTGGCACTGGCCGCGCTCGGCAACGGACGGTACTCGGTGGACGGCCTGACGGGACGTCAACGCCGGGGATCCGGGTGCGCGTTGCTCGCCGCGGGGCTGGGCATGGCGAGCGCGGCGGCACTGCTCGCGGCCTGCTACCGACCTGACGAGCAGCCGCACGACGAGAAGCCGCACGAAGCGCCGCACGACACAGACAAGTAGCAAGCGAGGGAGGCGACATGGACGCGGAGGACTTCACCGCGGTGCTGTCGGAGGTCCGGCGGTTCGTCCGGGAACGCGTCGTGCCGCTGGAGGCGGAGATCGACGAGAAGGACGAGATGCCGGGGGACATCCGGGAGTCGGCGAAGAAGATGGGGCTCTTCGGCTTCGCCCTGCCGGAGGAGTACGGCGGCCTCGGGCTGTCGATGTACGAGGAGGCCCAGCTGATGTTCGAGCTGGGCTACACCACCCCGTCGCTGCGCTCGATGTTCGGCACCAACAACGGCATCGCCGGGCACGTCCTGATGGTCGGCGGCACCGCGGAGCAGAAGACCGAGTGGCTGCCGAAGATCGCCTCCGGCGAGGTGCTGGCCTCCTTCGCCCTCACCGAGCCGGACGCCGGGTCGGACCCGTCGACGCTGACCACCCGGGCGCACCTGGACGGCGACGCGTGGGTGATCAACGGGGCCAAGCGGTACATCACCAATGCCCCGCTCGCCGACGTCTTCATGGTCTTCGCCCGCACCGACCCGGATGCTCCGCGCACCCGGGGCATCTCCACCTTCCTGGTCCCGGCCGGCACCCCGGGCCTGACGGTGGCGCCCCGGGACCACAAGATGGGCCAGTTCGGCGCCTGGACGGCGGACGTGTACTTCGACGACGTGCGGGTGCCGGCCGAGGCCCTCGTCGGCGGCGAGGCCGGCCTGAACCGGGGCTTCAGCACGGCGATGGGCTGCATCGCGCACGGACGCGTGCACATCTCGGCCCTGTGCGTCGGCATGGCCGAGCGGCTCGTCGACGAGTCGGTGGAGTACGCCCGTACCCGCAGGCAGTCCGGGAAGCCGATCGGCTCCTTCCAGCTGGTCCAGGGGCTCATCGCCGACTCGATGACCGACTACTACGCCGGCCGCGCCACCGTCCTGGAGGCCGCCCGCGGCTTCGACGCCGGCACGGACACCAAGATCGGCCCGTCCTGCACGAAGTACTTCGCCAGCGAGATGGTGTGGCGCGTCGCCGACCGGGCGGTGCAGATCCACGGCGGTGCGGGCTATATGCGCGGGGTCGCCGTCGAGCGCTTCTACCGGGACGCCCGGCTCTTCCGGATCTACGAGGGCACCAGCCAGATCCAGCAGGTGATCATCGCGCGGGCACTGCTGGGCGACGCGACGCGCGGTTGACGCGACACGAGGTTGAATCGAACACCAACTCGCCTTTTTTTCAAGGAGTTTGCGATAACCTCCGGGGCACCGACACTCGTCGCGCACGCCTCATCCGTCACGCGGAAACCCGGAACTGAACCTTCCCATGTCTGCTCCACATCTCGACCGGTCGCACGCGCGCGCCTACGCCGCCCTCGGCCTGGAAGCACCGCCCCCGGTCCCGCTCCGCACCGGCGATCCCGTCCGGGTGGGGCCCTACGCCCTCGTGTCGGTCCTCGGCAGCGGCGGGATGGGCCGGGTCTACCTGGGCCGCGACACGCAGGGCGGGCCGGGCCCGGCCGCCGTCAAGGTGATCCGCCCCGAGTACGCGGAGGACCCGAAGTTCCGCAGGCGCTTCGAGCGGGAGGTCGGCGCGCTGGGCCGGGTCCGGGGAGCGCACACCGTACGGCTGATGGGCAGCGGGCACGAGGGGGACCTGCTGTGGGTGGCGACCGAGTACATACCGGGGCCCACCCTGGAGGAGGCCGTCGACGGGCGCGGCCCGCTCGACGCGGCAGCGGGCTGGCGGCTCATGGCGGACCTGGGCCGGGCGGTCGAAGCCATCTGGCGGGCGGGGATCGTGCACCGCGACCTCAAGCCGTCCAACGTGATCCTCGCCGCGGACGGCGCCCGGGTCATCGACTTCGGCATCGCCCACGCCGCCGACGCCACCTCCATCACCACGACCGGGCAGCACGTGGGCACGGTCGCCTTCATGTCGCCGGAGCAGGTGCGCGGCCACGAGGTGACCGCCGCGTCCGACGTCTTCACCCTGGCGTCCACGCTGACGTACGCGCTCACCGGTGCGGCGCCGTTCGGTGAGGGCACCGGCGTCGACGTGCTGCACCGGGTGGCCTTCGACCCGCCGCGCGAGGAGCTGCTCGCCAAGGTGGCGGACCTCGACCCGGACCTCGCCGCGTACCTGCGGCAATGCCTGTACAAGGACCCCGAGTCACGTCCGGCACCGGACGCGGTGTTCCGGACGGCGATCGGACACCAGTTGGCGGCGCCCCCGGACGACGGCGAACGAGGAACCCCCCGGCCCGCGCCGTCCGGCCTCCCGGGTGGACCCGCCCGGCGGCCCGCCGCCTTCGCCCGGCTGTCCGGGCCCGACGCGTCCGGGCCCGCGAGCGGGGCCGCAGCGGGGGACCCCGTCACCGCCGCGCCCGGCACCGGACTCCCCCGCAGCCGCCGGGGCCGGGACATCGTGCTGGCCGCCGCCGTGGCCGCGCTGGTCACCGGAGGCCTCACCATGGCGCTGCTGGACCGGGGCGGCGACTCCCCTGCGTCCGCCGCGCCGGCATCGCCGTCCGTGACGACGTTGTCGGACAGTCCGCGCGCCGACTCCGGCCTCGAACCGAGTACGGTGTCCGCCACGCCCCGGGCCTCGGCATCCCGCTCCGCCGCCGTCTCCGCCACCACCGCCGCCCCGGACTCCGCCGCGGCCGAGACGCACGATCCCAGGACGCTCGACATCCGCTCCGCCGCCTGCCGGTCCGCTCTCGCCCCCGGAGCGCACGGAGAGTGTGTCGCCGCCCTCCAGTACCTCCTCGGCGGATACGGCTACCTGGTGCCGGTCGACGGCGACTTCGAGGCACGGACGCTCGCCGCCCTGAAGGTCTTCCAGACGTCGGCCGGACTCGCGGCCGACGGCAGCGTCGGCTCGGAGACCAAGGAGATGCTGTACAGCAGGCCGCGCGGCGCCGTGCGCAGCGGCACGCTGACGGTGACCGAGACCGTCAACGGCGTCGCGACCGCGCGCTGCCTGGACGCCGACACCGGTACGGCGACCCTGAGGCAGCAGACCGTACAGATCTGGGAGTGCACCGGCGCGCCCCACCAGACGTGGGCGCTGTACCCGCTGCCGGGCCGGGACGGACAGTACGTCGCCGTCAACCGGAGCACGCACCGCTGCCTGGAGGCGGATGCCGCCGGTGTCGGCCAGAACGGCCACGGCATCCACAGCACCGCCTGCGACGGGCTCGCCGTGCAGCGGTGGAGCCTGGGCAGCTCGGGAGTCCCCGGCGCCCAGGCCCTGGTGAGCGTGCCGGACGGCTTCTGTCTGGACGCGGAGGCCGCCACCTCGGGCCAGGACGGCCAGCGTGTCCAGGCGTGGAGCTGCGCCGGCAACGGCAACCAGGCCTGGCACTGGGGCTGACGGCCGGCCGGTTCAGATGCCCAGCCGGTCCAGCAGCCGCTCGTGGTGGACCGCCGGTCCCCCGAAGAGCAGTTGGGAGGACTTGGCCCTCCGGAAGTACAGGTGGGCCGGGTGCTCCCAGGTGAAGCCGATGCCGCCGTGCACCTGGATGTTCTCCATGGCCACGCCCAGGTACGCCCGGGAGCAGCAGGCGTGGGCGACGGCCGCCGCCACCGGGAAGTCCGCGGCGCCCTCGGCGGCCAGCAGCGCCGCCTCCCGTGCGGCTGCCTCCGCGAGTTCGACCTGGACGAGCATGTCGGCGCACTTGTGCTTGACCGCCTGGAAGGAGCCGATGGGCCGGCCGAACTGCTGCCGGGTACGGGCGTACTCCGTGCTCGCCTCCAGGCACCGGCGTGCCCCGCCGGCCTGTTCGGCGGCGAGTGCGACCGTGGCGGTGTCGAGCACGTCGGCCATGAGGCGCCCGCCCGCTCCCTGCACGCCGACGAGGGTCGCCGGCACGGCGTCCAGGGTCAGGCGGGCCATCGCCCGGGTGGCGTCCAGGGTCTCCATCGGCTCGGCCGCCACGCCGACGGCCGCGCGGTCCACGGCGAAGAGGGAGGGTCCGGCGACCGTGCGGGCCACGACCAGGAGCAGATCCGCCGTCGTACCGTCGACGACGAAGCACTTGCGGCCGGTCAGCCGCCATCCGCCGTCCGCGTCCGGTACGGCGCGGGTGGAGATGAGGACGGGGTCCCAGGAGCCGTGGTCCTCGGCGACGGCGAGGGTGGCCGTCGTGGTCCCGGCCGCGATGCCGGGCAGGTGGCGGGCGCAGGCCTCGTGGTCGCCCGAGGCCAGCAGAGCCTGGGCGGCCAGTACGACGGTGGCGAAGAAGGGGGCGCAGAACAGGGCGCGGCCCATCTCCTCCAGGACGACGCCGAGTTCGACCGGTCCGAAGCCGTCGCCACCGTACTCCTCGGGGATGGCGAGCGCGGGCAGCCGCAGCTGGTCGGAGGCCTGCGCCCACACCTCGGCGTCGAAGCGCGGTTCGCTCTCCATCAGTTTGCGTACGGCGTCCTCGGGCGACTTGGTGTCGAGGAACTCCCGTACGGCGGAGCGCAGTTCCCTCAGTTCCCGGTCGTCGGCGGTCATGCGCGCACCTCCTTGGGCAGGCCGAGGACGCGTTCGGCGAGGATGTTCTTCATGATCTCCTCGGTGCCGCCGAGGATGCGCAGGGCCGGGGTGGCGAGGAGCAGTTCGGTCCAGGCGTACGTGCCCCACTGGCCGGTGTCCGCGATCGCGCGCGGTCCGAGCACGTCGGCGACGAAGTGGGCGGCCCGGGTGAGGTTCTGACCGTACATCAGCTTGGACACGGACATCTCGGGGCCGGGTGTCGCCCCGGCGCGGAGCCTGCGCAGGGCCCGGTTGTTGAGGTGCTGGGTGGCCATGGCGTCCACGAGGAGTTCGGCGAGCCGGCCGCGCAGGGCGCGGTCGTCCCAGGTCCAGGTGGCCCGCATGAGCGCCGAGAGCCGTTCCGGGGAGAGTGCGGCGGCGACCGGTCCCGCACCCTCGCTGCCGACGGTGGCGCGTTCGTTCATCAGGGTGGTCAAGGCGACGGTCCAGCCGCCGTCGACCTCGCCGAGGCGGTGGTCGTCGGGGACGCGGACGTCGGTGAGGAAGACCTCGTTGAAGTCGGCGCCGCCGGTCATCTGACGCAGGGGGCGGACGTCGACGCCCGGGGCGTCCATGGGGACGAGGAAGGCGGTGATGCCCTGGTGCTTCGGGGCGTCCGGGTTCGTCCTGGTGAGGGCGAGCCCGATGCTGCTGTGCTGGGCGACGGACGTCCACACCTTCTGCCCGTTGAGCACCCAGTCGCCGCCCGCACGGACCGCCTTGGTGGCCACGCTCGCCAGGTCGGAGCCCGCGCCGGGTTCGCTGAACAGCTGGCAGGCGACGGCGTCGCCGCGGTACATCGCGGGCAGCCAGCGTTCCTTGACCGGGGGCTGGGCGTGGGCCAGGATCGTCGGGCCGATCATGCCGAGGCCGATCACACTGAGCACGCCGGTGTCGGGGACGGTGTACTCGGACTCGATGGCGTCGTAGAGCAGGTCGTGGACGGGGGTCAGGCCCCGGCCGCCGTACTCGGGCGGGCCGGTGATCCAGCCGAGGCCGTGCTCGTGGCGGACGCGCTGCCAGGCCCTGGCCCGGTCCACCTCCTCCCGCTCCTCCTCGGGCGGCAGGCTGCTGAAGTAGGCCATCGAGTCGTCGCCCTCGCCCCAGGTGAAGGCGGTGTGGTCGGGGGCCTTCGTCGCGTGCGCGTCGAGGAAGCCGCGCACCTCGGCGGCGAAGTCCTGCATGTCTTGGTCCATGGGGGGCTCCGGTCAGGTGGAGAGGATCGTCACCGCCGACACGCCCGGCGCGCCGTACAGGTGGGTGTAGCCGACTCGGGGGGTGCCGGGGATCTGCCGGGATCCGGCGGTGCCGCGCAGCTGGAGGACGACCTCGTGGATCTGGCGCAGGCCGGACGCGCCGATGGGTTCGCCGTTGCCGAGCAGGCCGCCGTCGGTGTTGACCGGGAGCCGACCGCCGATCTCGGTGGCGCCCTCGGCGATCAGGCGTTCCTGCTCGCCGTCCTTGCAGAGCCCGTTCTCGGCCATGTGGATGATCTCCGACCCGGCGTCGGTGTCCTGGAGCTGGGCGACGTCGACGTCCTCCGGGCCGATGCCCGCGCGTTCGTACGCCTCCCGGGAGGCGTCCACGGTCGGGCTCCGGACGACGTCCCCGAGCGGGAAGGAGGGGCTCTGCACCTCGAAGGCGCCGAGCCGGCGGCTGCGCAGGGCGGTGGCGCGGATCCGTACCGGCGTCGAGGTGTACTTGTGGGCCTGGTCGGCGCGGCACAGGACGACGGCCGCCGCACCCTCGTCCGGGCCGCAGTACATGTACTGCCGGAGCGGGTGGTTGAGCACCGGCGAGGCGAGGATCTCCTCCTCCGACAGGGGGGTGCGGCGCCACGCCTTGTCGTTGGCGGCGGCGTTGCGGAAGTTCTTCGCGGCCACCCGGGCGAGGGTGCGCTCGCCGATGCCGTGGTCGTGCAGGTAGCGGTTGATCTTCATGCCGAAGAAGTGGGTGGTGAGGAAGAGCCCGGTCTGCCCGTACCAGGCGGGGATGCCGGCCACGGACGGGTCGGCGGCGAACGCGCCGCGCGGGTGCTTGTCCATGCCGACGGCGATGGTCAGGTCGTGTTCGCCGGTCTCGATGGCACGGGCGGCCAGTGCCACCGCCGTACCGGCCGTGGCGCAGCCGTTGAACACCCCGCGCAGCGGCAGGCCGGTCAGGCCGAGGCGGGCCACGATCGCGTCGGGGTTGGCCACCTCGTAGCTGCCGATGTAGCCGCCCTGGACCTGCGGCCAGGTCACGCCCGCGTCGGCGAGCGCGAGGCGGACCGCGTCGGCGCCCATGTCCATGGCGGGCTTCCCGGGGAACCTGCCGAACGGGTGGAGTCCCACCCCGATGACGACGGCCTCGGTCACGATGTCTCCTCCTCGTCCGGGGCGAACGCGAACGTGACGACCTCGGTGCCGTCCTCGCGCACGGTGTACGGCACGAGGGTCAGCCGCATGGCCTGCCCGATCCTGAGCCGTGCCGGGTCGGGCTCGGTGAGGCGGGCCTCGACGAGCAGTTCGCCGGGCAACTCGACGTATCCGACGGTGTACGGCTCGAACTCCTCGGGCCCGTCGTACGGCGGGGAGGGCGGCCGGAAGTTCTGGGTGGTGTACGTCCACAGGGTGCCGTGGTCGGCGAGGAGCCGTTCCTTCGTGTCGGTGCCGGCGCAGCGCACGCAGTCCGGGGCGGCGGGGAAGCTCACCAGTCCGCAGGAAGAACACTCGGATCCGATCAGGCGCGGGGAGTCGCCCGCCGTGAACAGGTCTTCGGTGACCGGGATCTGTCGGGCCGTCATGTCGGGCATCTCAGGCGCCCTTCCGGTTGCCGAGCGCGTCCGCGTTGGGGGCCGCCTTGGCCACCAGGTTGGGGACGGCGGAGGTCAGCTCGTCCTGGGTCCAGCGGGATTCGGCGCTCGCGGTGGGCCCGCCCACCCAGCCCTCCAGGACCGTGACGCGGTTGCCGACGACGCCGAAGACGCGGCCGGTGACCTCGCGGGAGGCGGCGGAGCCGAGCCACACCACCAGCGGGGAGATGGCCTCGGGGGTGAGATCCTGGCTCGTCGCGGCCTCCCGCATCATGTCGATGTCCTCGGTCAGCCGGGTGAGCGCGGTCGGCGCGATGGCGTTCACCGTCACGCCGTAGCGGGCGAGTTCGGCCGCCGCGATGACGGTCAGGCTCGCGATGCCCGCTTTGGCCGAGCCGTAGTTGGACTGGCCGGGGTTGCCGAAGACACCGGAGGGGGACGTCGTGTTGATCACGCGGGCGTCGTTGCTCCGGCCGGCCTTGGCCCGCTCGCGCCAGTGGGCCGCTGCGTGGTGCAGGGTGGCGAAGCTGCCCTTGAGATGGACGGCGATCACGCTGTCCCAGTCCCGTTCGGTCATCGACACGATCATCCGGTCGCGGAGGATCCCGGCGTTGTTGACCAGCACGTCCAGGCCGCCGTAGGTGTCCACGGCCTGCCGGACGAGGCGGCCCGCCCCCTCCCAGGACGCGATGTCGTCCGTGTTGGCGACCGCCTCGCCACCGGCGGCGACGATCTCGTCCACCACGGCCTGCGCGGGCCCCGCCGAGGCGCCCGCCCCGTCCCGTCCCCCGCCGAGGTCGTTGACCACGACCCTGGCTCCCTGCGCGGCGAAGGCCAGGGCGTGCGCCCGGCCGATGCCGTTCCCGGCGCCGGTGACGACCACCACCCGGCCGTCGACCACTGCTTCGGACATCCTCAACTCCTCGGTGACGAAGACGAATCGGCCTCGGCGAGCAGCACCCGCGGGTCCTCGCTGCCACATGCGCAGCGACCGCTTGCCACACGCCCCCGGATGCCGAGCGGGGTCTCGGGCAGCGGCGAGGTGCGCAACTCCCCCGCGGCCACGTGCAGTTCCCCGTCCCGTTCGCCGACGTGCCACTCGGCGGCGTTGACGTGCGCGCCGGCGCGCTCGGGGCACTCCAGGGCGAGGGCGGGTCCGACGGCGGCCAGCACACACGCGGGCACCCCGGCACCGCGCAGCACCGGTACGGCGGCGGGCCGGGCCAGCACGACCCGCGTCGGGCGGAACATCTCTCCGATGTCGGCGGTGCCGGACAGCCCTTCCAGCGTCTCCGCGGACAGGCCGATCACCGCGTCGGGGTGGAGTTCGCGGTGGAAGACCGTGGTGCGGCGGTGGTCCCAGCCCATGGCCTCGGCGATGCCGTAGGTCACCCGCAGGGTGCACAGGGCGCCGATCACCGCCTGCCCCCAGAAGCCCTCGAAGCCCGACGCGGTCAGCAGGGCCCGTTGCCCGGACGCCAGGCCGTGCCCGCGCAGCCGTTCGGTGGCCCAGGCCGTGTCACGGGCGAGTTCCGCCCAGGTGAGTCCGGTCTCCCGCATCCCGGCGGGGGTGGGGAAGCGGACGAGGTAGGCGAGTTCGGGCCGTTCCAGTTCCCGGGCGTGGGCGAGGGTGTCGGCGCGGGCCATCAGCTCTTCACCACCCGGGGGAACTTGGCGACGCTGGTCATGGTCTGCAGCAACTCCTCTTCGGTGCGCAGGTCGAGCACCGGTTTGACCCCGGTCCGCTCCCGCACGGCCTCGATCAGCCGTCCGGCCAGCGCGTCGGGATCGCCGGTGAGGTGGGGGTCGTAGCCGACCCGGAGCCTCAGTTCGTCGACCTCGCGGCCCTGCCGGACGATCTGGAACACCCCGGCGACCGTCTCCGGCTGGTCCTCCACCGCCTGCCAGATGTCCCGCAGTACGACGGCCCGGCCGCGCACCACGGTCTCGTCGCCGCGCCGGCCTGCCACCCACATCCGGGCGTGGGTGCGTCCGCAGCCGCAGGTGTCGCGGGCGAGGCGGACCAGGTCCTCGCTGCGGTAGCGGATGAGGGGTGCGGCGCGGTTGTCGAGGTCGGTGGCGACGAGTTCTCCGAGGTCGCCCTCGGCGGCGTCGTGCCAGCCGTCCTCCGTGACCTCGACGCACTCGGGGAAGACGGTGTCCTCCCACAGGTGGAAGCCGTCGTGCTCGCGGCACTCCCAGGCCGTGCCGGTGTCGGCGGCGCTGGTGTACTCGTAGACGTCGATGCCCCAGTCGTCGCGGATCCGGGCGCGCATCCTGCGGCTGAGCGGCTGGCCGGCGCAGGAAGCCCCCTTGAGGGACGAGAACGCCTCCCGCAGGTCCGTGCTCTCGGCCAGCCGTTCCAACTCCACCATCTGCGGATACATCATCTGGAGGTAGGCGGGCCGGTAGGTGCGCAGGGCGTCGACGACCTCCTGCATCCTGCCCATCCAGGTGTCGACCTCGATGACCACGGCGCCCAGTGCCTGGTAGCCGGCGTCCATGAGGTTGCGGAAGGTGCCGGGCGGGCTGAGCACCCGGTCCCCCGGCCGGAGTCCGAGCTCCCACAGGTCCCGCACCTGTGCGGTGACCAGGGGCGGGGCGCCCTGCCAGATCTCGGCGAAGAACTCCGGGTCGCCGGTGGTGCCCGAGCTGGAGGAGACGGAGGTCAGTTCCTCGACCGGGACGCAGAGCAGCCCCCCGAAGGGGTCGCCGGTGCGGGCCCGGTGGGCGCGGACCATGTCCTTGGTGATGAAGGGCACCCGGTCCCGGAAGTCCTCCAGGCAGCGGATGTCGCGGGGGTGCACCCCGTGTCCGTCCCACAGCTCGCGGTAGAAGGCGGAGCGGCCGTAGGCGTACTCGACGAGCTCCAGGACCTGTTCCTCCTGCCGCGCCTCCAGGCGGTCGCGCGGCATGGTCTCCACCAGCGGCTCGAAGTACCTGTCAGCGGTGTCCCGATCACCGGCCATGGCGCCTCCTCGCGGCTCAGCTGCCCAGATCTTCCAGCTATCAGCGCAATCAGTCAACCAATTCGACTAATTAAGCGATCGGGCATGATCTCGACCCCGTTCACGTCTTCCCTCCACACGCTCCCCCACCTAAAATAGCTAACTGATTGCATCCATTCAGTCGAAGGAGCGCCATGACCAAGCTCTGGGTCAACTCAGGGGACTCCCATGTGATGGAACCCGCCGACCTGTGGACCGAGGCGCTGCCGCCCCGGCTGGCCGCCCGGGCGCCGCGCAGTGAGCGCGGCGAGAAGTACGAGGTGCTCTACATCGACGACCAGCGCGTCGACCGCCAGCTCGGCGACTTCATGGACGCCATGCGACCGCCGGGCGCCTGGGACCTCAAGGTCCGGCTCAAGGACCTCGACCAGGAGGGCGTGTGGGGCCAGCTGGCCTTCCCCTCCATGGGGTTCTGGCTCGTCTCCATCACCGACCGCGAGCTCGCCCGGGAGACCGTGCGCGCCTGGAACGACTGGGCCTACGACGAGGTCCTGTGCAGGAACAAGCGCGTCATCACCCCCGCCTGCGTGTCGACCGCGAACATCGAGGACGCGGTCAAGGAGGTCGAGCGGGTCGCCGAACTCGGCTTCCAGGCGGTGTTCCTGCCCTGCTCGACCCGGCCCGGCGAGGAGTACGCGCTCGACCGCTGGGAGCCGCTGTGGACGGCGGTGGAGCGGGCCGGCCTGGTGCTCGGCTTCCACATCGGCACCGGCGCCGAGACCGTCGTCTTCCGCGGTCCGGGCGGCGCGGTCGTCAACTACATGGAGACCACCTATCCGGGCATGCGGGTGATCTCCCACATGGTCGCGGGCGGCGCCCTGGACCGGCATCCGAACCTGCGGATGCTCATCGCGGAGGGCGGCGCGGGCTGGGTGCCGGCCATCGGCGACCGCATGGACGAGGCCTACCGCCAGCACGGCATGTTCGTCCGCCCGAAGCTGAGCCGGCTGCCCAGCGAGATCATCAGGCAGCAGGTCTACGCCTCCTTCCAGCACGACAAGAGCTCGGTGGAGATCGTCGAGTCCACCGGCTACCGGAACGTGATGTGGGGCGACGACTACCCCCACCTGGAGGGCACCTACGGCCACACCCAGTCCACGCTCCACGACCTGTTCGACGGGGTGCCGGACGACATCCGCGACCGGGTCACCCGCGGCACCTTCAACGAGCTGTTCCGCCTGCCGGAGCAGACTCCCCAGGAGGCGGCCCTCTGAGCGGCACCACCCCCGGCACCGCTCCCCCCTACCCCGAGGACCTGGAGCGGCCGGGACTCGTGCGGACGGGCCGGTCGACGTTCGTCCGGCCGGTCCGGCCCGAGGACGCCGACCGGCTGGTCGCCTTCGTCGCCGGGCTGTCCCGGCAGACCCTCGCCTACCGCTCCCTCGGGCCCGTGGTCCGGGTGCGCGACGACGTCATCCGGCGCGGCGCGCACGTGGACTACCTCGACGAACTGGCGCTGGTCGCCCTGGCGGGGGACGACATCGCGGGACTCGTACGCTACGTCCGCGACCCTCGGGAACCGGAGCACGCCGAGGTCACGTTCACCATCCGGGACGACCACCAGAGCGAGGGCTTCGGCCGGCTGCTCCTGGAGCACATCGCGGCGGCGGCCCGCGCCCGTGGCATCCGGGTCCTGGAGGCCGACGTCCTCGCGGACAACACCCGGATGATCAACGTGTTCCTCGGCTCCGGCTTCCGGGTCGAGGCCGGGCCGCCCGGCCAGATCATCCACTTCGAGATCGCCGTCGACCCGCAGGCCCAGGCCCTCGCCCGGGCCGAGCGCCGCGAGCAGACCGCGGTACGGCGCTCCCTGCGGCCCCTGCTCGAACCGCGGTCGGTCGCGGTGATCGGCGCCAACCGCGAGCCGCTGACGATCGGGCACGAGATCGTGGCCAACCTGCGGCGCGGCGGCTTCACCGGCGGCGTGTTCCCGGTCAACCCGCACGCCGGACAGGTCGCCGGGGCACGGGCGTACGCGGATGTCCGCGACCTGCCCGAGGCACCGGACCTGGCCCTGGTCGCCGTCCGGGCCGAGGCCGTGCCCGAGGTCGTACGGGACTGCGCCGAGGCCGGGGTCAAGGCGGTGGTCGTCGTCTCCAGCGGCTTCGGCGAGACCGGTCCCGCAGGGCGGGCCGCGGAGCGTGAACTGGCCCGGTTCGCGCGGGCGTCCGGGATGCGGCTGGTGGGCCCGAACTGCATGGGCGTCGTCAACACGACGCCGGCCGCGCGGCTCGCCGCGACCTTCTCCCCCGCCCTGCCTGCGCCCGGCCGGGTGGCCATGTCCAGCCAGTCGGGGCCGCTCGGGCTCGCCGTGCTCGACCACGCCCGCAGGCTCGGGCTCGGCTTCTCCGGCTTCGTGTCGGTCGGCCACGCCGTGGACGTGTCCACCAACGACCTGCTCCGGTGGTGGGAGGAGGACCCGGCCACCTCCGTGATCCTGCTGCACGTCGAGACGTTCGGAAATCCGCGCCGCTTCGCCCGCATCGCCCGCCGCATCGCGCCCCGCAAGCCGATCATCGCCGTCCACCCGGGCGGCCCGGCGGACTCGGCGGTGAGTTCCCTGTTCGCGCAGTCCGGCGTGATCCGCACCCGCGGTCTGCAGGAGCTGTTCGACGTGGCCCTGCTCCTCTCCCACCAGCCTCCGCCGCCCGGTGACCGCGTCGCGGTGATCACCAACGCGGGCGGCCCCGCGGCGCTGACGGTCGGCGCCTGCACGGCGAACGGCCTGCGCGTGCCCCCGCTCGGCGAGCGCACCCGGCAGCGACTGGGCCGCGTTCTCGCGCCCGGCGCCGAGATCGGCAACCCCGTCGACCTCACCCCGACGGCGACCGCCGCCCACTACCGGCAGGCCCTGGACGCGGCCCTCGCCGACGACGGCATCGACGCCGCGATCGTCCTGTTCATGCCGCCGCTCGCGGACCAGCCCGACGAGGTGGCGTCGGCCATCCTCGACGCCGCCGCCGCGGCACCCGAGAAGCCGGTCGTGACCAGCTTCCTGGGCAGCGCGGGCATCACCGGCCCCCTGCGCCGGGACGGGCGGGCCGTACCGTCGTACACCTTCCCGGAGGCGGCTGCCGCCTCGCTCGGGCATGCGGCGGCCTACCAGGCGTGGCGCTCCACCGCCGCGGGCGTCGTCCCCGACCTGCCGGGGATCGACGTGGACCGGGCACGCTCCCTGCTCACCGGAATCAGCGAAGGCAGCGGCACGGCCACCGAACTGCTCGCCGGAACGAGCGAAGGCGCCGACACAGCGGCCGAACTGCTCGCCGCCTACGGCATCAGCGTCCACGACCCCGGCCAGGGTCCGGGCCTGGACGCGTTCCTGTCCGTCGGCTCCGACCCGGTCTTCGGCCCGGTCATCTCCTTCGGCCTCACCGGCGGATACGCCGACCTGATGGCGGACGTCGCGCACCGGGTCACCCCGCTGAGCGACCGCGACGCCCGGGAGATGGTCCGCTCGCTGCGGGCGGCTCCGCTGCTGGAGGGCAGGGCGGGCGCACCCGGCGTGGATCTGGCCGCCCTGGAGGAGACGGTGCTGCGGCTGTCGGCGTTGGTCGAGGACCTCCCCGAGATAGCCGCCCTCGACCTGCGTCCCGTACGACTGCTGCCGCCCGGCGCCGGGATCGCGGTGACCCGCGCGACGGTCCGCCTGGCGCACGACACCCCTGGAGGTTCCCGGTGAAGGTGGGCATCTACTTCGACCTGCGCAATCCCCCGCCCTGGCAACAGGATTGGTCCCGGCTGTACGGCTTCGCGCTGGAGATGTGCGAGGAGGCGGACCGGCTCGGCCTGGACTCGGTGTGGTTCTCCGAGCACCACGGCTTCGAGGACGGCTACCTCCCCCAGCCCCTCACCATGGCCGCCGCTGCGGCCGCCCGGACCCGGCGGCTGCGCCTGGGCACCGCCGTCGTGGCCGCGCCACTGCACGCGGCTCCCGAGATCGCCGAACAGGCCGCCCTCGTGGACATCCTGAGCGAAGGCCGCCTGGACCTCGGGCTCGGCACCGGCTACCGGGTCCCGGAGTACCGGCTGTACGGCGCGGACCTCGCCAAGCGCTACACCACGACCGATCAACGTGTCCGTGAGATACGGGAGTTGTGGGCCTCGGGCCGGGTCACCCCCGGCCCGGTCCAGGACCCGCTGCCGATCTGGCTCGGCTACCAGGGCCCGCAGGGTGCCCGGCGGGCCGGGCGGCTCGGCACGGGTCTGCTCTCGCTCGACCCGGCGCTCCTCGCGCCGTACCGGGAGGGGCTGGCGGAGAGCGGGTACGACGGGGCGGCGGCCCGGATGCAGGGCTCGTTCACCACCTTCGTCACCGAGGACCCGGAGGCCGACTGGCCCGTGGTGCGCAGACACCTCTCGTACCAGTGGGACAGCTACCGCCGTTACATGGTGGAGGGCACCGACCAGCCCGTGCCCCGCCCCATCGACCCCGACAGGTGGCGGGAGACGGGGCTCGCCGCGACCGGCGTCGGCCAGTTCCTCTACGGGACGCCGGAGACCGTCGCCGAGGCCGTCAGGTCGTACGTGAAGGGCCTGCCGGCCGAGGGGGTCTTTCTGTGGGCGTCCCTGGCCGGGATGCCGGAGGACATGGTGGCCCGCCAGGTCCGGCTGATCGCGGGAACGCTGCGGCCGTTGCTGGCCGATGTCTGACGTTCCTGCGCTTCGACGTTCCGGTGTGTTCCGGCGTTCTGATGTGTTCCGGCGTTCTGATACGAGGAGTTGGGCGATGTCGACAAGATCCGGTGCCACGGAGGCGGCGGCCTCGGAGTTCCAGGAGCCGCCGCGCACGCCGGGCGGTGTCGCCCTGTGCGGTGCCTGTCGCGGTGCAGGCTCCTGCCACCTCGGAGTCGAGCGGGAGCGGCTCGACGAGGACGGGGTGGCCTGGTTCGACCTCAGCTGCCCACCGGACCAGGAGGGCGGCCCGAACGTCGCGCACGGCGGCTGGACGGCGGCCGTGCTGGACGACTGCCTCGGCCATCTTCCGCTGCTGCACCGAGTGTTGAGTGTCACGGCCGAGCTGACCGTGAGCTTCGTCAAGCCGGTGCCGGTGCGGCACCCGCTGCGCGTGCGGGCCTGGGTCGAGCGGCGGGAGGGCTCCCGCTGGTACCTCGCGGGCGAGTTGGTGCTGCTGCCGACGCGGGCCGTACTGGCCCGGGCCTCCGGGATCTGGGTGACCCGGGACCAGGGCCATTTCGCACGGCACGAGCGCTGGCTCGCGGAGCAGGACGAGGCTCAGTAGCCGCGCAGGCCCATGGAGCGGGCGATGCCGTTGCGCTGGATCTGGCTGGTGCCGCCGGAGATGGTGGCGACGATCGACTCCCGGTAGCGGAAGCTCATCACGCTCTCCGTGGAGAAGCCGTGCCCCGCGCACACCTGCATGCCGAGCCGGGCGGCGGCCACGTAGGTCTCCGACCCCTTCAGCTTGGCCATCGAGCCCTCCCTGGTGCAGGGTCTGCCCTGGGCGAGCAGCCAGGCCGCGCGGTAGGCCAGCAGCCTGGCCGAGTCGATCTCGGTCTGCAGGTCGGCCATGGCGTGGGCGAGGACCTGGAAGTTGCCGATCGGACGTCCGAAGGCGTGCCGGGTGCGGGCGTACTCCAGCATCTCGTCCAAGGTGGCCTGGGCGGCGCCGAGATACCCGCCGCTGATGATCACCTTCTCCAGTTCGATGTTGGAGAGCATCACCTTCCAGCCCTCGTCGCGGGGGCCGACGAGGTTCTCCTTGGGCACCCGGACGTCGTTGAGGAACACCTCGTTGGTGCCCAGGATGTGCCGGGCCAGGGTCGGCGTCCGGCGCACCTCGACGCCCTCCGTGGTCGGGTCGACGAGGAGGAGGCTGATCCCGCCGTGCTTGGGTTCCCGGGGCCCGGTGCGGACATAGGCCGCGATGGTGGTGTGGGGCAGCCCGGCCCCGGTGCACCAGGCCTTCTGGCCGCGCACCAGGAAGTGGTCGCCGTGGTCCTCGGCGCTGGTGCGCAGCGCCGCCGCGTCGGACCCGCTGTCCGGCTCGCTGAGGCCGACGGCCAGCCGGTGGCGGCCGGTCATCACCTGCTCGCGGATGAAGCGGCGCTGCTCCTCGTCCCCCCAGCGGAACACGGTGATGCCGGGGATGAGCACCCCGATATAGCACATGGCCACGTCGAAACTGGCCCGCCCGAGTTCCTCGGCTATGAGGATGAGCTCCAGCGGTCCACCGCCGTCACCGCCCTCCTCCTCGCCGAACGGCAGCGAGAACCAGCCGAGGTCGGCCATGCCCCGGAACAGCTCGGGTGGTACGACGCCTTGCTCGTCCCACTCCTTGGCCTTCTCGGCGGGGCACACGTCGGCGACGAACTTCCGTGCCGTCGCGCGCAACAGATCCTGCTCGTCGGTCAGTCCGAAGTCCACGGCCACCCCTGAGAATGATCAGCGCATTCATCTACCTAATTTCACTATGTTAGTTGATTAAGGTCAGGACACATAGAGGCCGGACGCCGTCAGGCGTCGTCGGCCGCCTTGAAGTCCAAGCGGACGGTGCCCGAGGACGCCAGGGTGACGAACAGCGGCATCTTGTACAGCGGTGGAGGTTCGCCTGCCAGGCCCAGTCCCTCCCAGGCCAGCCGGGCCGAGACCTTGAGCACCCGGCGCGCCCGCATGACGAGCAGGACGGCGAGCGGCAGTTCCACCAGTACGGCCGAGGCTATGCTTCCCCACACGTCGTCCCGGCCCCAGCTCAGGGAAACGTCGAACCAGGCATCGCAGACCAGCAGCGTGGCCGCCACGAAGGACAACGGGATCAGGGCCTGCCGCCTCAGCCAGACCGCCAGCCCGGCACCGACCAGCGACACCAGCAGCAGGACGTCGAAGCCCACCCACACCATCGGCCAGTAGCGCGCCTCGAAGCGATCGGGCAGCGAGACGGCCAGGTAGACGGTCCAGGGGACGAGCACGAACACGCACAGGGCGAACTGCCCGACCGCCCGCCGGTGGCGGCGGCGCAGTGTGGGACCGTCCGGTGCGAACGCCTTGACCGTCGTGTCCGTCATACCCGTCGTGGCGGTGGGGTTGCTCTGCTCGCTCATCCTTGCCTGTCCCTGGTATCAGCTCCCGGCCCGGGCCGACCCCGTCGGTGACCGCGTTGCTGTTCGCGTGGCACGGGCACTGCGCGGGTGCGGGACCGCGCCACGAAAGCCGCCGATCGCCCTTCGATGGTACGGCGGGCCTCCCTCCGGCCTGCGGGCAGAGCCCCTGACCTCGTCGGCGACGACCGCGGGCGACGGGCGGCGGGTGTCCCATGGTCGCGCAGGACCCGCTCGGGGCCCGTACGACGGCCCGTACGAGGGCCCGTCCCTCGCCGGTCAGCTCCCGGTCTGCCGGATTCCGCCGCGCAGGGCGATGTCCCGGGCGAGCGTGAGGCTTCCGATCAGCTCGGCGCGGGTGCCGAGGGCGGACGCGGCGACCAGGACGCGGCTGTCGAAACCCGGCTGGGCGAGCCGCTCGATCGAGTCGCGGACTCCGTCGACGAACACCTCGCCCGCCTGGCTCATCTCGCCGCCGATGATGACGGCGGCGGGGTCCAGCAGTGCGCACAGGTTGGCGAGGACGCGGCCGAGGGTGCGGCCCGACTCGGCGAAGATCTTCCGGGCCACCGGGTGGTGGGCGATCTCCGGCAGCCGGGACCGCAGGTCGGTGTCGCCCGGGTAGAAGTGCCGGACCTGCTGGAGCACCTGGCGGACCGAGACGATGGTCTCCAGGCAGCCGCGGTTCCCGCACCGGCACCAGTCGCCGTCCGGGATCACCTGGGTGTGCCCGATCTCGCCCGCGGCCCCGAAGCTGCCGCTGACCGGGATCCCGTGGACGATGAGACCCGCTCCGATCCCGTCGGACGCCTTGACGTAGATGAGGTTGCCGCGGCTGCCGGCCGCACCGTGGCGGTGCTCGGCGAGGGCGCCGAGATTCGCGTCGTTGTCGAGGGAGACCGTCAGTCCCGTCCGGGAGCCCAGCTCGGCCGCCAGATCGAGCCCGGACCAGCTGGACAGGATGGTGGGCGAGGCGATCGCCCGTTTGCTCATGTCCAGCGGCCCCGGTATGCCGACGACGCACGCCTTGACGGGCCCGTCGACCGTGGACCGGACCTCCTCGACCGTGCGCCGGATCATGTCCGCAGTGATGTCCAGGGCCGCGGTCGGCCGGGTGTCCACGTCGATCGCCACCCGCCGCTCGGCCCGGACGGTCAGGTCGAGTGTGGCCGCGGCGACGGTGAGATGCCGGTGGCTGACGTCCGCCCCGACGACCGCGCCTGCCGGATAGCGCGGCCGGAGGCGGCGTCCGGGGCGCCCACGGCCGCCCGTGTTCTCCCCCTGGTGCTCGGTCAGCAGCTCCGCGGCGAGGAGGTCGCGGACCACGGCCGCGACGACGGGACGACTGATGCCGAGCGCCGTCTGCAGTTCGGGGCGCGACGCACTCCCGTGCCGCCGGACATGGGTCAGGACCTCGTCACGTGGAGACACGTGTCACCTCCCTCGTGGGAGCGTCAATTTATGTCTGGCAGGAACGGAATTCCAGAGGGTTGACGCATCGAATGTGCGAATTTAACCTCCTTGAACGTTCGATCTTTTATAGAGCCACCTGCTTCGACTCGAATTCTGTCCAGCGGAAACATAAATCGTCGAGCACTTCAGTGGTGAGGGGAGTCCGTATGAAGCCCGATCGGAGATCGGTACGACGCCGCGGCGGCCGTTTACGCCGTACGGCGCTGATCGCGGGAGTGAGCGCGGCCCTCCTGGCCGGGAGCGCACTCGTGGCTCCCACCGCCTCGGGCGCGGGCAGCTCGGGTGTGACCGTCAGGGTGTCCGCGCGCGTCGCCGCCCTCGTCGCCCGGATGACGCTGGACGAGAAGCTGTCCTTCGTCCACGGCGGTACCGATCCGCAGGCGCTCGGGCAGGCCGGGTACATCCCCGGGGTGCCCCGCCTCGGGATCCCCGAACTGCGCCTCACCGACGGCCCGGCGGGCGTCCGGGTCAACGAGCACGCCACCGCGATGCCGGCTCCGGTCGCACTGGCCTCGTCCTTCGACGACCAACTGGCCCGGGAGTTCGGCCGGACCGTCGGCCGCGACGGCCGTGCGCTCGGCCAGGACGTCCTGCTCGCGCCCATGACGAACACCATCCGGGTCCCGTACGCGGGGCGGAACTTCGAGACCTTCAGCGAGGACCCGCTGCTCAGCTCCCGCATGGTCGCCGGCGAGGTCGAGGGCGTCCAGAGCCAGGGCCTGATCGCCACCGTCAAGCACTACGCGGAGAACAACCAGGAGGACAACCGCATGGGGGTGAACGTCAACGTCGACGAGCAGACCCTCCGTCAGATCGAGCTGCCCGCCTTCGAGTCCGCTGTCAAGGCCGGCGCCGGGGCGGTGATGTGCTCGTACAACTCGGTGAACGGCAGCCACGGTTGCGCCAGCGACGAACTGCTGAACTCGATCCTCAAGGAGCAGTGGGGGTTCGCGGGCTGGGTCATGTCGGACTGGGGCGCGGCCCACGCCACGACCGACATCGTGAACGGCCTCGACCAGGAGATGCCGAGCGGCGTCTTCCTGGGCGACGCGCTCAAGACCGCGATATCCGACGGCAGCATTCCGGTCTCGGCCCTGAATGATTCGGTCGCGCGCATTCTGGAGCAGATGGCGAAATTCGGCCTCCTCGACGGCGCGGCGACCCGACGGCCCGCACGCGATCCGAAAGGCGGCGCGAAAGTCGCCCAGAAGGTGGCCGAATCCGGCGCGGTCCTGCTGAAGAACACCGGCGGAGCGCTTCCGCTGACCGGCAAGGACACCAGCATCGGACTCATCGGCCCGACCGCGAGGACACCGAAGGTCACCGGCGGCGGCAGCTCCAACGTCGTACCGGACTCCGCGGCCTCGCCGCTGGACGCCATCACCGCGCGGGCCGGCCGGCACGCCACCGTGCGCTACGCGGCCGGCGGCGACAACACCGGCGTCCCCGTCCCCGCCTCGGCCCTCAGCCCCGCCCTGCCGGTCGACGCGGACGGCTCGATCCCCGTCACACCGGACACCTCCTTCTACTACAGCGGCACCCTCACCGTGCCGGCCGACGGCGACTACTCCTTCGTCTTCGACCTTCCCGCGGCGTACGGCGTGCTGAAGATCGACGGGAACAGTGTCATCACCGGTTTCCTGGGCTCCAGCAGTGCCACGGTGCACCTCACGGCGGGCACGCACAGCCTTGAGGCCGGTGCCCTCGCGATCCAGGGCGGACCGACGAAGGTCCGGCTGAGCTGGATCACCCCGCAGGCCGCGCAGGCGGCGCGAGAGGAGGCGGTGGCCCTGGCCCGCCAGGTGAGGACCCCCGTCGTCTTCGCCTACGACGACGGCACCGAGGGCTTCGACCGGAAGGACCTCTCCCTGCCGGCCGACCAGGACGGGCTCATCTCCGCCGTCGCCGACGCCAACCCGAACACGATCGTCGTCCTCAACACCGGGTCGTCGATCACCATGCCGTGGCTGTCCAAGGTCAAGGCGGTGCTCGACATGTACTACCCCGGGGAGAACGGGGCCGAGGCCACCGCCGGGCTGCTCTTCGGAGACGTGAACCCCTCGGGCAAGCTCACCCAGACGTTCCCCGCGAGCGAGTCCGGGACACCGGTGGCCGGCGACCCGCTCAGGTACCCGGGAGTGGGCGACCAGGAGAACTACTCCGAGGGCATCTACGTCGGCTACCGCTGGTACGACAAGGAGGGGGCCGTTCCGCTCTTCCCCTTCGGCTACGGGCTGTCGTACACCTCCTTCGCCTACCGCGACCTCGCGGTACGGCAGAGTCATGGCGCGTTGACCGTCTCGTTCACCCTGAAGAACACCGGCACCCGCGCCGGTGCCGAGGTCGCCCAGGTCTACGTCGGCGCGAGCCCGGGGACCACGGCGCCGCAGGCGGTGCGCTCGCTCGGCGGCTACCAGAAGGTGCGGCTGCGCCCGGGTCAGTCGAAGACCGTGCGCATCCGGGTCGACGCCCAGCAGCTGAAGTACTGGGACACCGCCTCCCACGCCTGGGCGCTCGGTACCGGGAAACGGGACGTGTGGGTGGGCTCCTCGTCACGGACGCTCCCCCTGCACGGCAGCGTCGGCGTCACCCGCTGACCGCCCGGTTCCTCCCCCGCACCACCCCGCGTGCCGGCCGCACCGCCGCGGCCGGCGTCCCGCCAGAGAGGTCCCCATGACTGCGAGCAGAATCCGTGCTGCCCTGGGCGGCGCGCTGGTCCTGTCCATGGCCGCCGTCGGGCTGCTGCCCGCGACGGCGTCCGCAACTGCGTCCGCGAGTGCGCCGACCGTGGTGTCCACCGACAAGGGCGCCGTGCGCGGCGCCGTCTCCCGCGGTGTCGAACGGTTCCTCGGCATCCCCTACGCGGCGGCTCCCGCCGGTTCCCTGCGCTGGAAGCCGCCGCGGCCTGCGGCACGCTGGACCGGGGTCCGGGAGGCCACCGCCTTCGGCAACCCCTGCCCGGTGCTGCCCAGCGGCAACGGCCCGCGCAGCGAGACCGAGGACTGTCTCGACGTCAACGTGTGGCGGCCGGCGGGAGTGCGGGCCGGGGCCCGCCTTCCCGTGCACGTGTTCATCCACGGCGGCGGCCTGACCAACGGCAGCGGGGCGCAGAACGACGAGTCGAAGCTCGTACGGGAGACGGGAGTCATCGGCGTCTCGCTCAACTACCGGCTCGGTGCCTTCGGCTTCCTCTCGCTGCCCGCCCTCACCGAGGAGGGCGGCGAGTCCGGCAACTACGGCTTCATGGACCAGCAGGCCGCGCTGCGCTGGGTGCAGCGCAACATCGCGGCCTTCGGCGGGAACCCCGCCGCGGTCACCATCGACGGGGAGTCCGCGGGCGGTTGGTCGGTCTGCGGACATCTGGTGTCGCCGGGCTCGCGCGGTCTGTTCGCCCGCGCCGTGATCCAGAGCGGTTCCTGTCCCAGCGAGCCGCAGGCTCAGGCCGAGACCGGGGGAACGGCGTTCGCCCGCCAGGCGGGCTGCGACGGCACCGACCAGACGGCCGTCCTCGGCTGCCTGCGGTCGGCTTCGGCGGGTTCGCTCCTCGACGCGAGCCGGACCTTCTCGGCCGCCTTCGTGGACGGGACGCCGACGTTCCCGGTCAACGTACGCGAGGCCGTGGACAGCGGGCGGTTCGCCCGGGTGCCGCTGGTCGTCGGCGCCAACCGTGACGAGGGCCGCACCTTCGCCCAGGGCTACATAGGGGCGGGCAAGGAGGCCTACCTCGCCTTCGTCCAGGGCGTCGCCGGGGACCGCGCCGACGAGGTCCTCGCCCGCTATCCCTGGCCCGGGACGTCCGACGCGTACACGGCGGCGTACCTGGTCGGCGCGGTCATGACCGACTCGGGGCTGATCGCCGGGATCGGCGGCTGCGGGCAACGCTCGCTCGTCCGCACCTTCGCGCGCTACACCCCCACGTATGCGTACGAGTTCGACCACCGGACCGGCCCCGGCCTGACGCAGATCCCCGGTTACGTCTGGGGCGCCGGCCACGCCGCGGAACTCGCCTACATCTGGCCCAGCTTCGACAACGGCACGCCGATCGCTCCGCTGTTCAACGCCGGCGAGCGCCGGCTGGCCCGCGAGATGACGCAGTACTGGGGCGCCTTCACGAAGACCGGCCGGCCGCACGTCGCCCGGCAGCCCGCCTGGCCCGCCTACCACAACGGCAAGGGGCTGACGTTGTCGCTGCGGGCGGGAGGCAGGAGTGTGCCGGTCGGCGACGACCAGGTCTCCGCGGAGCACCAGTGCTCGCTCTGGGACACCATGGCGGTCACGCACGGCTCCTGAGGGCCGTGTCCCCGGGGCGGACCGGTGCGTTCGTCGGCGTGCGGCAGCCGGTCCGCGCTCGGGGGCAGGGGGCTAGAACTCCTGGACGAAGTACGGCTCGACGGTCATCCAGCCGTTGCCCGAGGCGCCGTTCAGGCGGCCCGTGGAGTTCTGGGCGAGGGTGTACCAGGACTCCACGTAGTCGGGGTCGTCGGTGAACCAGCTGTCGGGGATCGCGCTGAGGACCGCGTTCACCAGCGGGATGTAGGTGCCCTGGTCGGTGACGGTGAGCAGCGCGGTGGTGATCGCCTGTGCCAGTGCGCGGTAGTTGGTGCCGTCGTCGTCCTCCATCATGACGACGTCGGCCAGGTTGTACTTGTAGTTGGACCAGTTGACCAGGATCTGGTTCGGGTAGTAGACGGTGCCGTCGTAGTCCAGGTAGGGCATGTCCACCGAGTCGACGCGTGCCGTGCCGTCCTGGCCGAAGCCGGTCACCAGCGAGAACATCTCGGCGGCGCCCTTGAACCAGGGCTCCTGGTCGTCGTTCACCTCGACGGCCGTGACCTTGGTCGCCCACCAGCCCGCCGCGCTCGCGGCCTGCGCGCTGTTCGCCGCTTTCGACGGGAGGGAGGTCAGGCCCTTGTCGGCGAAGGCCTTCTGCAGCACCTTCAGGCCGGCCCGGTGGGCCTTGGTGACGTCGATGTCCAGGATGTACAGCGGGCGGTCGGGGACGCGCGCGGTGCCGACCGTGTGGGCGTGGCCGCGGCTGTCGTACGCCGTGATGTTCTCGGCGTGGTCGTCGGGCGCGGCGACGGCGATCCACGGGGTGACGTCGGCGTTCAGCCGCGAGCGCATGGACGGCGCGCCCAGCCGGACGCGCAGCAGCGAACCGGTCGACGCGGGCAGGCCCTTCAGGCCCGCGATGCGTCGGTTCGCGGCCGAGACGGAGGCGTGCAGGTTCCTGCCGTCCGGGGCGGCGGTCGTCCCGCCGGTCAGCGCCTGAAGGTCCACGTCCCCGGTGCCGAGGGCGGCCGTCCGGACCTGTTCGCGCCACTGCGGGTCGCTCAGCGAGGTGGACAGTGCCCGCGCGATCTCCTGTTCGGTGGACCACACCGGGGACTTCCGGAACGTCGTGGCCTGGTCCCCGGCGTCCCGCACCGGCGCCGCGACCGCCGGCTGGACGGAGCCGCCGATGACCGCGGACAGCATCATGCCGATGAGGACGGCGCGTCTCCTGCTTGATCTGCTCACCATGCTCCTTGTGTTGTCGGTCGCCGCCGCGCCCACGGTGAACGGGCGGCCGTCATGGGGGGTCGAGCCCGGGTCCCGCCGTTGTCCGGTACATGACAGACATGAAAGCGGGAGATGAACGGGCATGCACATACGCATGAGCGGGGCCGCACCGCGGCCGGAGTCACTGGCGGGGAGCGCGGCTCTACCGGGGGCTGTCGGCGGGTGGCCGTCCGCGAGGGCTGCTCAGCGAAGCGAGCATGATCTTCTCGGTGTCGGCCAGATACGTCTCCGCCGCGCGCCGCGCCTCCGCGACGTCCCGGCCGGCCACGGCCCGTACCACCGGCGTGAGGCGGTCCGCCGCCCGCGCGGCGTCCTCGAACGGCGTCCGCAGCGCGGTCCGAACCGGAAGGTAGGCGTTGAACAGCGTGTTCGTGAGGAGCAGATAGACCCGGTTGCCCGTGGCCCGCGCCAGTTCGCGGTGCACTTCCACGTCGGCGAGCTGAACGGCGTCGGCGTCCGGGCCGTCCGCGACCTGACGCAGCAGGTGTTCCAGCCGACGGGCCTGGCGGTCCGTACGCCGGTCGGCCGCGCGGCCCGCGATCAGGGTGCCGATGTGCCGGCGCACCTCGAAGACCTCCCGCAGCCACGCGGGGTCCTGTGCCGCCAGCATCGGAAGCAGGTCGGCGCCGCCGATCCGCAGGTAGTCCAGGACGCGTGTGCCGATGCCGTGCCGGGTGCTCAGCAGTCCCGCCTGCTCCAGCCGCGTCAGCGCGTGCTTCAGCGTCGTACGGGTGACCCCGTACCCGGCGGCCAGCTCCCGCTCGGGGGGCAGCAGGGCCCCGGGGCCGTGCGTGCCGCTGAGGATGTCCTCACGCAGCCGTGCTTCCAGCAGGTCGACCACGGTTCGGCGCGGAATGCTCTCGACGGCCACGGAGGATCTCCCAGGCTTCGGTCAGTGCTCCAGCGGCTCACCGGTCTGGCGGCCCACTGGTTCAGCGACTTGTAGGTCCAGCGACTTGTAGGTCCAGTGGCTCAGCCACTGGACCAGTGAAGCAGCCTCCCGATCTCCCCGTCAATCACCTGTGAGAGCCGAGCAGTTGGGCACGGTCCGCGAGCGCGGCGCCGGGGTCGCGGTCAGAGGGTGGCTCCGTAGGGGTCCCGGTCCTCGGGGACGAGCGGTATCGCGGGCGCCGTGCTGCCGACGCGGACGGTCTGGCCGGAGGTGACGGCCTCGTCGATGGAGATCATGGCGTCCAGGACGTGGTAGCCGAGTTCGCCACTGGCGATGTGCAGGCCCCCGCCGCGGACGGCCCGTGCCATGTCGAGGACGCCCAGGCCCCGGCCGCCCTCGACGCCGACGGACGGAACGGTCTCCCACTCCGGCTCGCGGCCCCGCTGCGTCACGCGCGTGATCCTGACCTCGCCGGCGAAGGTGTTGGGGTCGGGCAGGACCAGGGTGCCCTCGGTGCCGGTGATCTCGACGTACCCGGTGCGGGCGAGCGGGGAGTCGAAGCTGAAGACGCTCTGACCGACCCCGCCGCTCTCGAACTGCGTGAGCGCGGAGACATGGGTGGGTACGGCGACGGTGAACTCGGCGCCCGTGCGGTCCCCGCTCCGTACGGTCCGCACCGCGCGGGCGGTCGAGCCGAGGGCGGCGACCCGGGAGACCGACCCGAACAGGCAGACCAGGGCGGTGAGGTAGTAGGGGCCCATGTCGAAGAGGGGGCCGGCGCCCCTCGCGAACAGGAACTCCGGGTTCGGGTGCCACAGGTCGGGTCCCGCGTACTGCATGACGGTCTGCGCGGACAGCGGGGTGCCGATGTCGCCGCGGGCGATCGCGCGCAGGGCCGTCTGGAGGCCGGGGCCGAGGATCGTGTCGGGGGCGACCCCGACCCGCAGGCCCGCCGCGGCGGCCTGGTCGAGCAGGGCTCGCGCGTCGGCGCGGTCCAGGGCGACGGGCTTCTCGGACCAGACGTGCCGGCCCGCCGCGAGGATCGCCGAACTGACCTCGGCGTGCACGGCGGGCAGGGTCAGGTTGACGATGATCTCGGCGTCCGGGTGGGCGAGGACGTCGGCGGCGGTTCCCCACTCCTTGACGCCGTACGCGCGTGCCTGGGTCTCGGCACGCGCGGTGTCGAGGTCGCCCACGACGGCCACGTGCAGGTCGGGGTAGCGGGTGAGGCTGGTCAGGTACTGGTCGCTGATGTTGCCGGCGCCGATGACACCGACACCGACCGGGCCGCGTGCCGTCATCAGGCGATGCCCTTCGCCTTCAGGTAGGAGATGCCGGTCGCGATGCCCTCGAAGATGTCGCCCGCGTAGTGGTCGAACTCGATGACGGCGTACTCGGCGTGCGTGGCCGCGGCCAGTGAGGCGGCCAGCGGGACCTGCCCCCGTCCGGCCGCAACCTGGCGGGTGTCGGCGGGGTCGAAGGGGGCGCCCGAGGTGAACGGGTCGTCGATGACGGGTCCGTCCTTCACGTGCACGGCACGCACCCGGGGGCCCAGCCGGTCGAGGAGGGCGACGACGTCGTTGCCGCCGGCCGCGGCCCAGAACAGGTCGATCTCCAGGGCGACTTCCGGGTTCAGGAGGTCCGCGAAGCGGTCGAAGGCGTTGACGCCGCCGACGGTGTGCACGAACTCCTGGGAGTGGTTGTGGTAGCCGACCCGGAGTCCGTGTCCGGCGGCACGCTCGGCGGCCTCGTTCAGAAGGGCGGCGGTGCGGGCGATCTCCTTCTCGTCGGCCCACCGGGACGCGGGCACGAACGGGTCGAAGAGGATGTCCACGCCCAGCCGCCGGGCGGCCCGGAACGTGTCGTCGAGGTCGGTCCCCGTCGCGCCGTCGGGCGACAGGAAGCCGGCGTGTGCGGTGCGCGCGGACAGTCCGTGCCGGGCGAGCGCGTCGGCGAGCTCGGCCGCGCGGTGCGTGAAGCCGAAGGCCTCGACGTTGGTCAGTCCCAGGGCGGCCAGACGGCCGAGGGCGGCGTCTTCGTCGGCCTCAAGGGCCTGGCGTACGGAGTAGAGCTGAACCGACAACTGTGGTGTCGACAAGGGGAACTCCTCTCGTGGCGGACGGCCGTGAAACAGAATACCGACAGGGGTGCTGGTTTCTAGAGGTCGTTAGCATCTCGTTCATGGCAAGGGAAACGGCGCGGCCGACCGCGGCTCCACGGAACTACCCCAAGGGGGAACGCCGGCGCGCCCAGATCATCGAGGCCGCGTTCACCGCGTTCGGGCAGGTCGGCTACCGCAACGCCAGCATGGTGCAGCTCGCCGCCGCCTGCGGTGTCTCACGCGCGGGCCTGCTGCACCACTTCCCGACCAAGGAGTCGCTCCTGGAGGCGGTACTGGACATACGCGACCGCCAGGACGGCGAGCACTTCCTGGAGTCGGGCGCACTCAGCCAGGACGGCCTCGCCTACTTCGCCGCGATGATCAGGCTCGTCGCGCACAACCAGGCCAACCCGCTCATCGTGAGCCTGTTCGCGGTGCTGTCCAGCGAGGCCACCGCGGCGGACCACCCGGCACGCCCGTACTTCGTCGCGCGCTACGAACGCACCCGCCACGAGATGCAGGCGGCCGTCGACGACCTGGCGCGGCGCGGGCTGCTGCGCCCTCATGCGGACACCTCGCACCTGGCCGCGGACCTGGTCGCCTACATGGACGGCCTCCAGGTCCAGTGGCTGCTCAGCCCGGACACCATCGACATGCCGGATCACCTGCGCGGGATGCTGCGCACCGTCATCAGCGTCGAACTCCCTTAGTCTCCAGTGGCTTCCACTGGTTTCCAGTGCCCCGCAGTCGCTTGCGGGCTTTCCCAGCCCGTTGCGACGTTCCCGAAAGGCCGAGTCGGCGTGGATGTGTACGTGGCGGTGGACAGCCGCCGGGCCGTACGGGCGTTCAGCGAGCGGCCGGTGCCCAGGGAGGTGCTGGCACGGGTCCTGGCCGCGGCCTCGCGGGCGCCGTCGAGCGGAAACCTCCAGCCCTGGCAGGTGTACGTGGTGTCCGGCGAGCCGCTGGCCGAGCTGAAGCGGCAGGCCACGGCCAGGGCGCTGGCCGGCGACCCGGGCGACGAGCGGGAGTACCCGATGTACCCGGCCGAGCCGGCCGCCCCGTATGCGGACCGCTTCGCCGCCGCAGCCGCGCAGCGGTACGCGGCGCTGGGCATCAAGCGCCAGGACCCGCAACGGCCCGTGAAGATCGCCGCGTTGAACACGCAGGCGTTCGGCGCGCCCCTCGTGCTGTTCTGCTACCTCGACCGGGCGATGGGGCCCGGGCAGTGGGCGGACGCCGGGATGTACCTCCAGACGGTCATGCTGCTGCTGAGGGCCGAGGGCCTGCACAGCTGCCCGCAGGTGATGTGGACCATGTACCGCCGGACCGTCAACCGGCTGGTGGGCGCCGGCGACCGGCTCGTGCTGCTGTGCGGTGTCGCGGTGGGCTTCGAGGAGGAGGGCGCGCCACGGGTGCGTACCGGGCGGGCCGAAGTCACCGAGACGGTGCGGTTCGTCGGGGACTGAGCGGGCCCGCCGGACCGGGTACGGCGGTGTGCTTGAATGCCGGGCATGGACGGCCCCGCCCGCATGTGGATCAGCGCGATCCCCTCCCTCGACCCGGACACCCGGGAAGTGGTCCTCGACCTCGACCAGACGTCCGGCGATTCGGCCGAGCGGATGGCCCGCATGCTGCTGAACCGGGGGCACGAGGGCGAGGAGGGGGTGTTCTACCTGCTGCCGGAGGATCTTGCGGCCCGGTACGAGCGGACCGGGAACCGGCTCGCCGTCTCCCTGCTGGCCCGCCGGGACGTGCTCGCCCAGGAACTGGCCGCGCATCCGGCCGCGCTGCGTGCGCACCTCGACCGCCTGCCCCGCGATCCCCTGGACGACGGCCGTGTCGTCCTCGTGCGCCGGGAGACCGTCACCGACTTCGTGCCCGCCGAACGGGATGGTTTCCAGCAACCCGTGCTGCTGATCGACCACAGCGTCGGGCACAGCGACGGCCCGGTCGCGCTGCCCGAGCTGGTGAGCCTGTTCGAGAGGCAGGAGGCGGGCGTCGTGGTCGTCGCGGCGCCCAGGGCGGCGCAGGACTGAACCTGCCGGCCCGGCGCTCCGCCGCCCCGCGGTGGACGGGCACGGTCACAGGTCGAACAGGCCTGCCGCGTTGTCGTGGCACACCGCCCGCAGCCACTCCTCGCCGAGCTCCAGCCGCTCCAGGGCGTGGAGCTGGTGCACGTAGGGGTAGGGGATGTTGGGGAAGTCGGAGCCGAGCAGGACGCGGTCGCCGAGGGCGGCGATCCGGGGCAGGGCCCCGGGCGGGAACGGCATGAACCGCTCGGTGAAGTCCGTGAACGCCATCGTGGTGTCCAGCCGCACCTCCCCGTACCGCTCGGCGAGGCCGGCGAACTCCTCGTACTCCGGCATCCCCATGTGCGCGATGATCAGCCGCAGCCTCGGGTGCCGGGCCAGTACCCGCGCGACCGGCCCGGGGCCGGTGTGCTTGCCGGGGGCGGGACCGGAGCCGCAGTGGATCACGACGGGAACCCCTGCGTCGGCCAGCAGTCCCCAGGCCCCGTCGAGGAGCTGGTCGGCCGGGTCGTACGCGCCCACCTGCACATGTGCCTTGAACACCCGGGCGCCCGCCTCGACGGCCGCCCGGACGTACGTCTCGACGCCGGGCTCGGGGAAGAGGGTCGCCGTGTGCAGGCAGTCGGGGGTACGGCGGGCGAAGTCGGCGGCCCACGCGTTGAGCCAGGGCGCCATGCCGGGCTTGTGCGGGTAGAGCATCGAGGTGAAGGAGCGGACGCCGAACTCCCTGAGGAGAGCGGTGCGTTCGGCCTCCTCCTTCCGGTAGGTGATGGGCCACTCCAGGTCGCCGATCAGTGGTCCGTTGGTGTCGAAGTAGTTCCAGACCTTGTGCAGGACCCGTTCGGGCATGAAGTGGGTGTGGATGTCGATCAGCCCGGCCAGGCCGTGTCGTTCCCGGAAGAGGCGGATCTCCTCGGCCTCGGAGGGGGCGGCAGAGGCGGCGGGGGCCGTGCGGTGATCGTTCATACGCCAACGATCGGTGCCGGGGAGCGCCGAGTCCAGTCCCTGCCGCACCGGCCGGGCGCGGGTGGGGACCGGCACAGCGGTGACGGAGCGTCAAGTTTCTTCGGTTGACGCGGAATTCAGGCGACAGCACTGGCGCTCCACACCTACCAGCGGGTAATTCATGGCTCTGTCACATCGGCAACTCCTGTCACGGCGAAGGGATATCCCGTGCGTCTGCGTCCCCTGCGCGTCCTCTGCTGTTCCGCCGTCCTCGCCCTGTCGGCGCCCGTGTTCCTGCCGGGCACCGCGTCGGCCGCGGTCCCCACCTCCTCGGTCTACCTGCAGAACTACGTCACCGGCCTCAACGCCGCCGACAGCGGCGGCACCGTCGCCGCGCACAACCCCAAGGGCAACGAAGACCACCAGCAGTGGACCGCCGTCGCGGTCAGCGGTGGGTACCAGCTCCAGAACGCCGACGAGTCCGGCACCTGCCTCGGACGCAGCGGCACCGCCGCGGTCACCGCCGCCTGCGGTGCCGACGGCACCACCTGGACGGTCACCGCCGGTACCGGCAGCACCTACTCCGTCACCGTCCCCGGCACCTCGCAGTACCTCACCGGATCGTCGTCGGACTCCGCCGCCGTGCAGGTCGGCTCCTCAGGCGACCTCGCCCGCTGGTATCTCACCCCGGTCTCCTACGCCACCACGGCGATGCCCTCCGCGGACACCCGGACCCTCGACCAGGTGACCTTCCTGACCGCCCACAACGCCTTCGCCAACGGCTCGGACGGCAACTTCGCGTCCTTCCCGGTCAGTCTGTTCCCCAACCAGAACTACGGGATCAGCCGTCAGCTCTCCGACGGCGTGCGGGGCTTCATGCTCGACGACTACACGGTCTCCGGGCAGGCCGTGCTGTGCCACAACAGCTGCGACGGGGTGAGCAACCCGGTCCCGCTCGCCACCGACCTCCAGCGCATCGTGGACTTCCTCAAGGCCAACCCCGGCCAGTTCGCCACCGTGTTCCTGGAGGACTACGCCTCCTCCGACGTGCTGAAGTCGTCCCTCGCCTCGGTCAACGGCCTGTACGACGTGCTGTACCGGCCCGACCAGGACGGCGTCGCCGCTAAGGGGTGGCCCACCATGGCCGACCTCGCGGCCCGCGGCAAGCAGCTGCTGGTCTTCAGCGACCGGACCCGGGCGAGCGACACCGCCAACGGGTATGCCACCCGCGACACGTTCGGGGTGATGTACCAGCGGGAGTGGACCGTGGAGAACTACTGGTCCATGGGCGCCGGCCTCGGTTCCTCCGACTGGTCCTGCTACAGCCGGTGGGGCACCGACAGGCCGCTGACCACGGACTCGTCCGCCTTCCACCCGCTGTTCGTGATGAACCACTTCCGGGACTACCCCATCGCCGGTACCGCCACCACCGACAACGGCAAGATCCTCAACCGGGCGCAGAACTTCTGCACTCCCGCCGCCCGGAAGAAGCCCAACTACGTGGCCGTGGACCGGTACGACACCGGGTCGCCCACCCCGCTGACCGCGGTGGGCACCCTCAACACGTACATCCTCGCGCCCGGCCAGTGAGCGCGGGCCGGCCGGGGCGGCGGGCGTACCCGTCGCCCCGGCCGGCCTCCGGAGGCACGCCTGGTTCAGGGGCCGTCGCGGTGGGAGCCCGGGGTGTGGCCGAAGGCGCGGCGGAAGGCGTCGATGAAGGCGCTGGCCGACGACCAGCCGCACGCGTGGGCCACCGCCGTCACCGGCATCCGGTCGGCGAGCAGGACCAGGGCGTGCTGGAGGCGCAGCTGGGTGCGCCACTGCGGGAAGGTCATGCCGAGGTCGGCGCGGAAGAGCCGGGACAGGGTGCGGTCGCCGGCGCCGACCGTGCGGCCGAGTTCCCCGAGGGTGCGGCCGTCGGCCGGGTCGGCCTCCAGGATCGCGCACACCTCGCGGAGCAGGGGTGCGGTGGGGGCGGGCAGGTGCAGCGGCTGCTGCGGTGAGGCCCGCAGCCGGTCGAGCAGGACGGCGCGCAGGCGGGCCCGTTCCGGGCTGTCGTCGTCCTCGTCGCTCGTGTAGGCGATGATCAGCTCGCGCAGCAGCGGGCCGACCGCGAGGACGGTGGGCGTACCGAGTGCGAGGGGGTTCTCGCCGGCGGGCAGCCCGACGAAGTGGAGTTCGAGTTCGCCGTAGGCCCGGTGCGCGTGGACGGTTCCGGCCGGGACCCAGATGGCGCGGTTGCCCGGGGCGACCCAGGAGCCCGCGTCGGTCGTCACGGCCAGCACGCCGCGCCCCGCGTAGACGATCTGGTGGTCGTCGTGCCGGTGCGCGTCGATCTCGTGACCGGCGGCGAGCCGGCGGGTCTCGGTCGGGGCAACGGTCTCGTGGCGGATTTCCGTCATCGCTTGGCAGATTACCGGAAGTGCGACAGGTGGTCGGGCCCGGAGCATGGCGGGGTGCGAAGGAACTCATCGATCACTCTGCTCTCCGTCGGCCATGGCTGTGTCGACATCTACCAGGGCGCCGTCGCGGCGCTGCTGCCGTTCTTCGTGGCCGAGCGCGGCTATTCGTACGCGGTCGCCTCCGGGGTCGTACTGGCCGCGTCCGTGCTGTCGTCGGTGGCGCAGCCGCTGTTCGGGGCGCTCACCGACCGCCGGCCGCTGCCCTGGCTGCTGCCGGCCAGCACGCTGCTCGGCGGTGCGGGGGTGGCGCTCAGCGGGCTGGGCGACTCCTATGCGCTGACCCTCGGGTTCATGGCGCTGTCCGGGATCGGCGTGGCCGCCTACCACCCCGAGTCGGCCCGGGTCGCGCGGCTCGCCAGCCGGGGCAGCCACGGCGCGATGGGGGTGTTCGCCACCGGCGGCAACATCGGGTTCGCGCTGGCTCCGCTGATGGTGGGCGCGGTGGTGGCGGGCGGCGGGCTGCGCTGGACGCCGCTGCTGGTGATACCGGCGCTGGCCGGTGCCGCGCTGTGCCTGCCGGTGCTGCGCGGACTGCGCGAGGGCAAGGCTTCCGGCGCCGCCGTGCCGGGGCCGGGCGGGACCGACGACGTGGCGTCCTTCGTGCGGCTGTCGCTGGCCGTGGTGTTCCGGTCGATCGCCTTCGTCGGCCTGAGCACCTTCATCTCGCTGTACGCCAGGCAGCGCACGGGTGGCGGGGCCGCCGCCGGTTCCGCGGCGCTGACCGTGCTCTACCTCGGCGGCGCGGTCGGTTCGGTGCTGGGCGGCTCCCTGGCGGGCCGCTGGGACCGGGTGACCGTCTGCCGCTGGTCGTACGTCCTGTCGGTGGTGGCGGTCGCGGGTGTGGTGTGGGTGCCGGGTCCGGCGCTCTACCTGTTCGTGGCGCTGACGTCGGTCGGCCTGTACGTGCCGTTCTCGCTCCAGGTGACCCTCGGCCAGGACTATCTGCCCTCGCGGATCGGCACGGCGAGCGGGGTCACCCTCGGCCTGACGGTGAGCGTCGGCGGCCTGGCCGGCCCGCTCCTCGGCAGCCTCGCCGACGCCACCTCCTTGCAGACGGCGCTGGCACCGCTGGTCCTGATGCCGGTGCTCAGCCGGCTGTTGTTCGGCACCCTGCGCGAGCCCGGCCCGGCGCGGCGGTTCAGGTCCGCGCCGGGGACGGCGGCGGCCGACGGTGCGGCCGTCGAAGCCGGCCGCCCGTCGGCCGGCGGCTGACGCCCGGGTCCCCCGTCAGGCCGTCCAGACCCGGTCGGCGTAGTCGAGGAAGTTGCGGCCGAGGATCTTCTCGATGCGCCCGGAGCGGTAGCCGCGCTTCTCCAGGAGGCGGACCAGGTCGCGGAACTGGTCGACGCCGCGGAGGTCGACGACGAAGGGGTAGGTGTCGGCCCGTTCACCGGCCGCGCCGACGCCTGCCGCCGAGCGGGCGGCGACGTGTTCGGCGAGGGTGGCGCGGTAGGCGTCGAGGTCGTCCACGGCGGTGACGGTGCCGTCGGTGCCGATGCCGACGTGGTCCTCTCCGCAGACGTCGACCGCGTGCACGATGTGCTCCACGACGTCGGCGGCGGTGGCCTGCCCGGTGACGTCGAGGAAGGGCATGAAGTAGATGCCGACGAACCCGTCCCGGTCCGCGACCAGGCGGAGTTCCTCGTCGGTCTTGTTGCGCGGCAGGTCGGCCAGGGCGCGGCAGCCGGTGTGGTTGACGGAGACGGGCTGCCGGGAGTGGCGGGCCGCGTCCAGGCAGGTGCGCTCGCCGCTGTGGGAGAGGTCGACCATCAGGCGGTGGTCGTTGAGAACCTCGACGGCCTGCCGGCCGAAGGGGGTCAGGCCTCGGTTGGCGGGAGCCATGGAGCCGTCGCCGAGGTGGTTGGCCTGGTTGTAGGTGAGCTGGACGACGCGGACGCCGGCGTCGGCGAAGGTCGCGACCCGGCTGTCGAGGTGGGCGGGGTCCGCGCCGACGGCGACGGCGTTCTGGAAGCCGTAGACGACGCCGATCCGTCCCTCCCGGTGTGCGCGGTGGATGTCGGCGGTGGTGCGGACCTTGAGCAGGTCGGCGGGGTGTGCCTCGATGATCCGGTCCCAGACGGCGATCTCTTCGAGGGTGTGCTCGTACGGCGGCAGGTCGCCCATCGTGTAGCCGAGGGTGATGTTCACGGCGGTCAGGCCGGAGGCGTGGGCGTCGGCGATCGCCCGGGCGTCGACCGCGAGTTGGTCGCTGGCGGGGTTGAGCTGGGTGGCGGCGGCCCGGGCGGCCGGGGTGTTGGGGTTGTCGAGCTGGCCCAGGGCGTTGACGATCACGGGACGCCCGAAGGCGATGCCGGAGTCGGTGTCGGTGTCGGTGTCGGTGTCGGTCACTGGGCGTCCTTCTCGAACTCGGCGCGGTCGAAGCGGTGTCCGCGTCTGACGGTGTACGTGATGGTGCGCAGGTTGCCGATGTCGTCGAGGGGGTTCTCCTCCAGGACGGCGAAGTTGGCGAGCTTGCCGGGTTCGACGGTGCCCATGTCCGCCTCGGTGCCGGCGGCGCGGGCGCCGACGAGGGTGGCCGAGCGCAGGACGTCGGCGGCGGGGGTGCCGCAGCGGCCGACGAGGAAGGCGAGTTCGCCGTAGAGGGCGGGGAAGGGGTCGCCGGGGTCGGTCTCGTGGTCGGTGCCGGTGCAGACGTCGACTCCGGCGCGGTACGCCTGGGCGGTGACGGCGGCGGCCAACTCGGCGTTGCGGGCGGCCCGTTCGGCGGACTCGGCGGTGTCGCCGCGGAGTTCGTCGCTGGTCCACATGGAGGCGGTGGCGTCCAGGACCGTGCCGCGGCTGCGCATCTCGGCGAAGAGGGCGGCGAGTTTCGGGTCGTCGCCCGCGGCGAAACGGTCGTGGTCGACCGGCGGTTTGGTCTTGTAGCTGCTCAGCGGCTCGGTGGGGTCCTCGAAGGCGAGCAGGGTGACGTGGGAGACGCTGTCGACGCCCGCGGCGACGACCTCGCCGGGCGCGGCCGGGAAGACGGTGGCGTGTGCCCAGACGGCGATGCCCTGGCGATGTGCCTCGGCGGTGACGGCGGCGACGGTCGCGGCGTCCAGGTCGGCGTAGACCTTGACGGCGGCGGCGTGGGTGCCGCGGGCGAGGGCGACGGCGATCGGCAGGTCGGTGCCGGGGGTGACGGCCTGCATCCAGGGGACGGCACCGGGCACGGCACCGCGGGAGACCTCGTGGGTGCGGGGGTCGTCGAAGAAGGAGGGCCCGGCCATGAGGGCGGCGTAGCGGATGTCGGGGCCGGGGATCTCGCCGACCAGGGTGGCCCGGGCCAGGTCGCCGATGTGCCGCAGGTCGTCGGCCATGTCACGGACGGCGGTGACCCCGCTGTACACCAGGCGGCGGAGCACCGCTTCGGCGACGGGCCGGTCGGGCGGGGTGGCCAGGTGCTGGTGGGTGTCGACGAGGCCCGGGACGACGAACCGTCCGTCGAGGTCGACCTGGCGGGCGCCTGCTGCGTGCGGGGGCAGCGGGTCGGTGTCGGCGGCGACGGTGTGCAGGCGGGCGCCGTCGGTGACGATCGTGGTGTTCGGCCGCAGCGGGCCGCCGGTGCCGTCGAAGAGGGTGGCGCCGCGGTAGACCGTGACGGTTCCGGCGGGCGGAGCGGCCCAGGGGGTCGGGGCACCCGGGGGCAGGTCGGTCATGGTCACCCTTCGGTCCACTGAGGCTGGATTGCTTTGTTACGCGGTACGTAACAGCTGTATCGTGTGGCGAAAATCCAGGTAACTGTACTCTGCAGCCGGTGGACCGCCGCAAGGGCCCGTACCGGACAGGAAGCGCCGGTCCGCGGTCGTCGCGGCACCGGGGACGAGACGAGAGGGAAGAGCCGCCGTCATGCCCGACGCACCCGCCGCACCAGAGGCACCCGTCGCACCGGGGCCGCCCCGGTCGGCCGTGGACAAGGCCCTCGACCTGGTCGAGGCCGTCTCGCGCGCGCCGCACCCCGTGCGGCTGACGGACCTCGCCGCCGAGGTCGGGCTGCACCGCGCCACCGCGTACCGGATCCTGCTGGACCTGGTCAGGCGGGGCTGGGTGCTGCGGGCCGGCGACCGGTACCTGCCGGGCGCCGCCGTGCTGCGGATGTCCGCGTCGGCCGCGGGCAACTCGCTGACGGCGCTGGCCCGTCCGGTGCTGGAACGGCTGTCGGCCACGACCTCGCTGATGGTCAACCTCCAGGTGCTGGAGGAGGGCGGCGGCCGGGTGATCGACGTGGTCAGACCCGAACGGCTCGCCATGATCAGCCATTTGCGGGGCGAACTGCTGCCCGTACGACGGTTCGCCGGGCCACTGGCCCTGGTCGCCGCACTCGAACCGGAGGCGCGGCGCCGGTGGCTGGAGCGGCTCCCCGGGGACGACGCGGAGATCGCGCGGGAGTTGGCCGAGGTGGCGCGGACCGGTGTCGCCGTGGAGCACGGCCGTAACGACGAACTGGTGGCCTCCGTCAGCCGGGCGGTGGTGCCCGCCCCCGGGGCGCCGGTGTGCGCGCTGACGGTGGTGGGGCCGGCGACCGAGTTCGACGGACCGAAACTGGCCGTGGTGGAGCGGGAGTTGACCGCTGCTGCCGATGAACTGGTGGCGGCACTGACCGCCGACGGAGCGGAGGCGGGCCGGTGAGCGGCGTGCTGGTGCTGGACCGCCGGCAGACGGCCGCGGCGCTGGAGCCGTCCGCCGTGCTCGACGCGGTGGGCCGGGCGCTCGTCGCCGTCGCCCGCGAGGAGGTCTCCGTTCCGCCGCGGATCGCCGCCCTGACGCCGTCCGGCCTGCTCGGCGCGATGCCGGGGTACGTCTCCGGGCTGGGCCTGGCCGCGAAGCTGGTGACGGTGACCGCCGATCCGGGGCACCCCGGACGGAGTTTCCACCGGGGGCTCGTGGTCCTGTTCGACGAGCACGACGGGCGGCCTCTCGCGCTGGTGGACGCCGAGGCGCTGACCGAGGTCAGGACGGCGGCCTCCGCCACGCGGAGTGCGCTGGCCCTGGCCGCCCGGCCCGGTCTCGGAAGGGTGACGGTGGTGGGGACGGGGGCGCAGGCGCGGGCCCAGGTGGCGCTGCTCGCCGCGGTCCGGCCGGAGGCGGAGGTGGTCGTGGCGGGACGCGACCCGGTACGGGTGGGTGAGACGGCCGCACTGTTCCCGGGTGCGCGGGCCGCCCCGGGCATCGAGAACGCGGTACGCGCGGCCGACGTGGTGTTCTGCTGCACCGGCGCCACCGCTCCCGTGGTCCGCCGGGAGTGGCTCTCCCCCGGCGTGCATGTCTCCTCGGTCGGCGGCTCGCACGGTCCCGAACTGGACCCCGGCACGGTCCGGGACTCGGCCCTGTTCGCCGAGTGGACCGGCGCGGCCACGTCCCCGCCGCCGGCCGGCGCCCATGAACTCCAGGAGCTGCCCCCGGGACGGCCCGTCACCCTCCTGGGCTCCGTCCTCGCCGGCGACCACCCGGGGCGGGACGGTGACACCGGAGCCCTCACGGTCTTCAAGTCCACCGGGCACGCGGCCCTGGACGTCGCGGCGGTCCGGGTGGCCTACGACATGGCACGGGCGCGGGGGTTGGGCGTGCGCGTGGACCTGTGACGGCGACGAGGACCGTCCCGCCGGAAGAAGTTCTCCCCTCCCACTCTTTGTTTCACAGTACATCTAGATGCACAATGCGGTTATGGATGACCGGGTCGAAGAGCGGGCTGCCGGGGCACCGGAGCAACTGATGGCCGCCGTCGAGCAGTTGGTGCGCCATGTACGGCACAGCGCCACCGCGGGCGGCCTGAGCACCGCCGCCTCCTCGGCCCTGGCCCGGCTGGGCCGGGAGGGTCCGCTGCGGCTGACCGAACTGGCCCGCGCCGAAGGCGTCTCTCAGCCGGGGACGACCCAGCTCGTCGGCCGGCTGGAGCGCGCGGGGCTGGTGGCGCGGCACACGGACAGCACCGACGGCCGGGGGGTCCTCGTGAAGATCACCGCGACCGGCCTCGCCGTCTCCCGGCAGCGCCGCGCCGAACGCACCGCCGCCCTCCAGGAACTGGTCGAGGAACTGACCGAGCCCGAACAACAGGCCGTACGGCTCGCCCTGCCCGCCCTGGCCCGCGTGATCGAGGAGCGCCGGGCACGCGGCTGAGGCGCCTGCGGATCCGCGCACCCCCAGGGAGCGACTCCCTCCCGCGTCCGCCCCGTTCGGCCTTCCGTCCCGTCCAGCCTTGGTCCCGTTCAGCCATCCGTCCCGTCCGTCCGCATCCGGAGAGAGGACCGTTGATGAGTGCACCGCACCAGGGGGCCGCGAGCCCCTTCAGGCAGCCGAAGGCCGTGTGGGCCGTGGCGTTCGCCTGCGTGATCTCGTTCATGGGCATCGGCCTGGTGGACCCGATCCTGCCCGCGCTGGCCGAGAGCCTGCACGCCTCGCCCAGCCAGGTCTCGCTTCTGTTCAGCAGCTACCTGATCGTGACCGCGGTCGCCATGCTGATCGTCGGCTGGGTGTCCAGCCGGATCGGCGCCAAGCGCACCCTCGTCACCGGCCTCGCGATCATCGTCGTGTTCGCCGCGCTCGCCGGCACTTCCGGTTCGATCAACGGCATCGTCGGCTTCCGGGCCGGATGGGGGCTGGGAAACGCCCTGTTCATCGCCACCTCGCTGGCCGTCATCGTCGCCTCGGCGAGCGGTGGATTCGCCGGGGCGATCATCCTCTACGAGACCGCCCTCGGCCTGGGTATAGCCGTCGGCCCGCTGCTGGGCGGCGAGTTGGGCGGCATCAGCTGGCGCGGTCCGTTCTTCGGCGTCGCCGTCCTGATGGCGATCGCGCTCGTCGCGACGCTGGCCTTCGTGCCCGCACTGCCCAAGCCGGAGCGCCGCACCTCGCCGCTGGCACCGATCACGGCCCTGCGCCACCGAGGGCTGCTGACCATGGGCATCATGGCCCTGCTGTACAACTGGGGCTTCTTCACGATGCTCGGCTACGCGCCCTACCCGATGGAGCTCGACGCCCATCAGCTGGGGCTGGTCTTCACCGGCTGGGGGCTGCTGGTGGCCGCCTTCAGCGTCTTCTTCGCACCACGGCTGCAGGCCCGCTTCGGCACCGCGCCCGTGCTGTACGCCAACCTCGTCGGCCTCGGCGCGGTGATGGCGGTCATCGCGGCGGGCGTCGGCACGCCGACGGTCGTGATCGTCGCCGTCGTCCTCAGCGGAATCTTCATCGGCGTCAACAACACGCTCACCACGCAGGCGGTGATGGTCGTCTCGCCGGTCGAGCGTCCCGTGGCCTCCTCCGCCTACGGCTTCCTCCGGTTCATCGGCGGCGGCCTGGCCCCGTACGTCGCCGGGAAGCTGGCCGACGCGACCGACCTGAGCGTGCCGTTCTACCTGGGCGCCGGCACCTTCCTGCTCGCGATCCCGGTGCTGGCCAGCGGGCACCGGCTGCTGCGGGACGCGGAGGCCCGCCTGGCCGACGGCGAGCCGGCCGTGCCCACGCTCACGCCCATCGGGCGGCAGGCCGCGGCAGGACCGGGTCCGGTCGTCGTGGCCGTCGGTGCCCACGGGCGGGCCACGGCCATCGTGGACGCCGCCGCCCGGCTCGCGCGGGACACGGGCAGCCCGCTGGAGGTGGTACACGTCCAGCGGACGGCCGTCGTGGAGGAGTCGGCGGCGGAGACCGAAACCCTCGACGAGGCGCGGGCCGCGGTCGTCGCGCATCTCGACCGGCTCGCCGCGCAGGGCTTCGCCGCCACCGGTCAGATCCTGGGCAGCGTCGGCGACCACGCCGCCGCGGGCCGGGTCCTCGCCCGGCATGCCGCCGAGGTCCACGCCCGTGCCGTCGCCGTCGGGCGCTCACCGCGCGGACCGCTCGCCCAGTTCGCCGACGGCAGCCTCACCACCGCACTCGCCCACGCCGCGACCTGCACGGTCGTCCTGGTCGACCCGTCCGACGAGCCGCTGCCGCTGACCGCGTCGACCCTCGTCGAACTCCGCGGGCGGCCCGCCTGATCCGGGGCCGGGCGACCGCGCCGCCGCAACAGAGCGTGCGGTGGCGTGGCCCGTCCGGTGCGGGGCGGCACGCCGCCCTGGGACGGGACGCGAGAGGAGGGCACCACGCGCCGCGTCCCCCCAGCCGACGAACCCGAGCCGGGCCGCCCGAAATTCGTTCGGCGCCGGCCGTCCGCCGGAGCTAGCCTCACGATCATGGGAGCACGAGCGCAGTACGTGGTGGTCGAGAACGGCGCCTGGCAGCGGTACTACTCACACTGGGCCGCCCACCGGGTGGCCCGTGATCTGCTGCCCGGCCCGGTCGCGGCGACGCGCTGCTTCCGTACCCACCGGGAGATCGACGAATGGCTCGACGACGTGTGGTGCGAGGGTGCGGCACTCGTCGACCACGACCGCCGGACCCTGTTCTGGTTCGCCGCCACGGACGACTGGGCCGACCACCTCGCCACCCGCTCCGTACTGGCGCGGACCTGGCCCGGCTGGGACGTCCGCTTCGCGCACGACGGCATGGGTGACCTGACCCACCACCTGGGCCTCGGCAGGGACCTGACCCGTACGCCGGGCTGGTTCGAGACCTTCGAGCCTCGCGGGTTCGCGGCCAGCGAGTACAGCGAGCCGTGCACCGTGGCCTCCCTGCGGCTGCCCGACGGGAGCGTCCGCGCGTGGGGCAGCGACTGGGACCCCGTCGACCATCTCGCGGGCGGCCCCCGCCTGATCGACCTGATCGCCGCGTCGTCGGCCACTCCCGCGCTCACCGACATGCCGCACGGCGGCGTCCACTTCGACCCGGGGGCCCGCACCGTCTCGCTGTGGGCGGTGCAGACCGTGGCCGGCGTGCACGACTGGCCGCTGCCGGGCTGGGAGGACTGGGTCCTGGACTTCCGCGGCGTCGACCACACCCTGCAGGCCGGGCTGCTGCCCGCGGACTTCCCCTTCCCGTCGCCGTCGCTCCCGGCCGCACTGCGGAGGCTCGGCGAGGGCCTCGGCGTCCCGCTGCCCGACACGAGCGCGCTGCTCGCCCGCGCCGCGGGTGCCGCCGGTCCCGAGGGCACCACCCCCGTGGTGAACCCCGCCGCGCTGGTGCAGCCCGAACCGGCCGATCCCACCCCGGCCGAACTGGCCGCGCTGCGTGGGGCGATCGACGCCCTGGTCTCGGAGTCGGCGGCCGGCTGACCGCCACTCGGGTCGGTCGTCCGGTGCGGCGTCGGGTCATGTCATGCCGAATCCGAACACCAGGTCGGGCCAGTCCGTGTCAGGTGTCCGGCCGTCGAGCGCCTCGCTGATCGTGCGCTCCTCGTACCTGAAGTGGGATTCCATGATCGCCGCCAGTCCGTCGAGTTCGCGCCCGATCTCCTCCAGGGCCGAACCGTGCGGTCCGGCAGCCTTGTCGGCGAGTTCGCTCACCCGGGACAGGATCGAGGAGATCAGTCCGTGGTCCTCGACGAGGTTCGCGATCGTCGGGGCGAGATCCGGGCGTTCGCGGCGGAGTTGAGCGAACAGCCCGTCGTCCTCGCCCTGATGGTGCGAGGACAACGCGGTGCAGAAGGCCAGGCAGTGGGTGAGCAGCACGTCGTCATCCGGTCGACGGTGTCCCAGACCCGTCCTGATCTCTCGGATGCGGCGACGCAGTTCGTCATGCGCTCGCGCGAGTTGCCTGCTCAGGGCGACCGCGCGGTCGCCGTCACGGGAAGCCACGGAGGGCGGTCCCTTCGGTTCCGCACCTCCATGCCTGACGCAGACCGTCACCGGCACGCGATGCTGCCGCCATCCGATCACGCGGCGTGGCGGGACAGCAAGCATGATCGCCAGGCAGTGGCGGCGCCGTGACGGCGTGGCGACACACGGGAGTGCGAGTCGCCACGCCGCCGTACCGCCACGCCGCCGGATCGCCGGACCGTCTCGAAGGCGAAGGTCAGCCCCGGTTCGGCTCGGTCACGCCCTGGGCGGGTGTGGTGGGCCGGTCCGGTTCCGTGGCTTCCTGGCCGGTGACCACCGTCGAGGGGCGGTTGCCGCGGTCCAGGAGGCCGCCGGTGACGGCCAGTCCGAGGCCGGCCGCCGCGAGGGTCGCGCCGACCAGGTTGGGTGCGGCCCACCCCCAGCCCGCCGAGATGACCAGGCCGCCGAGCCAGGCGCCGGCCGCGTTGGCCATGTTGAAGGCGGAGTGGTTGGAGGCCGCCGCCATCGTCGGGGCGTCCTTCGCGTTGATCATCAGCAGCATCTGGACGGGCGTGGTGACGAGCGCGCCCATCGCGCCGATGAAGGTGACCGTGACGAGGGCCGGCACCGTGCTGTGGACGGTGAAGTAGAACGTGACCAGCGCGGCTCCCAGGAGGGTGATCCCGGCGTACAGAGTGGGGCGCAGGGCGCGGTCGGTGAGGGGGCCGGCGACCAGGGTGCCGGCGGTCATGCCGACGCCGTAGAGGGCGAGGACCCAGGTGGTCGAGGCGTCGGAGAGGCCCGTCAGGTGCGTCAGCATGGGGACGAGGTAGCTGTAGACGGCGAAGAAGCCGCCGAACCCGACGACGGCGGTGGCGAGGCCGATGAATACCTGCCGGTTGCCCATCGCGCGCAGTTCCTGCCGGATGCCGGCCTGCGGGCCGCGCGGCTGGTGGGGCACGAGGAGGGCGAGGGCGAGGAGTGCCACGAGGCCGATGACGGCGACCGCGCAGTAGGCGTACCGCCAGCCCAGGTGCTGGCCGAGGGCGGTGCCGGCGGGGACGCCGATGATGTTGGCGATGGTGAGGCCGAGGAAGACCCGGGAGACGGCACGGGCCGCGCGGTCGGCGGCGACCAGCCGGGAGGCGACGACGGCGCCGACGCCGAAGAGCGCGCCGTGCGGCAGTCCGGCGAGGAAGCGGGCGGCGAACAGCAGGCCGAAGTTCGGGGCGAGCGCGGACGCCGTGTTGCCGACGACGAAGAGCCCGGTCAGCAGGAGCAGCAGCCGCTTGTGGGGGACGCGGGCGCCGATGCCGGTCAGGAGGGGGGCGCCGACGACGACGCCGAGAGCGTAGGCCGAGACGAGGTTGCCGGCGTGTGGCACCGACACCCCGACGCCGTCCGCTATCTGGGGCAGCAGGCCCATGGTGGCGAACTCGGTGGTGCCGATGCCGAAGGTGACGACGGCAAGGGCAAGCAGAGCCAGAGGCATGGTGAGCGGGGGAACCTTTCGGGGACGGCGGGTTCGGGAGGGGTGGCCGTACGGAACCGAATGGTTTCTTCGCCCTCCGTGGCCGGCCGTACCGAGCGCCCTTGCCCAGCCCACCCCCTGGAACGTTGCAGCGGGATGCGGTGAGCGCGCATTCCTGAATCGGCTCACGAGACGGGGTGACCTGTGTCACGTGTCAGTGGCGCCTGCGGAGTTCACTGCGGTGCGGTGGCCCCGCGGCACTCCGCGCACAGTCCCCACCAGGTGATCTCGGCCTCGTCGACGGCGAATCCCCTGTCGTCGTCGGGGGTGAGGCACGGTGCCGCGCCGACGCTGCAGTCGACGTCCTCGATGCGCCCGCACCGGCGGCAGACGAGATGGTGGTGGTTGTCGCCGACGCGCAGCTCGTACCGGGTGGGTGAGCCGGCGGGTTCGATGCAACGGACCAGCTGGGCCTTGGTCAGGTCTTCCAGCACGTTGTACAGGCCCTGCCGGGAGAGCCCGCCGGTCTCGGCCCGGTCCGTGCCGATGCGCGTCTCGAGGTCGGCCGCCGTGGAGTGCGGATGGCCCCGCAGAGCGGTCAGCACGGCCCGGCGCTGGGCCGTGCTGCGCAGACCCTTGCGCCTGAGCAGGTCGCCCGCGAACTCCTCCATGGTCATGTGGCTCTCCTACAACCCGCCGGCCGTTCCGCCCGGTGGGGGCACGATACAACCGGAGTCGACCCGGTCCGTTCTGTGCGCCCAAGCGTCTACGCGGCCTCCGCCGTACGGCAGGTACCGCAGACCAGGCGCCGGGCCGGGAGGGCGCTCGTCATGGGGATCACCCCGACGGGACGCTGCACGGTGGTCTGCAGGATCCGCGCGTGGTCGGCGCAGGTGAAGAGGCCGCAGCGGGTACAGGCGCCGATCCCGTTGCTCTCGTGACGCCCCGACTGGGCGCAGTCGTAACAGTGCATGTCGCTTCCCGATGGGTCGGCCCACCGGCTGCTGCGGTGGGGTGCGTGACGGCAGTGCGCCGACGGGCCCTCGCCACCTCGGCACACATCGAACATAGCCACCTAGTTTTGACAGAGTCAAGTTTAGGAACCGGGTCGGGACCTCTGGACCACCGCCACTTGTTCACCTACTGTCTAGACATGCCTGGACAGGTTCACAAGCATCATCGCATCGCCCGTGTACTCGCCGACGAGATCCGCGCGGGGGTCCATGCCGACGGCAGCAGGCTCCCCGGGGAGCACGCGCTCAGGGAGCGGTTCGGGGTCAGCCGCACCACCCTTCGGCAGGCCCTGCAGGTTCTCGGCGAGGAGGGCCTCATCGCCACCCACGCGGGCATCGGCTCGTTCGTCACCTTCGACGGGGCGCCGCTCGACAACCGCCTTGGCTGGACCCGGGCGCTGGCCGCGCAGGGCACCGAGCTGACGACGGAGGTCCTCCGCTTCGAGGAGGCCGCCGATCCGGAGCTGGCGGCCCGGCTCGGGCTCGCGTCCGACGCGTTCATCGCCCTGGACCGGGTCCGGCGGCTGCCCGACGGGCAGGGCGTGTCGCTGGAGCGCAGCCGGGTGCCGGTCACCGGGGAGCTGGCCGGGCTGCCGGAGCGCGGTCTCGAAGGGGGCTCGCTCAGCCGGGCGCTGATCGCGGCGGGCCGGGTCAGCGACTCCGGTGAGGGTGTCGTCTCGGTGCGCGGTCTCGCGGAGGCCGAGGCCGCCGTACTGCACCGCTCCCCCGGCGAGTCGTTCCTCCGGCTCGACCAGGTGTACCGGGCCGCCGACGGCTCGGTGGTCGAGCAGGTCGGCAGCCTCCTCGATCCCGCCCGCTTCGAACTGCACGTCCGCTCGGGCAACGGAGGCCGCTCGTGACCGACCGACTCGACCGCGCGCTGGGCGCGTTCTACGGACTCGCGCTCGGCGACGCCCTCGGGATGCCCACGCAGGTGATGTCCAGGCAGGACGTCGTGCGCGTGTACGGCGCCGTCACCGGCTTCGAGGCGGCCCGTCCCGACAATCCGGTCAGCGCGGGCATGCCCGCCGGATCCGTCACCGACGACACCGACCAGGCCGTCATCGTCGGCCGGCTGCTCGTCGAGGGGCACGGGCGGATCGACCCGCTGCGGCTGGCCCAGGAACTGCTCGACTGGGAGAAGGAGATGAGGGCCAAGGGGTCCTTCGACCTCCTCGGCCCGTCCACCAAGGCCGCACTGGACGCGGTGGCCCGCGGTGTCCCGCCGCGCGAGGCGGGCCGCACCGGCACGACGAACGGCGCCGCGATGCGCGTCACCCCGGTGGGGATCGCCTTCGCCGCCGACCCGCTCGACGCCTTCGTCGACCGGGTCGCGGAGTCCTGCCAGGTCACCCACGACACGACCCTCGGCATCGCCGGCGCCGCCGCCGTGGCCGCGGCCGTCAGCACGGGGGTGGGCGGCGGTTCGCTCGACGAGGCCGTCACCGCCGCCGTGGCCGCTGCCCGTGCCGGTGCGCGGCGCGGGCACTGGGTCGCCGGGGCGGACATCGCCGCCCGGATCGAGTGGGCGCGGGAGTTGGTGCGCGACCGGACCGAGGGCGAGGCCCTGGACCGGGTCGTCGCGCTCGTCGGCACCAGCGTGGCGAGCCAGGAGTCGGTGCCCGCCGCGTTCGCGGTGCTCGCCCTGGCGGACGGCGACCCGTGGCGGACCGCGCTGCTCGCCGCCAACCTCGGCGGGGACAGCGACACCATCGGGGCGATCGCCGGCGCCGTCGCCGGTTCGGTCGCCGGGCTCTCCGCGCTGCCCGCCGAGGCCGTACGCACCCTTCGCTCCGTCAACTCCCTTGAGCTGGAGCCTCTTACGGCCGCCCTGCTCACCCACCGCTGAGCCCTCCCCCTCCTCCCCCTCCTCTCCCCCGTCACCCGCCCTTCCGCACCCTGCAAGGAGGTTCCGTCATGGCCGTCCCGAAGACGAACGATCGCGTCGGTACCGTCGAGACCAGAGGGATCGAACCGGTCCCGGACGGCGAACGGCGCGGCCATGCCGGCCAGATGTTCTGGACCTGGTTCGCCGCCAACATCAGCATCCTCGGGCTGCCCCTCGGTGCCACCCTGGTGGCGTTCCGCGGCCTGGACATCTGGCAGGCGGTCCTGGTGGCCGTCCTCGGCTCGTTCGGCTCCTTCGCGCTCGTCGGTGCCCTGAGCCTCGCGGGCAAGAAGGGCGGCGCGCCGGCGCTCACCCTGTCCCGTGCGGTCTTCGGGCAGCGGGGCAACGCGGGTCCGACCCTGGTCACGTGGCTGAGCCGGGTCGGCTGGGAGACCATCTCCACGACCACCGCGGCCTACGCGCTGCTGGCGCTCCTCGACACCGCGTTCGGGGTCCGGCAGAACACCGTGCTCACCCTGGTGTGCCTGCTGGTCTTCATCGCCTGCACGCTGCTCATCAGCGGCCTGGGCCACGCCACCATCATGTGGATCAACAAGTGGGCCACGGTCGTCTTCGGGGTCCTGAACCTCGTGGTGATGGGCTTCCTGATCTCGACCGTCGACTGGTCCAAGGTGCTCGACGCCCCGGCGGGGCCGACCAGCGCGGTGGTCGCCGGGGTGGGCTTCATCGCCTCCGGCACCGGCATCGGCTGGGCCAACGCCGGTGCGGACTACGCCCGTTACCTGCCGCGCGAGATCCCGGGCCGGCGGCTCGTGGTGGCCTCGGCGTTCGGTGCGGGCATCCCGCTGGTGCTGCTGATCTCGCTCGGCTCGCTGCTCTCCGCGGGCGACCGGACGCTGGCCACCGCCTCCGACCCGGTCGCCGCGATCAACGCGATGCTGCCGTCCTGGATGGCGATCCCGTACCTCGTCGCGGCCTTCGGCGGGCTGCTGATGTCGAACCACCTCTCCACGTACTCGGCGGGACTCACGATGATCACTCTCGGCCTGCGGGTGCCGCGGGCGTACGCCGTCGCTCTCGACGTCGTGCTGATGTTCGCGGGCGGCATCTACTTCATGCTGGTCGCCGACGATTTCTACGGGCCGTTCTCGACCTTCCTGACGCTCCTCGCCGTGCCCATCTCGGCCTGGATCGGCGTGGTCGCGGTGGACTCGCTGCGTGGTCGCGCCTACGACCCGCGGGCCCTGCTGGACACCACCCGCTCCAGCGCCTACTGGTACTCGGGCGGCTTCCGGCTGCCCGCGGTGCTCGGCTGGGCGCTCGCCATCGTCGCCGGCCTGCTCTTCACCAAGGCCTCGGCCAGCGCGGACGACGTCTGGTTCGCGGGGCCGCTCAGTGGCACCTGGCCGGGCGTCAACGGCCTCGGCTGGGCGGTCTCCATGGTCGTCGGCGCGGGGGTGTACGCGCTGTGCGGCCGGCGTGGCACGCCCGCCCGGGGTGACAGCGGCGAACCCACCGCCGCCCGTCTCCAGGGAGCCGGCCGGTGAACCGGCGGCTGGTGCTCGCCGGGAACGTGCTCGCCGACGTGGTGATCGAGATCCCCGCGCTGCCCGAACGCGGCGGCGACGTCGTCGGCACGCGCACCGAGACGACCGCGGGCGGTGGTTTCAACACGCTGGTGGCGGCCCGCCGGCTGGGCACGGAGGCGGTCTACGCAGGGCTGCACGGGACGGGCCCGCACGGCGATCTGGTCCGGGCGGCACTGGCCGCCGAGGACATCGGGACGCTGCTGCCCGCCCGTGCGGACCTCGACACCGGCTTCACGGTGGCCCTGGTCGACTCCGGCGGCGAACGCACCTTCGTGACCAGCTTCGGCGCCGAGGCCACGCTGGCACCGGCCGACGTGGCCGCGGTCCGGGCCCGGCTGCACCCCGGTGACCTCGTGCAGCTCTCCGGCTACGGGCTGGCCCTGCCGGGCAACGGCCCGCTGCTGTCCGGCCTCACCGCCGCGCTGCCCGCCGGCAGCGTCCTCTGCCTCGATCCGGGCCCGCTGGTCGCCGACATCCCGGAGAGCGTCCTCGCTCCCGTGCTGGCCCGCACCGACTGGCTCAGCGCCAACGCCCGCGAGGCCCGGATCATGACCGGGCACGAGGATCCGCGCGCCGCGGCGACGGAGCTCGCGCGGCGGCTGACCCCCGGGGCCGGGGTGCTCGTGCGGGCCGACAAGGACGGCTGCTGGCTGTCCGCGCCCGGCCGGCCGCCCGTGCACGTGCCGGGTTTCCCGGTCACCGCCGTGGACAGCAACGGCGCGGGCGACGCGCACGTCGGCGCGTTCCTCGCCCTGCTCGGCCAGGGGTTCGACCCGCTGACGGCCGCGCGCGGCGCCAACGCGGCGGCGGCCCTCGCGGTGACCCGTCGCGGCCCGGCCACGGCGCCCGACCGGACCGCACTGGCCGCGTTCCTGGCCGACGACCCCCTCGCCCACCAACTCGTCTGACGCGCACAGGCCTTGACGAGCCTCGATGCCGGTCCCGGGAAGAGAGCCGCACCCCCGGTTCGTTGAAGGCGGAGCCGCGGTCGGTGTCTGTCCGGCCGATGGCTCGTCGGCCAGGGCTTCTCCCAGCGAGGAAGAACGGTGATCACGCGATGAAGGCGGTGCGGTTCCACGCGTACGGCGGGATCGATGTGCTGCGGGTGGAGGAGGTGGAGCGGCCGGTGCCGGGCCCCGGGCAGGTGCTGGTCGAGGTCCGCGCGGCCGGGATCCAGCCGGGTGAGGTGATGATCCGCGAGGGTGCCCGGCACGGACGCTGGCCCGCGACGTTCCCGTCCGGGCAGGGCAGCGACCTGGCCGGCCTGGTGGTGGCGACCGGGCCCGAGGTACGCGGCTTCGCGGTGGGCGACGAGGTGCTCGGCTTCACCCACGACCGGGCGAGCCACGCCGAGTACGTCGTGGCCGAGGACGTCAACCTGGTGTCCCGCCCGGAGGGCCTGCCCTGGGAGGTGGCCGGATCGCTGTACGTGGCCGGCACCACCGCGTACGCGACGGTCTTCGCGGTGGACCCCGGGCCGGAGGAGACCGTCGTGGTGTCCGGGGCCGCCGGTGGCGTGGGGGCGCTCGCCGTACAGCTGGCGCGGCGGCGCGGCGCCACCGTCGTCGGGCTGGCGAGCGAGGCGAACCACGCCTGGCTGACGGCCCACGGCGTCGTCCCGGTCGCCTACGGGGAAGGGGCGGCGGACCGGATCCGGAAGGCCGCCGGGGGCAGGGACGTCGACGCGTTCATCGACACGTTCGGCGACGGCTACGTGGACATGGCCGTGGACCTGGGCGTACGGCCCGGACGGATCAACACCATCCGCGACTGGCAGGCCGCGGCCCGGGTCGGGGCCCGGACCTACGGGGAGGGGTCGGCCGCGTCCGCGGTCGTGGTCGGCGAGCTCGCGCGGCTCGCCGCCCGGGGCGAGCTGGACGTGCCGATCGCCCGCGTCTACCCGCTGGAACAGGTCCGGGAGGCGTTCCGCGACCTGGAACGGGGGCACGCCCAGGGCAAGATCGTGCTCCGGCCGTAGCGCCCGCTCCGCACGGGCGGGGCCGGACGCTCCGGGCTGAGCGGGCCGGGCGCAGCGGGCATGCTGGAACCATGATGGTGCTCGCCGTGGTCTTCGCCGTCCTGGGTGCCGTCAGCAACGCGGCGGGCACGGCCTTCCAGCGCAAGGCCGCGTCCACCGCGCCCAGCCGCAGCGGACTGCGCCTGCTGCTGGTGCTCATGCGGCGGCCGGCCTGGGCCATCGGTATCGCCGGAGTGGCGGGGGCCGCGGTCTTCCAGGCGCTCGCGCTGGTCAACGGGCCCATGGCGCTGGTCCAGCCGCTGTTCATGCTGGAGCTGCCGTTCGCGCTGCTGATCGCCGTGCCGCTGATGCACCGCAGGCCCAGCCCGGAGGGCTGGCGGACGATCGCCGTGGTGGTGGCCGGGCTGGCCCTGCTGCTCGCCTCGGCGGCCCCGTCCGGCGGCCGTCAGCAGGCGTCGATGCAGCGCTGGATCCCGGTCCTGGTCCTCACCCTGGGCGCCATCGCCGTCACCGTGCTGCTCGTACGGTCCTCGGCGTCGCCGCTGTTCCGCGCGGCGGGCCTGGCCACCGGGGCCGCGATCGGCAACGCGCTGACCGCGGCACTCATGAAGTCGGCCACCGGCCGGCTCGCCGACGACGGCCTGGCCGCGTTCCTCACCGCCTGGCAGACCTACGGCTTCGCGCTCACCGGGATCGCGGCGCTGCTGCTCCTGGAGAACGCGCTCCAGGCCGGTCCGCTCGTCGCCTCCCAGCCGGCGCTGACGATCGGCGACGCGGCGGTGAGCCTGCTGCTCGGCGTCGCCCTGTTCGACGAGTCGGTCCGCACCGGGTGGTGGCTGCTGCCCGAGGTGGCCGGGGCCGGTCTGATCCTGTGGGGCGTGACGCGCCTGACCCGTGTCGTGCCGCATCTCGTCGACGTCATGCGGTGAGGGGCAGTTCAGTGGCTGTTACACGGGCCGCCGTCCGTGGCGCAGGCGGCCGGTGAGATGATCACAGGGTGGGGCTGGAAGAACTCGTTCGGCGCCGGACGCGCCGACCCGTCACGCCGTGATCCGGCGTCCCTGACCACCGAGTAGACCTTCCAGGCCCCCGGAAGGGGAAACACCGTGTCCGTGTTCCAGCGCATCCTGGTCGCCGTCGATCCCGGCCCCGCCCGCCGCTCCGCGGTGCGGCTGACCGGCGAGCTGGCCAAGCTGACGAACGCCGAGGTCCGCGTCGTACACGTCATCGCTTCCGCCGCCTCCGTCGCCGCGATCGTGCCCCTGGAGGAGGACGCCGAGGCACAGGCGGTCCTCGACGAGGCGCTGACGGCCCTGCGCGAAGCGGGCGTCAAGGCCGGGGGGACCCTCGTCAGGGGGCTGACCACCCAGGTCGCGACCGCCATCGCCGACACCGCGGAGGAGTTCGCGGCCGATCTCATCGTGCTGAGCCCGCACCACCGGAACGCCGTCGAGGCGCTGTTCGACCCGCGGGTCAGCGATGCCGTCGCGCACCGCACCAAGACGGCGATCCTGCTGGCGCCGGAAGGCGACGACGAGGCCTGACCGGCCTCCGGCCACCGCCTCGGGGCCCGCTGCGGATTCGGCGTCCGCGGCGGACGCCGCTACCAGCCGCTGTGCCGTCATGGATGTGCTGCGCCGTCGTGGCCGGTCGCGCAGTTCCCCGCGCCCCTTCGGGGGCACGGATTCAGCGGCGCCGCCAGGGCAGTGTCTCCTGTTCGCCGGTGTCGGCGTCCATGCGTTGCAGCGCGGCGTTGACGGCCTCGCCGATCTCGGCGAACTGGGTGACCTGCTCGGGGGTGAGGGCGTCGAAGACGGCTCGGCGGACCGCCTCGACGTGGCCGGGTGCGGCGCGCTCCAGGAGGCTCATGCCGGCCGGGGTGAGGATGGCGTGCTGGTTGCGGCGGTTGACCGGGTCCTCGCGGCGGTCGACGTAGCCGGCCTCCTGGAGGCGGGTCACGGCGTGGGTGAGGCGGCTGCGGGTGATCTTCAGGCGTTCGGCCAGCTCGGACATGGTCAGGCTGTGGTCCTTGACCGAGGACAGGTTGGCGAGCAGCGTGTAGTCGGCGTGGGTCATGCCCGCGTCGCGCCGCAGCTGGCGGTTGAGGTGGTCCGACAGGTGCGTGGAGAACTGGACGTAGGCGAGCCACGCCCGTCGTTCCTCGGGGTTCAGCCAGCGTGGCGTCGTGGTCATGGCACGCAGCCTAACCATTGACGTTTGAAGCTTCAATCCTCAGCGGGCGACCGCTCCGGGGAGATCCCGTCTCCCCGGAGCGGTCGCCTGTTCAGGCGCCGACGTACTGCGCGAGGTGCTGCGCGGTGAGGGTGGAGCGGGCCGCCACCAGGTCGCCGGGCGTGCCCTCGAAGACGATCCGGCCGCCGTCGTGGCCGGCGCCCGGGCCAAGGTCGATGATCCAGTCGGCGTGGGCCATGACCGCCTGGTGGTGCTCGACGACGATGACCGACTTGCCGGAGTCGACCAGCCGGTCGAGGAGTCCGAGCAGCTGCTCGACGTCGGCGAGGTGCAGGCCCGCGGTCGGCTCGTCGAGGACGTAGACACCGCCCTTGTCGGCCATGTGCGTGGCCAGCTTGAGGCGCTGGCGCTCGCCGCCGGACAGGGTGGTGAGCGGCTGGCCGATGGTGAGGTAGCCGAGGCCGACGTCGGTGAGCCGCTGGAGGATGCGGTGGGCGGCCGGGGTGTGCGCCTCGCCCGCGGCGAAGAACTCCTCGGCCTCGGTCACCGGCATCGCGAGCACCTCGCTGATGTCCCGGCCGCCGAGGTGGTAGTCGAGGACGGACGCCTCGAACCGCTTGCCGTCGCAGTCCTCGCAGGTGGTGGCGACGCCCGCCATCATCGCCAGGTCGGTGTAGATCACACCGGCGCCGTTGCAGGTGGGGCAGGCACCCTCGGAGTTGGAGCTGAACAGGGCCGGCTTGACGCCGTTCTCCTTGGCGAAGGCCTTGCGGATCGGTTCGAGCAGTCCGGTGTACGTCGCCGGGTTGCTGCGCCGGGAGCCGCGGATGGCGCCCTGGTCGACGGAGATCACCCCGGCGCCGGCCGGGATCGAGCCGTGCACCAGGGAGCTCTTGCCGGAGCCCGCGACGCCGGTGACGACGGCGAGGACGCCGAGCGGGATGTCGACGTCGACGCCCTGGAGGTTGTGGGTGTGGGCGCCGCGGATCTCCAGCGAGCCGGTGGGCTTGCGGACCGCGTCCTTGAGAGCGGCCCGGTCGTCGAAGTGGCGGCCGGTGATCGTGCCGCCGGTCCGCAGTGCCTCGACGGTGCCCTCGAAGCAGATCGTGCCGCCGCCCGCCCCGGCGCCGGGGCCGAGGTCGACGACGTGGTCGGCGATGGCGATGACCTCCGGCTTGTGCTCCACGACGAGTACGGTGTTGCCCTTGTCGCGCAGCCGCAGCAGCAGGCCGTTCATGCGCTGGATGTCGTGCGGGTGCAGGCCGGTGGTGGGCTCGTCGAAGACGTAGGTGACGTCGGTGAGCGAGGAGCCGAGGTGGCGGATCATCTTGGTGCGCTGGGCCTCGCCGCCGGACAGGGTGCCGGCCGGCCGGTCGAGCGAGAGGTAGCCGAGGCCGATCTCCACGAACGACTCCAGGGTGTGCCGGAGCGTGGCGAGGAGCGGTGCCACCGAGGGTTCGTCGAGGCCGCGTACCCAGGCGGCCAGGTCGCTGATCTGCATCGCGCAGGCGTCGGCGATGCTGATCCCGTCGACCTTCGAGGAGCGGGCACCCTCGCTGAGCCGGGTGCCGTCGCAGTCGGGGCAGGTGGCGAAGGTGACCGCACGCTCCACGAACTCGCGGATGTGCGGCTGCATCGACTCCTTGTCCTTGGAGAGCATCGACTTCTGGATGCGCGGGATCAGACCTTCGTAGGTCATGTTGATGCCCGCGATCTTCATCCGGGTCGGCTCGCGGTGCAGGAAGTCCTGCAGCTCCTTCTTGGTGAACTTGCTGATCGGCTTGTCCGGGTCGAAGAAGCCGGACTCGGCGTAGAGGCGGGAGTTCCAGCCGCCGCCCTTGTAGCCGGGGACGGTGATCGCGCCCTCGTTGAGGGACAGGTTCTCGTCGTAGAGCTGGGCGAGGTCGAGGTCGGTGACGGCGCCCCGGCCCTCGCAGCGCGGGCACATGCCGCCGGTGATGCTGAAGCTGCGCCGCTCCTTCACCTTCTGTCCCGCGCGTTCGACGGTGACGGCGCCGGCCCCGCTGATCGAGGCGATGTTGAAGGAGAACGCCTTGGGCGAGCCGATGTGCGGCTTGCCGAGCCTGCTGAACAGGATGCGCAGCAGCGCGTTGGCGTCGGTGGCGGTGCCGACGGTGGAGCGCGGGTCGCCGCCCATGCGCTGCTGGTCGACGATGATCGCGGTGGTCAGTCCTTCGAGGACGTCGACCTCGGGGCGGGCCAGGTTGGGCATGAAGCCCTGGACGAAGGCGGGGTAGGTCTCGTTGATCAGCCGCTGCGACTCGGCGGCGATGGTGTCGAACACCAGCGAGCTCTTGCCCGAGCCGGAGACCCCGGTGAAGACCGTCAGCCGGCGCTTCGGGATCTCGATGCTGACGTCCTTGAGGTTGTTCTCCCGCGCGCCGTGCACACGGATCAGGCCGTGTGTGTCGGCCACATGGGGCGTGGTCTTCTGCGTCCCGGTCGTTCTGGCCATGCTCACACCCGTCTCCGTCCGCTGCGCGGTGCCTGCGTCGATGGCCGCCACGCTAGTCGGGGTGGAACAGTAGTGCTTCTCCATTACTGACCGATGCCGGGGCGGACCGTCCAGGAGGCCTGACCTGCCGGGGGCCGAGGGCCGTTGTACGGTCGGTGTACGGCGTAGGCGCGGACCTCCCCGCCGACACACGGGCCGGCGCCCCGCGCACGCCCGGGAGTGCTCATGGCGCAGCAGACGAACATCGCCGCACAGACCGCTTTCGGAAAGGCCGTCGAAGCCGGGGACCTCGACGCGCTGGACGCCATCGTGGCGCCCGATTCCGTCGACCATGACCCTGCACCGGGACAGGTCCCGGGACCCGCCGGATACAAGGCCATGTTCAACGATCTTCGGGCGGCCTTCCCCGACCTGCACGTCGAGGTGGAGCATCTGCTGGCGACCGACGACGAGTTGGCGTTCGCCTACCAGATCAGCGGGACGCATCTGGGACCGCTGATGGGGCAGCCTCCTACCGGCCGGACGGTGAGCTACCGGGGCATGCAGATCAGCCGCTTCGACGAGGAGGGCAGGCTCGTCGAGCGCTGGGGCAGCAGCGACGAACTCGGCATGCTGCGCCAGCTCGGACTGGCGGACGGCTGACCCCGCGGGCACGGGTCCGGCCGGACCACCGGGCAGGGGTTCAGCCGAACCACCGGGCGAGGGCCGTCTCCAGGGGGCTGCCGTCGGCCGTGGACCAGGCCACGTAGCCGTCGGGCCTGACCAGGAAGGCCCCGGCGCCGGACACGTCCTCGTCGGTCTTCGCCGTGACGTGCTCGACCCGGTCCTCCCGGCCGCCCACGGAGCGCTGCCTGCCGTCGAGCGAGAGCAGCAGGCCCCGGCCCGAGTGCATCAGATCGCTCACCCGGGCCGGACCGGACCCGGTGACCAGCTCCAGGTCGATCATCCGGGGGCCGACCCCGGGGTACTCGGTGTCGAGGCCGGACATCACGCCCGAGAGGTAGCGGTTGGTGTCGGGCAGGCGCAGCAGTTCGGTCGCGAGGGACCGGACCGCCGCGAGTTCCTCGTCCTGGCCCGGGTTCATGAGCACGGCCTGGGCGCGGGTGTGCTCCAACACCCGTGCCGCGACCGGGTGCCGCTCGTCGTGGTAGGTGTCCAGCAGACCCGCGGGGGCCCGGCCGAGCACCTCGGCGGCCAGTTTCCAGCCCAGGTTGACCGCGTCCTGCACGCCCAGGTTCACGCCCTGGCCGCCGATCGGCGCGTGGATGTGCGCCGCGTCCCCGGCGAAGAACACCCGGCCCTCGCGGTACCGCTCGACCTGGCGGACGGCGTCGCTGAACCGGGACGCCGCGCGCAGCTCGCCCAGTTCGGTCTCCCGCCCGTACACGGCGTGCAGCGCCTCGGAGACCTCGTCCGCGGTCACGGGGGCCGAGCGGTCGGGGCCGTCACCGGAGAGCCGGCCGAAGATCAGCCGGTACCGGTCGCCGTCGAGGGGGTGCAGGATGCTGAAGTAGCCGCCGGCGGTCCGCGGGTACTGGCTGAAGTGCCCGTACTCGGTGGGGACCGTGTCGGACCTGGCGGCGAGGGTGAGGTCGGCGGCCACCGCGGACATCCGGCCGGCCCGGCCCGGGAACGGGACCGACAGCGCGGCGCGGACCGCGCTGTGCGCGCCGTCGCAGGCGACCAGGTGGCTGCCGCGTATCTCCCCGACCGTGACGCCGTCCGCGTCCTGCTCCACGGCCGACACCTCGTGCCCGCGCAGCACGGGCACGCCCCGCGCGAGCAGCCGCTGCTCGAGGAACGCCTCGAGCCGCTCCTGCGGGAGCGTGACCGGGCGGGGGTGGCGGGTGCGCCAGGGGCGGCAGTCCAGTTCGACGGGCAGCATCGCGAAGTGCCCCCCGTGCAGGGCGCGCGAGGGCGCGTCGGCGAGCAGGGGGTCCAGCAGTCCGCGCAGGTCGAGCACCTCCGCGGTGCGCGGCTGCAGGCCGCCCGCCCGGGACTGGGGGTTGCGCGTGCGCTGCTTCTCCAGGACGACGACCGGTACGCCGGCCAGGGCCAGCTCATGGGCCAGCATCAGTCCGGTCGGACCCGCCCCCACCACGATGATCTCGGTTCGCATGACGCCTCCAACGATTGCACTCAGTGCAAGAATGCACCGAGTCTACCACCAGGTAGACTGAGTGCATGAATCAGCGCATGGGCCTGCGGGAGACCAAGAAGGAACGCACCCGGGAGACGGTGTCGGCGACGGCGATCCGCCTCTTCCTGGACCGGGGCTTCGACCAGGTCTCGATCACCGAGATCGCGGAGGCGGCGGAGATCTCCCGGCGGACGCTCTTCGCGTACTTCCCGACCAAGGAGGACCTGGTCCTGCACCGGTTCGCCGACCACGAGAGCGAGGCGGCCCGGATCGTGCGCACCCGCGCGGCGGGGCGGCAGCCGCTCGACGCGCTGCGGGAGGCGCTGCTGGACGCGCTGGCACGGCGCGACCCGAACACCGGGCTCAACGACACTCCCGAGATCGTCGCCTTCCTCAGGATGGTCTTCGACACGGAGAGCCTGGCGGCGCGGCTGACGCGGTACACCGCACGCGGGACCGAGGCGCTGGCCGAGGCGTTGCGGGAGACCGGCGCCGATCCGCTGGTGGCGCGTCTGGCGGCGGCCCAGGTGATCGCGGTGCAGCGGCAGTTGGCCGTGCTGAACCACGTGGCGCTGGCGGCCGGCGAGTCCGCCGACGCCCGCCACCCGGAGGCGGTCCGAGCCACCCACCAGGCCTTCGACCTCCTCGACGGCGGCCTCGGAGTCCGGCTCAGGACCACCTGAACCCCGCGCACCGGCCCCACGGGGAGGCGCGCGGCGGGGCGGAGGCCGACGCCCATTCCGGCGCCCGCCGCAGTCAGGCCTCTCCGCCTCCCGGTGACGCGGGGGCCGCCACGCGCTCGCCGCACACCCGCGGCACGGCGGACGGTCGCGCGTGACGCCGACCTCGACCGCCTCCCGACCGGACGGCCCCCGCACCGAACCGCCCGCGCCACACTCCACCGGCGTGACCCGCGCCCGCTCCGTCTCCCGCATCCTCAGCCGCGATGGACACCGGCGCCCATGAGACTGCCGTCGACACCGGCCACCGTCAGACCACCGCCGACACCGGCACGATCAGACCGCCGCTGACGCCAGGCCGCCACCGGACCGCCGCTGACGCCGAGCCGCCGTCCACCCCCGCCGACACCGGCCGGCATCCCGCCGCCGTCACCGGTTTCCTTGCGTCCGTGCGCCCAGCTACGAAGATTTTGCGTTCTCGCGGTACGCCCATGAACCGGCCCCCACCTGCGCCGAGTCCGCTATGTCCGCCCGCACGCCCCACAGGTAACGGTGAGTTCACCCGGCTTCCCTTCCTCGGCAGTCTACGCGCGTGGTGTCATGCCCACGCTCACCCACCCCCCACGTGAGCGTCTACTCGACTAGGAGTCACGCACATGCTGTCGAAGCTTCTCGTTCGCGCGGGTGTCGCCCTGGCGGCCGGTGCGGCCGTGGTCGCCACCGCGGTCCCCGCGAACGCCGCGAGCTACTCCGCGTTCGCCTTCTCGCTCAGCAGCAGCGAGCCCACGATCTACGACTTCATCAACTCGGCCACCAGCTCGCTCGACATGACGATGTACGAGCTGGAGGACACCACGGCCGTCAACGACCTCATCGCCCTGGAGAACAAGGGCGTCACCGTGCGGGTCGTCCTGGACCAGGCGCACAAGAGCGCCAACAACTCCGCCTACACCTCCCTCACCAACGCGGGCGTGGGCGTGGTGTGGTCGCCGTCCAGCTTCGTCTACACGCACCAGAAGACCATCACGGTCGACGCCACCAAGTCGCTCGTCCTGACCGGCAACCTGACCTCCCAGTACTACTCGACGGGACGCGACTACGGCGTCTTCACCGACGACACCCGGGACGTCGCGGCGATCGAGAAGGTCTTCAACGCCGACTACGCCGGCACCTCGATCACCCCCACGGACGGCGACCACCTGCTCTGGTCCCCCACCGACTCGCGCAGCCGCCTGCTGACCGTGGTCAACGCCGCCACCAAGACGCTCGACGTCGAGGAACTGGAGTTCAGCGACAGCACGGTGGTCAACGCCATCGTCGCCAGGGCCGAGGCGGGCGTGAAGGTGCGGGTCGTCCTGGAGACGCCGGGCGACTATTCCAGCGAGGTCTCCGCCGTCAAGGCCGCGGGCGGCACGGTCGTCGGCTACTCCGACCCCGACGGCTTCTACATCCACGCCAAGGCCATGGTCGCCGACTACGGCCTGTCCACCCAGGAGGTGGAGGCCGGCTCCATGAACATCAGCAGCAACTCCCTCTCCAACAACCGCGAGCTGGGCATCATCCTCACGGGCACCGGGGTGGCGCAGTCGGTGGCGACGACCGTCGAGACCACGTTCAACAGCGACTACTCGGGCGGCACCGCCGCGTAGCGGTCCGGTTCCGCCGACCTGCCCCGGCCGCGCTCCGGCACGGCCGGGGCATCCGGCGCCGGTGACCCGCCGTGCGCGGCGGACCTGTGCGCGGGCCGCACGGAATCCCTGACCAGCCCGGATCGCCCGGCGATCTATGCTGCTCGGGGCAGGAGGTTCGCCAGGCCGTCGACGGAGAGGGTGCCACGGCGATGCTTTCTGTCCGGCATCCGCACCGTGTCCGTCTCTCCCGAGGAAGCCCCCGTTGAACTTCTGGTCGATCTATGAGCACGGTTTCGCGCGCGTCGCGTCGTGCACGGGCCACACCGTCATCGCCGACCCGCGCGCCAACGCCGAGGCAGTACTGCGGCAGGCCCGCCGCTGCGCCGAGGAGGGCGTCGCGGTGGCGGTCTTCCCGGAGCTCGGCCTCACCGGCTACTCGATCGAGGACCTGCTGCTCCAGGACGCGGTGCTCGACCAGGTCGAGGAGGCCGTCGAGGCGGTGCGGGCCGGTTCGGCCGGGCTGCTGCCGGTCCTCGTCGTCGGCGCCCCGCTGCGGCACCGCAACCGGATCTACAACTGCGCGGTGTTCGTGCACCGCGGCCGGATCCTCGGCATCGCGCCCAAGTCGTACCCGCCGAACTACCGCGAGTTCTACGAGCGGCGCCAGATCGCCGCGGGCGACGACGAGCGCGGCGGCACCATCCGGATCGGCGCCGAGAGCGTGCCGTTCGGAGTGGACCTGCTGTTCGAGGCGGAGGACGTCCCCGGTCTCGTGCTGCACGCCGAGGTCTGCGAGGACATGTGGGTGCCGGTGCCGCCGAGCGCGGAGGCGGCGCTGGCCGGCGCGACCGTGCTGCTCAACCTCTCCGGCAGCCCGATCACGGTCGGCCGGGCGGAGGACCGCAAGCTGCTGTGCCGCTCCGCGTCGCAGCGCTGCCTCGCCGCGTACGTGTACGCGGCGGCCGGGCTCGGCGAGTCGTCGACGGACCTGTCCTGGGACGGCCAGACCATGATCTACGAGAACGGCGCGCTGCTGGCCGAGACGGACCGGTTCCCGCTGGACGACCAGTACGCGGTGGCCGACGTCGACCTGGACCTGCTGCGCCAGGAGCGGGCCCGGATGGGTTCGTTCGACGACAACCGCCGTACCCACGCGGCCCGCACCGGCGACTTCCGGACCGTCGCCTTCCACCTCGACCCGCCGGCGGCGGACCTCGGGCTGCGGCGCCGGGTGGAGCGCTTCCCCTTCGTCCCGGCCGACCCGCAGCGGCTCGCCCAGGACTGCTACGAGGCGTACAACATCCAGGTCGCCGCGCTCCAGCAGCGGCTGGCGGCGATCGGCGGACCGAAGATCGTCATCGGCGTGTCCGGCGGCCTCGACTCCACGCACGCGCTGATCGTCGCCGCCCGTGCCATGGACCGCGCGGGCCGCCCGCGCAGCGACATCCTGGCCTTCACCCTGCCGGGCTTCGCGACCGGCGAGCACACCAAGGGCAACGCCCACCGGCTGATGAACTCGCTCGGTGTGACCGCGGCCGAGCTGGACATCACGCCGACCGCGCGGCTGATGCTGCAGGAGATGGGCCACCCGTTCGCCGCCGGGGAGCCGGTCTACGACGTGACGTTCGAGAACGTGCAGGCCGGTCTGCGCACCGACTACCTGTTCCGGCTGGCCAACCAGCGCGGGGGCATCGTCCTCGGCACCGGGGACCTGTCGGAGCTGGCGCTGGGTTGGTCGACGTACGGGGTCGGCGACCAGATGAGCCACTACAACGTCAACTCCGGGGTGCCGAAGACGCTGATCCAGCACCTGATCCGCTGGGTCATCAGCAGCGAGCAGTTCGACGCGGAGACCGGCAGGACCCTCGCGGCGATCCTCGACACCGAGATCAGCCCGGAGCTGGTGCCGGGTGAGGAGTTGCAGTCCACCGAGTCGAAGATCGGCCCGTACGCCCTGCACGACTTCACCCTGTACCAGGTGCTGCGGCACGGGTTCCGGCCGTCGAAGATCGCCTTCCTGGCCTGGCACGCCTGGCACGACCGGGAGGCGGGTGCCTGGCCGCCCGGCTTCCCCGAGGGCGACCGCAAGGCGTACGACCTGGCGGAGATCAGGCACTGGCTCGACTACTTCTGCCGCCGCTTCTTCGCCTTCGCGCAGTTCAAGCGCTCGGCGATGCCGAACGGGCCGAAGGTCTCGGCGGGCGGTTCGCTCTCCCCGCGCGGCGACTGGCGTGCCCCGTCGGACAGTTCGGCGAAGGCCTGGCTGCACGACCTGGCCCGCGTCCCGGAGTAGCCGCCCGCCCGGCGCGCGGGTCCTGCGGCCGGTCCGCCGTCAGTCGCCGGCCGGTCGCAGGATGAGGCAGGTCGTGGTCGCGTGGGCGATCAGTTTCCCGCGCTCGTCGAGCACCTTGCCCTCGGCCGTGGCGGTGGAGCGGCCCGCATGGATGATGTTGCCCTCGGCCGTGAGGGTCTGGCCTCCGGTGTGGGCGGCGCGGATGTAGTTGACCTTGAGTTCGAGGGTGGTGTAGCCGACGCCGGCGGGCAGGGTGGTGTGCACGGCGCAGCCCATCACGGAGTCGAGCAGGGTGGCCGCGATGCCGCCGTGCACGGTGCCGAGGGGGTTGGCGAAGTCGGGGCGGGTGTCGAGCGACATGACCATCCGGCCGTGTTCCACCTCGTCGAAGCGCATGCCGAGCAGCCTGCCGATCGTCGGGGGCACGGTGTCGGTCGGCCGCGCGGACTGTATCCAGCGCATCAGTTCGAGGCCGGACAGGGCGGCGAGGTCGGTGGTGGACACGGGTGGCTCCTCAGATGTGCTCGTGGTGGTGCGGGCCGGTCCGCCGCCTACGGGGCAGCGGGCCGTGGTGGTCGTCACGTGCCGTCACGTGCCGTCAGGTGTCGGCGCCTGACGTGACGAGCCGGGGGCAGGTCGTGAGAGACAGGTGGTCGTCAGGTCGTCACCGGTCCTGGAAGGCACGGGTCAGCAGTTCGCGCAGCTCGGCGGCGGTCGCGTCCAGCGGTGCGGTGGTCTGTTCGGCACGGCACATGATCACGGCGCCTTCGAGGGCGGCGACGACGAAGGCGGCCAGCCGGGTGCTGCGCGCCTGCGCGAGGCCGTGCCGGTGGAAGTGCGCGGCCAGCGCCTGCTGCCAGCGGGCGAAGACGGCGGCGGCGGAGCGGGCCAGCTGGGGAGCCTCGTCGTTGGTCGCCGCGGCCACGGCAGCGACCGGGCAGCCGACGCGGTAGCCGTTCTCCGTCAGCCGCTGCCGCCACAGCGCGAAGAAGGAGTCGAGCGCCGCCACGGGGTCCTGGTCCTCGGCCGCCACGGCCGCGTCGATCCGCTTCGCCATGACGTCTCCGGACCGGGTCACCGCCTCCTCGACCAGCTGGGCACGGCCGCCGGGAAAGTGGTGGTAGACGGAGCCTCGGGGGGCACCGGTGCGGGCCAGGACCCGGTCGATGCTGGTGGCACCGGCGCCGTACTCGCCCAGCAGGTCGGAGGCACCGCGCAGCATCCGTTCCCGGCTGTCGCTCGTGCGCGGACTCACCTGACCACCACCCTTTCCGTGGAGACGCACCACATCACTACCAGAGGGTAACTTATGGTGTCTGGCATAGAACATACAAGAGCGAGGGCCCGACTGGCGCCGCTCGGCCGCGGCCGGACGGGCGCACCCTGACGGGCGAACATCCGGCCGACACCCGGACGGAGCCCGGTGCCGGGGCAAACCGCTGGTCAGCGCCTTCGTCTTGGCACGGCCGACGCTCGGCAGAGTGGGTGACCGGTTGCGGGCCCGCACCCCGCTTTCCACGGTGGGCGAAAGACGGACGTTCTCGAAAGGAAACCCATGCGCGCCCTTGCCTCCCGCGGCCTCCTCGTCTCCCCCCTGGTCTGTGCCGCCCTGGTGCTCGGCCCGGCGGCGGCCTCCGCTGCCGCCGCCGACGCCGGCCGAGAAGCGACGGGACCCGGTGTCGCGCAGACGGCTCTGCCGCCCGGCACCGACCTCGCCACGCTCCTCGACCGGATCGACGCACTGGACCCGGGACAGTACGACCGGGCCCTGACGCCCCTGCTGGACGAACTTCCCGGCCTCGCCGCGGCGCAGGGCACCCGCATCGACCCGGCGCAGGCCGCCGCCTACGCGAAGGCACTGCGGGAGTGGAGCAACAAGGTCCAGGAGCGGCTGCGGAACCTGGACGCCGGCGCCGCCGACCGTGCGCACCGGGCCGCGCCCCGGGCGGCCGACCCCGTCTCGGACCTGCTGAACGCGATCCAGGCGGCCGTCGACGGGCTGCTCAGCGCGCTGACCTCGCTCGACCTCGGCGGGCTGCTGGGCGCCGTCACCGGGCTGCTGGCCCCGATCCTCGCGGCGGTCGCCGGCCTCCTCGGCGCCCTGCCCGCACTGCCGTCGCTGCCCGCGCTGCCGTCGGCGGGCAGCCTCGCCTCCACGACGACCTTCGCCCCGTGAGGAACTGACGCCGCGTCGACACGCGCCGCGGCCCGGGGGGCGGGGCGGGGCCGCGGCCGGGGCGCCCCCCCGCCCGCCCCCCCCCCCCCCCCC